>NZ_CP051651.1:3917500-4217500 GCF_012848175.1 Xanthomonas campestris pv. badrii | reverse complement strand
GGGCTGGACCCTCACCGCGTTGATGTTGCTGGCCTACTACGGCTACATCGGGCTGATCGCCTTCGACAAGGCATTCCTGGCCAAGCCCATCGGCGACGGCGTGACCTCGATCGGCATCCCGATCGCGATCGGGGTGATGGTGTTCACCATCGCCATCACCGCCGTCTACGTACGCCGCGCCAACAACACCTACGACCAGCTGACCGCGCAGATCCTGGAGGACGCCCGCAAATGAGCAAGACCTCGCGCCTTCTTCTGATTTTGGCCGGCCTGCTGCCGGCAGGCCTTGCGCTGGCGGCCGGCGGCGACATGGGCCAGGTCGACAAGCAACCCACCAATTGGGTGGCGATCGGCATGTTCGGCTTCTTCGTGCTGGGCACCTTGTGGATCACCAAGTGGGCGGCGGCCAAGACCAAGTCGGCCGCCGACTTCTACACCGCCGGCGGTGGCATCACCGGTTTCCAGAACGGCCTGGCCATTGCCGGCGACTACATGTCGGCAGCCTCGTTCCTGGGGATTACCGCGGCGGTGATGGCCAACGGCTACGACGGCCTGATCTATGCGATCGGCTTTCTGGTCGGCTGGCCGATCCTGACCTTCCTGATGGCCGAGCGGCTGCGCAACCTCGGCAAGTACACCTTCGCCGACGTGGCCGGTTATCGCTTCGCACCGACCGCCATCCGCAGCTTTGCGGCATCGGGCACGCTGGTGGTGGTGCTGTTCTACCTGATCGCGCAGATGGTCGGTGCAGGTGCATTGATCAAGTTGCTGTTCGGCCTGGACTACTGGGTGGCGGTGACCCTGGTCGGCGTGCTGATGATGATCTACGTGCTGTTCGGTGGCATGACCGCCACGACCTGGGTGCAGATCATCAAGGCGGTGTTGCTGCTGACCGGCGTGACCTTCATGGCCGTGGCCATCATGTGGCACTTCAACTTCAGCTTCGAGGCGCTGTTCGCCGAGGGCGTGCGGGTGAAGACCGCGGTGGCGGCCAATGGCGGCGCTTCGCCGGAAGACGCGGCCAAGGCCGGCCTGTCGATCATGGGGCCGGGCGGCTTTGTGAAAGATCCGATCTCGGCGATCTCCTTCGGCATGGCGCTGATGTTCGGTACCGCCGGCCTGCCGCACATCCTGATGCGCTTTTTCACCGTTCCCGATGCCAAGCAGGCACGCAAGTCGGTGCTGTGGGCCACCACCTGGATCGGCTACTTCTACATCCTGATCTTCATCATCGGCTTTGGTGCGATTGCGCTGGTGCTGACCAACCCGCAGTTCGCCGATGTCACCACCGGCACCATCCACGGCGGCAAGGGTGCGGCCAACATGGCGGCGGTGCTGGTCGGTAATGCCGTCGGCGGCAACGTGTTCATGGGCTTCATCTCGGCGGTGGCCTTCGCCACCATCCTGGCGGTGGTCGCGGGCCTGACCCTGTCCGGCGCCTCGGCGGTGTCGCATGACCTGTACGCCACGGTGATCAAGAAGGGCAATCCGGCGCCGGGTGCGGAGTTGAAGGTCTCGCGCGCCACCACCCTGGTGCTGGGCGCGGTCGCGGTGCTGCTGGGCATCGTGTTCGAGAAGCAGAACGTGGCCTTCATGGTGTCGCTGGCGTTCGCCATCGCCGCCTCGGCCAACTTCCCGGTGCTGATCCTGTCGTTGCTGTGGAAGAACTGCACCACCCGTGGCGCGGTGATCGGCGGCTTCCTCGGCCTGATCTCCTCGCTGGTGCTGACGGTGCTGTCGCCGTCGGTGTGGGTGGATACGCTGGGCAACGCGGCCGGCTCGGCGCCGTTCCCGTACACCTCGCCGGCGCTGTTCTCGATGACGATTGGCTTTGTGGGCATCTGGCTGTTCTCGATCCTGGATCGCAGCCCGCAGGCGGCCAACGAACGCGCCGCGTTCAAGGCCCAGCAGATCCGTGCCGAAACCGGCCTGGGTGCCAGCGGCGCGTCTGGTCACTGAGCAAACGCGGTCGCGTAGTACACACAACGCCGGCCCTGTGCCGGCGTTGTGCATTGGGCGGTTTGCCCGCGCACTGACGATCGCATTCCGGCGGCAGCCGCGATTCCGCCGCCTGCGCCAGGCATTCCGATCAGAGTGACACGCCCGGGGTTTCCTGGACATCTCAAGGCCATGCAAGATGGCTGATTGGCAGGTGTCCAGTGCGCAGGTGCTGCGCGCGGTGGCCCACAGCGATGTGGTGCCGTGTGGCGACCAGCTGTGCGCCGACCTCGACCCGCGCGGCACGCGCAGCGGCGATCGCACGCAGTACCGGGCGGTGCGGCCGCGGCCCTGAGCCAGCCCCTGCCGGACGCGGCCCCGGACCGATCCGCGCAGCCGCGGTACCATTGGTGGTTTGCGTTACGGCCCGCGCCATGAAAATCGCCTCCTGGAACGTCAACTCGCTCAACGTGCGCCTGCCGCACCTGCAACAGTGGCTCACCGACTTCGCGCCGGACGTGGTGGGGATCCAGGAGACCAAGCTGGAAGACCACAAGTTTCCGGATGCGGCGCTGGCCGCGCTCGGCTACCGCAGCGTGTTCTGCGGGCAGAAGACCTACAACGGCGTGGCGATCCTGTCGCGCTCGCCGGCGCTGGAGGTGCAGATGGGCATCCCCGGCTTCGATGACGTGCAGCAGCGCGTCATCGCCGCCACCGTGGATGGCGTGCGCATCATCAATCTGTATGTGGTCAACGGCCAGGACGTGGGCACCGAAAAATACGCCTACAAGCTGCGCTGGCTCCAGGCCGCGCGGGAGTGGATCGCGCAGGAGCTGCAGCGGCATCCGCAGCTGGTGGTGCTGGGCGACTTCAACATCGCCCCGGATGCACGCGACGTGCACGACCCGGCGGTGTGGAACGAACACCACATCCTGACCTCGGCCGCCGAGCGCGCTGCCCTGGATCAGCTGCTGGCGCTGGGCTTGCACGATGCATTCCGGCTGCACCACGAAGACGCCGGGCAGTTCAGCTGGTGGGATTACCGTCAGGCCGGCTTCCGTCGCAACCTGGGGCTGCGCATCGACCTGACGTTGGTGTCGCAGGCGCTGCGCGCACGCGCAACCGAATCGGGCATCGACCGCGAACCGCGTACCTGGGAACGCCCCAGCGACCACGCACCGGCATGGGTGCGGCTGGCGGAGGCTGGCGCATGAGCGAACGGCATCTGCGGCGCAGCACCCACAAGATCGGCGAGGTCACGCTGGGGCCGGTGCATCGGCTGAGCTGCCACTGCGGTGCGGTGCAGATCGACCTGGACCTGCCCTACGGCCTGCTGGATCCACGCCGCTGCGATTGCTCGATGTGCCGCCGGCGCGGCGCGGTGGTCGCCTCGGTCACGCTCGATGGTCTGCACGTGCTGCAGGGCGAGGAGGTGTTGCGCCTGTATCAGTTCAACACGCGCGCCGCCGCGCATTACTTCTGCGGCGTCTGCGGGATCTATACCCATCATCGGCGCCGCTCCAATCCCAACGAATTCGGCTACAACGTCGGCTGCCTGGACGGGGTCAACCCGTACGCATTGACCATTGCGGTGCCGGTGGAAGATGGCGTCAACCATCCGGCCGATCGTGCAGCGGCGCACGATTGAAGGGCCAGGCTGACACGACAACGCCCGGGCAGGCCCGGGCGTTGCGCACGACACGCGTGGTGCCGATACCTCAGCGCACCCGGCCGCGGGTGAACAGGTTGACGATGGCCAGCAGGATCACCGCACCCACCAGCGACCACACGAAGGTTATCAGCGTGATTGCCTGGTTGATGCCGCCGCCAAACAACCAGCCGGCAATCATCGCGCCGACGATGCCGACCACGACATTGAGAATGATGCCCTGCTGCGCATCGCGCCGCATGATGAGGCTGGCCAGCCAACCCACGATGCCGCCGATGATCAACCAGATGATGATGCCCATGGTGCCGCTCTCCTCGTTCAGTCGCACCAGACGCGGTGCATGGGCGCAATTGGACGCAGCCGGCCGTGAAGCAGCCGTCGAACACGCTGCATCCAATGGCCGTGCGTTCGGTTTGGTGTGGGCCAGGTGACGATGCAGCCAACCTGGCAGCATGGCCCGGTGCAGCTGTGGCTGCGGCCGCATCAACCTGGCGAACGGGGCGAGCCGCAGGCGCGGCAGCTGCTCGGTCACGCGCTGGGGCTGGATCCGGCGCAGGTGCCCGTGCTGCGCGATGCGCGCGGGCGCCCGACCTTGCAGCCAGCCCTGCCCGGGTGGGATACCGGGTGGAGCCACAGCGGCGAGCATCTGTTGGTGGGATTGGGCCAGGGCGTGCGGCTGGGGGTGGACCTGGAACGGATCCGTCTACGACCGCGTCTGCTGGAGATCGCGCAGCGCTTCTTCCACCCCGACGAACTCGCATTGCTGGGCAGGCAAGCGCCCGATGCGCAGCAGGCACTGTTCTTTCGCCTGTGGTGCGCGAAGGAGGCCCTGCTCAAGGCGCACGGGCATGGGCTGTCGTTCGGGCTGCATCGGCTGACGTTTGCATTGGCCGCCGATGGCGCATTGCAGTTGCAATGGTGCGACCCGGCGCTGGGCCAGCCGGCGCACTGGCAGTTGCACGAATGGTGGGCGGCACCGGGCTGCCGCGCCGCGCTGGCGTTCTACCCTCACGCCGCCGCGTGAGGCGCCGCGCCGTCCGGCAGGATCGGCTGCCGGAACTGCGCCACGCCGTCGACATCGCGCAAGGTCACCGTCAGCACGCCGCTGGCGCCGTCGATTTCCACTTCGCCGAAGAACTGGTAACCGGCCAACGGTGAGGTATTGGCGGCAGGCGGTGCCTTCTGGAACACCACGGTCACGGTTACCGAGACTATGCCATCGCCAGGCCTGACGTTCGTGCTGGCAAGTTCACCCACGCCAGCGTCCTGCCCAAGCGCCGGGCATCGCCAACGCGCCCGGCACGCCCGCACCTGCAGCTCATCCAGCTGCGATAATTGCGGCATGAACGATGCCGCACTCGCCCCCGATGTCTCCGCCGCGCTCGAACGCGGCCTGCAGGCCCAATCCCTGGATGCGGCGTTTGCCGCCCCGCTGCTGCGTTACCTGGCCCTGCTGGTGCGCTGGAACAAGACCTACAACCTCACCGCCGTGCGCGACCCGCGCGAGATGGTCACCCGCCATCTGCTCGATTCGCTGGCCATGCAGCCCTACATCGCCAGCGGCACCCTGGCCGACCTGGGCACCGGCCCCGGCTTGCCCGGCATCCCGCTTGCCATCACCCGCCCGCAGCTGCAGGTGACCCTGGTGGAAAGCAACGGCAAGAAGGCGCGTTTCATGCGCGAGGCGCTACGCCATCTGGAACTGCGCAACGCCCGCGTGGCCGAATCGCGCGCCGAAGCCCTCGATGAGCCGGCCGCCTACGACCACCTCACCGCGCGTGCGCTGGATACGCTGGCCGGCATCATCGACGTCGGCGGCCATCTGCTGCGCCCGGGCGGCAGTCTGTTGGCGATGAAGGGCGTGTACCCGTACGAGGAAATCGCCGCATTGCCCGCCGGCTGGACGATGAGCCAGGTGCACCCGTTGCAGGTGCCCGGCCTGGAGGGCGAGCGGCACCTGGTGGTGGTGCGCAAGGGCTGAGCCAATCGGTCTCAAAGCGCCCTCACCCCAACCCTCTCCCGCAGGCGGGAGAGGGAGTGAACATCGCCCCCACAAGCTCACTGCATCTCTTGGCCGGCCAAGCAGGCCAGCTTCCTTCCCCCGCCTGCGGGGGAAGGTGCCCAAAGGGCGGATGGGGGCAGCCGGCGGCAGTCCCGGCCACGCCGGGGCACCGACGCGCGTTCTCCCGCAGGCGGGAGAGGGCGAGCGGCACCTGGTGGTGGTGCGCAAGGCCTGAGCCCATCGGTCTCAAAGCGCCCTCACCCCAACCCTCTCCCGCAGGCGGGGAGGGAGTGAACATCGCCCCCACAAGCTCACCGCATCTCGTCCCCGGCCAAGCACACCAGCCCCCTTCCCCCGCCCTCGACGAGCACACCATCTCCCTTCCCCCGCCTGCGGGGGAAGGTGCCCGCAGGGCGGATGGGGGCAGCCGGCGGCAGTCCCGGCCACGCCAGGGCACCGACGCGCGTTCTCCCGCAGGCGGGAGAGGGCGAGCGGCACCTGGTGGTGGTGCGCAAGGCCTGAGCCCATCGGTCTCAAAGCGCCCTCACCCCAACCCTCTCCCGCAGGCGGGAGAGGGAGTGAACATCGCCCCCACAAGCTCACCGCATCTCGTCCCCGGTCAAGCACACCAGCCCCCTTCCCCCGCCCTCGACGAGCACACCATCTCCCTTCCCCCGCCTGCGGGGGAAGGTGCCCGAAGGGCGGATGGGGGCAGCGCCGAGACTCCAGCCATACCCGTGCGCCAGCCCGCGTTGGGACTTCCGGCCCATGGCAGCTCACGCGCAGGCTGCCATCATCGGGCGTTCGCTCCAGATCAGGCTTTCCGCACGTGACCTCTTCGCTCGCCACCGCCCTCGCGCTTGCCCTGTTGGGCACCTCGTTCGCCGCCACGACCCAGGCTGCCACATCGCCGGCTCCGGCCACGCTGGCCGCCGAAGCACCCGCCGATGCACGCTTCCGCGCGATCTACGAGAAAGAATGGGCGTGGCGGCAGGCCGAGACCGGCCAGGCCGATGAAGACACCGACACCACCGGCGACAACACCCATCTGCCCGACGTCGGCCCGGCCGCGCAGCAGGCGCGCCTGGCGGTGTGGGACGGCGTGCTCAAGCAGCTCGACGGCATCGACCCCAAGCAGCTCTCGCCGGCCAACCAGATCAACGTCGCCATCTACCGCCCGCAGGTGGAGAACCTGGCCGCCGAAGTGCGCCTGCGCGCCTACGAGATGCCGTTCAATTCGGATAGTTCGTTCTGGTCCAACCTGGGCTTCATGGCGCAGCGGCCGATGAAGGGCGCGGCCGAGTACCGCGCCTACATCGCGCGCCTGAACGATGTGCCGCGTTACTTCGACCAGCAGATCGCCAACATGCGCAGCGGCCTGGCGCGCGGCTTCAGCGTGCCGCGTGCGGTGCTCGATGGGCGCGATGTGTCCATCGCCACCGTGGCCGAGGTCAAGGATCCCACCGAATCCACCTTCTACGCACCGTTCAAGCAACTGCCTGCGCAGATCCCCGCCGCCGAGCAGGCGCAACTGCGCGAGCAGGCCAAGGCGGCGCTGCGCACTGCCGTGCTTCCGGCGTACAGCAAGCTGCTGACCTTCTTCCGCAACGACTACATGCCCAAGGCACGCACCACCCTGGCCGCCGAAGCATTGCCCGATGGCAAGGCGTTCTATCGCCAGCAGATCCGCCAATACACCACGCTGGAATTGACGCCCGAGCAGATCCACCAGATCGGCCTGGAGGAGGTGGCGCGTATCCAGACCCAGATGAACGCGATCATCCAGCAGGTCGGTTTCAAGGGCAGCTTCGCGCAATTTTTGACCTTCCTGCGCACCGATCCGCAGTTCTACGCCAAGACCCCGCAGGAATTGCTCGATCGCGCCGCGTGGATTTCCAAGCGCGTGGACGGGCAGGTGGGCAAGTTCATCGGCACGCTGCCGCGCGGGCGCTTCACCATCAAGCCGGTGCCCGACGACATCGCCCCGTTCTGGACCGCTGGCCGCGGCGGCGCGACGACCTATTGGGTCAACACCTACAACCTGCCATCGCGGCCGCTGTACAACCTGCCGGCGCTGACCCTGCACGAGTCCTCGCCCGGTCATTCGCTGCAGGGCTCGCTGGCTCTGGAGCAGGGCGAGCAACCGGCGTTCCGCCGCGAGAACTACATCTCCGCCTATGGCGAAGGCTGGGCGCTGTATACCGAAAAGCTCGGCCAGGAGATGGGCATCTACGAAACGCCGTACGAAGAGTTCGGCCGGCTCACCTACGAGATGTGGCGTGCCTGCCGGCTGGTGATCGACACCGGCGTGCACCACGACGGCTGGACCCGCGAGCAGGCGCTGGCCTATCTGCGCGACCGCACCGCCCTCAGCGAACACGAAGTCACCACCGAAGTGGACCGCTACATCTCCTGGCCCGGCCAGGCGCTGAGCTACAAGCTGGGCGAGATCAGCATCGTCAAGTTGCGCGCCGAAGCCGAGAAGGAACTGGGCGATCGCTTCGACATCAAGGCCTTCCACGACGTGGTGTTGCGCCAGGGCTCGGTCACGCTGCCGGTGCTGGAGCAGCAGGTGCGCGCCTTCATCGGCGAGAGCAAGGCGCGCCCGGCAGACACCAAGCCGGGCGGTCGCGCCGCGCCATGATGCGGACTTGACGCCCGCCGGGCCGACCCGCCGACTTGGGGTTGTGGTGCGGCGCCCTTTGCTCTCAACAAAACGACCAGCCAACTGTCCGGTGCGGTGTCCTCGCCGCTTGCGGGACCGTTGGCGGCATGGAGGCCGCCATCGAGCCCCACGGAGGGGTTCACGGCGCGTCCCGCGAGCGGCGAGGGCACCGCGCACTCGGTCACCAGGCATCTGACCTGAGCGACCGACGACACCAGGCAATACAACGCTCCCGTGCGATTGTGTAACTGCCCTGGCCCCGATACGCTGCGCCCATGCTGCTCCGCCGCGCCCGTCGATTGCATCCCCTGCTGCGCCTGATGGCGCTGGCGGTGCTGGTGCTGGGCGTGTTGGTGGCGCCGGTGGCCTGTGCGCTGGGCGATGTGCACGCGCTGGCGCATGACCAGGCACACCTGGACGACACCGCACCGCATGGCCATGACGGTGCCGACGAAGGCGATGCCGGCGAGCGCGATGGCGCCGGCCTGCTGCATGCCCTGATGCACAGCGGCTATTGCCACGGGCATAGCCCGGCGATGCTGCCTGCCATTTCCTGGGGTCCACTGCCGCTGCGCGCGCAGGTACAACCGGCCGCGCTGACCACCGACTACCGATCGCACCTGATCGAGACCCTGTTGCGGCCCCCGATCGCGGCCTGATGCCTTGCCGGCGGCTGCCGGCCTGACCATCGATCCCGATTCGCGGAGACACCCTCATGTGGTTGCGACTGGCGGCATTTGCCGCCTTCGCGGTCGTGCCGAGCGCCATGGCGCAGGACGTACCGCCCCAAACCGTGCTGACCCTGGACGACGCCATTGCGCGCGTCGCCGCCAAGCACCCGGATCTGCGTCTGGCCGACGGCCAGCAGGCCGTGCTCGCCGCCGAGGCGCAGCGCGATGTCCTGCGCCCGCCGCTGCGCGTGGGCGCAGAGATCGAAAACGTGTTCGGCAGCGGGCCCACCCGCGCGCTGGACCAGGCCGAGCTCACGCTCACCCTGGCCAGCGTGCTCGAACGCGGCGGCAAGCTGGATGCACGCCGCACCCTCGCCCAGGCGCGCATCGACGCGCTGGCGCCGCAACGCGCACTGGCGCGCCTGGACGTGCTGGCCGAGGTGGCGCGCCGCTACCTGGCCATCACCGCCGCACGCCAGCGCCACGCCATTGCGCTGGATACCCTGGCGCAGCGCCAGCGCACGGTCGCCGCCGCGCGCCAGCGGCTGCAGGCCGGTGCCTCGCCGGAGTCGGTGCTGCTCACCGCACAGGCATTGCAGGCGCGTGCGGAACTGGAGCGCGACCGCGCACACCTGGACCTCAGCACCGCACGTCGGCAACTGGCGCTGCTGTGGGGGGCGCGTAGCATCGACGCCGGCGACACCAGCGGCGATGCCCTGCAGCTGCCGGATATCCCGGACTTCGAGGTGCTGGCGCAGTTGCTCGACAGCACGCCGGAACTGGCCCGCCTGAACAGCGAGCAGCGCCTGCGCGAAGCGCGGCTGCAGCTGGCCCGCAGCCAGGCCAGCCCGGATCTGGACTGGCAACTGGGCGTGCGCCGGCTGCAGGGCAGCGATGCCACCGCGCTGGTCGGCAGCGTGTCGCTGGCGCTGGGAAGCGCGGCACGCGCGCAGCCGGAGATCGGCGCTGCGCAGGCCGAGCTGTCGCTGCTGGGCATCGAACGCCAATCGCAGGCATTGCAGCTGTACGCCACCCTGGCCGACGCGCACGGGCGTTACCGTGCCGGCCAGCTGGAAGTGGCGCGCATGCGCGATGAGGTGTTGCCGGCGTTGGCGCGTGCCGATGCGGCGGCCGAACGTGCCTACCGCGCCGGTGCCACCAGTTATCTGGATTGGGCGCAGCTGCAGGCCCAGCGCAGCGATGCACGCCAGCAGCAGCTCGCTGCGGCAGTGGAAGCGCAGACCGCCTTGATCGAGATCCAGCGCCTCACCGGCCAACCGTTTGTCGTCACCGCGCAGGCAACGCCATGAGCGCGCGCACGGTGATGTCCACGCATGGCTATGCGCTGGGTGACTTCCTGCTGCCCTCCGGGGTGGTCGGCACGCAAGCGGCAGTCGCACTGCACACGCGGGGTGACCGCCATGGGTGCATGGCCGCCAACGCGCGCTGTGCGCCTTCTCCATTCGCTGCATTGGTCGGCGCCTTGCGCCGGCCTTCCAAAGGAGTTCCATCGATGACGCACTCCATTGTTGCGCCGCTGTTGCTGGCGCTGCTGCTCGGCGGTTGCGGCCGCACCCAAGAAGACGGCCATGCCCACGCGGGCGGCGAGGCAGGACACAGCGAAGAGGGCGGCAGCGATCATGCCGACGAAGCGCCCAAGGGCACGCACGGCGGCCGCCTGCTCAGCCAGGACGGCGACAGCGTGGAGCTTGCAATCGCCGAAGACGGCGGCCCGCCCACGTTCCAGGCCTGGCTGTATCGCGATGGCAAACCCTTGCCGGCCAGCGCCGGCAGCGTGGAGATCAAGACCACGCGGCTGGGCGGCAAGGTCGACACCTATCCATTGCGCGCGCACACCGATGGCAGCCTGCTGGCCACCAGCGAGGTAGGCGAGCCGCATTCGTTCGATGTGGAAGTGCGCGCCAGCGTGCAGGGCAAGGCGCATCGCTGGAGCTATTCCAGCTACGAAGGCCGTACCACGATTGCCGCAACCATTGCACAGGAGGCCGGCATCCGCGTGGCATCGATCGGTGCCGGCAGCATCGCCGATCAGCACGAAGTGCAAGGCCTGCTGACGCCGGCAGAAGGGGCGCAGGCGCAGGTCACCGCGCGCTTCCCCGGGCCGGTGCGCAGCCTGCGCGCCAACGTCGGCGATCAGGTGCGTGCCGGACAGGTGCTGGCCACGGTGGAAAGCAATCTGAGCCTGACCACCTATTCGGTCACCGCACCGATCAGCGGCACTGTGCTGGCGCGTAATGCCAGCCTGGGCAGCAATGCCAGCGAAGGCCAGGCCTTGTTCGAGATCGCCGATCTGTCGAGCCTGTGGGTGGATCTGCACATCTTTGGCGCCGATGCCGGGCATATCGCCGCCGGCGCACCGGTCACGGTGACGCGCATCAGCGATGGCGTGGTGGCGCAGACCACGCTGGAGCGCGTGTTGCCGGGCACGGCCACCGCCAGCCAGAGCACGGTGGCGCGCGCGGTGCTGCGCAATACCGACGGGTCGTGGCGGCCAGGGTCGGCGGTGAAGGCACGGGTGACGGTGGCGCAGCAGCCGGCAGCGATGGTGGTGCCGGTGGGGGCGTTGCAGCGCTTCCGCGAGTGGGACGTGGTGTTCGTGCAGGTGGGCGAGGTGTACGAGGCGCGGCCGGTGACCTTGGGCGCGCGCGATGCGCAGCAGGTGGAAGTGGTGTCGGGTGTGGCGCCGGGCGATACGGTGGTGGTGGAGCAGAGTTATCTGGTGAAGGCCGACATCGAGAAGTCGGGGGCCTCGCATGATCATTGAGCGCGTTGGTTTGGGTGGCATTGCGTTGTCGAGTGGGGGCGTTTGTTGGGTGCAGGGGGATGCGCCACGTCCACGGCTTTCGCGCCTTCTTAGGCTAGGGCAAAGGCTTTCGCGCCCTGTCGGGCACGAGTTACTTTTTCTTTGCTTGTGCAAAGAAAAAGTAACCAAAAAGAAAGCACACCCCGTCCTCGCGCCCTCCGCGCCTGCGGCGCTGCGGGTGCGCAAGTCCGGCAGAAATTTTTGTAAGGGACATCCCTGTCCCTTACAAAAACGTCGCGCATCCATGCGCGCCGCCCTGCGGGTTGTATCTGCCGGCCTTGCCGCTGCGGTATGGGGCCCCGGAAGCAGACAGCAACAGCAACAGCAACAGCAACAGCAGCAACGGCAACAACAACAACAACAGCAGCGCTGGTGTGTGTGTGGGTGTTCGTTTGGCGTGTTGCGGCGTGTCGCGATAGGACGGCGGCGCTGTCTGTCCTTGTCACGACGAGGGGGGCGGCCGGCGCACTGTATTGCCGCGTATGCACGGGGGGGCGTGTCATGCTGACCAATATCATTCGCTTTGCGATCGCGCAGCGGTGGTTGGTGCTGGCGTTGACGGGCGTGCTGATCGCGATCGGGGCGTGGAGTTTTTCGCGCTTGCCGATCGATGCGACGCCGGATATCACCAATGTGCAGGTGCAGGTCAATACCGCAGCGCCGGGGTATTCGCCGCTGGAATCCGAGCAGCGGGTAACCTTTCCACTTGAGACGGTGCTGGCGGGCTTGCCGGGGCTGGAGTCCACGCGTTCGTTGTCGCGCTACGGGTTGTCGCAGGTGACGGCCGTGTTTGCCGATGGCACCGATCTGTACTTTGCGCGGCAGCAGGTGGCCGAGCGTTTGCAGCAGGTCAAATCGCAGTTGCCGGCCGAACTGGAGCCGCAACTGGGGCCGATTGCCACCGGCCTGGGCGAGATCTTCATGTACACCGTGGAGGCCAAGCCGAATGCGCGCAAACCCGATGGCACCGCGTGGACGGCGACCGACCTGCGTACCCTGCAGGATTGGGTGGTGCGGCCGCAGCTACGCAATGTGCCCGGCGTCACCGAGGTCAACACCATCGGCGGCTATGCGCGGCAGATCCATATCACGCCCGATCCTGCGCGGCTGGTCGCGCTGGGTTTCACCCTGGACGACGTGGCGCGGGCGGTAGAGGCCAACAACCGCAACATCGGTGCCGGTTATATCGAACGCAACGGGCAGCAGTTTCTGGTGCGCGTACCAGGGCAGGTGGACGACATCGCGCAGATCGGCGCGATCGTACTGGATCGCCGCCAAGGCGTGCCGATCCGGGTGCGCGATGTGGCGCTGGTCGGCGAAGGGCGCGAGCTGCGCACCGGGGCGGCCACGCAGGACGGCAGCGAAGTGGTCCTCGGCACGGTGTTCATGCTGGTCGGTGCCAACAGCCGCACCGTGTCGCAGGCCGCTGCGCAGCGCCTGAAAGTGGCCAACGCCAGCCTGCCGGCCGGCGTGCAGGCAGCGCCGGTGTACGACCGCACCGCATTGGTGGACCGCACCATCGTCACCGTCGCCAAGAATCTGATCGAAGGCGCCTTGCTGGTGATCGTGGTGTTGTTCCTGTTGCTGGGCAATGTGCGTGCGGCCCTGATCACCGCGGCGGTGATTCCGCTGGCGATGCTGTTCACCCTCACCGGCATGGTGCGCGGTGGCGTGTCCGGCAACCTGATGAGCCTGGGCGCGCTGGATTTCGGCCTGATCGTCGATGGTGCGGTGATCATCGTGGAGAACTGCCTGCGCCGCTTCGGCCAAGCGCAGCTGCGGCTGGGGCGCGTGCTCGAGCGCGATGAGCGTTTCGAATTGACGGCCGAGGCCACCGCCGAGGTGATCCGCCCCAGCCTGTTCGGCCTGGGCATCATCACCGCGGTGTATCTGCCGGTGTTCGCGCTCAGCGGCATCGAAGGCAAGATGTTCCACCCGATGGCGATCACCGTGGTGCTGGCGCTGAGCGGTGCGATGCTGCTGTCGCTGACCTTCGTGCCGGCGGCGATCGCGTTGTTGCTCGGCGGCAAGGTGGCCGAGCATGAGAACCGCGCGATGCGCTGGGCGCGCGGTGTGTATGCGCCGTTGCTCGATCGCGCGCTGCGCCACGGACGCTGGATCGGTATTGCGGCCCTTGCGACGGTGGCGTTATGCACCGTGCTGGCCACGCGGCTGGGCAGCGAGTTCATCCCCAACCTGGACGAAGGCGATGTAGCGCTGCATGCCTTGCGCATTCCCGGCACCAGCCTGGATCAGGCCATCACCATGCAATCCACGCTGGAACAACGCATCAAGCAGTTTCCGGAAGTGGCGCATGTGTTCGGCAAGCTCGGCACTGCCGAAGTGGCGACCGACCCGATGCCACCATCGGTGGCCGATACGTTTTTGATCATGCATCCGCGTGATCGATGGCCGGATCCACGCAAGCCCAAGGCGCAATTGCTCGCCGAGATCGCGCAGGCGGTGAAGCAACTACCCGGCAACAACTACGAGTTCACCCAGCCGATCCAGATGCGCATGAACGAGCTGATTTCCGGCGTGCGTGCGGACGTGGCGATCAAGGTCTATGGCGACGATCTGGACACCTTGCTCGCACTGGGCCAACGCGTGCAGGCCATCGCCAGTGCGGTGCCCGGCGCCGCCGACGTCAGCCTGGAACAGGCCACCGGCCTGCCGATGCTGGCGGTGGTGCCCGACCGCGCCGCGCTGGCCGGCTATGGGCTCAATCCCGGTGTGGTGCAGGACACCGTGGCCGCCGCGGTGGGCGGGCAGCAGGCCGGGCAATTGTTCGAAGGCGACCGCCGTTTCGACATCGTGGTACGGCTACCCGAGGACCTGCGTCAGGACCCGGCCGCCTTGGCGGACCTGCCGATCCCGCTGCGTGGCGATGGCGAGCGCGGCGATGTCGACGAATCCAGCCGCGTGGCCGGCTGGCGTAGCGGCGCGCCGACCACCGTGCCGTTGCGTGAGGTCGCCAGGATCGAGACCGTGCTCGGCCCGAACCAGATCAACCGCGAAGACGGCAAGCGCCGCATCGTGATCACCGCCAATGTGCGCGAGCGCGATCTGGGCAGCTTCGTGGCCGAGGTGCGCCAGCGTGTGCAGACGGAGGTCGCATTGCCCACCGGTTACTGGATCGGCTACGGCGGCACCTTCGAGCAACTGATCTCCGCCAGCCAACGCCTGGCCTGGGTGGTGCCGGGCACCTTGCTGCTGATCTTCGCACTGCTGTATTGGTCGTTCGGCTCGCTGCGCGATGCGCTGGTGGTATTCAGCGGCGTACCGCTGGCGCTGACCGGCGGCGTGGTGGCCCTGGCCGCGCGCGGATTGGCACTGTCGATCTCGGCCGGCGTGGGCTTTATCGCGTTGTCGGGCGTGGCGGTGCTCAACGGCCTGGTGATGATCGCCTTTATCCGCAGCCTGCGGGCCGAGGGCATGCCGCTGGAGCAGGCATTGCGCGAAGGCGCGCTCGCCCGCCTGCGGCCGGTGCTGGTGACCGCACTGGTCGCCGCGCTGGGCTTCGTGCCGATGGCCTTCAACGTCGGCGCCGGTGCCGAGGTGCAGCGCCCGCTGGCCACGGTGGTGATCGGCGGCATCGTCTCGTCCACCTTGCTCACCTTGCTGGTGTTGCCGGTGCTGTACCGCTGGTTGCACCGCGAGCGGCCCGGGCGGCGTGCACCGAGGCCGGCTGAGGCATGACACGATCCCGGCAGGCGCGTCTGCCGGGATTCGGGTGGCCGCAAGCGCAAACAAGGGCCAGGCAGGCATGGCTGCCGTGCGCCGGGCTAGGGTGGTGCAGGCTAAGTGCTTGCGGCACAAGGAATTGCCGTGCATAATGCGCGGCTCGCTGTGCCCGGATCGCTCCGGATGGCGGCACCCAGCGCGATGGGGTTGCCGGCCGGTTCCAGCGTAAGTTATTGATTCCCAACGTTGCGTGGCAGCTTGATGCTGTCGGGGCCGCCGCTCCCCAGGCTATGGGTGGCAATTCATTTATCGAGGTGCGTAATGTCCCGCGTATGCCAAGTGTCCGGCAAGCGTGTGCAGACGGGTAACAACGTCTCCCACGCAAACAACAGAACCCGTCGTCGCTTCCTGCCCAACCTGCACGAGCGCCGTTTCTGGGTCGCCAGCGAAAACCGCTGGGTGAAGCTCCGTGTCTCCGCGCATGCATTGCGCACCATCGACAAGAACGGGATCGATGCCGTTCTGAAAGAGCTGCGTGCGCGCGGCGAAAAGGTCTGAGGAGTAAGCAGTCATGGCAAAAGGCAAGCGTGACAAGATTCGTATGATTTCCTCGGCCGCTACCGGCCACTTCTACACCACGGACAAGAACAAGAAAAACACGCCGGGGAAGATGGAAATGATGAAGTACGACCCGGTCGTGCGTAAGCACGTGATGTACAAGGAAGGCAAGATCAAGTAATCCACCGATTACGCGATCTGCGCCCAAGCAAACACCCGCCGCAAGGCGGGTGTTTGCGTTTGTATCGAGCCCCTCTCCCACCGGGAGAGGGGTTGGGGTGAGGGTACGGGGCGAAGCCGCCGCAATTGTTTTGAGTGCACGAGGCTTCGCACGTACCCTCATCCGCCCTACGGGCACCTTCTCCCCCATAAAGGAGGACAATGTCCCAATGGGAGAAGGGAGCAATAACAGGAAGCGCGCCGTGCAACGCCGCCGTCAAAGCCCACGCGCACGCAGCTGTGCGTCCAGGCGCGGATACACGCGCCGCGCATTGCCTTCGAACACCTTGCGCTTGTCGGCGTCGGAGATCGCCAATGCGTCGATGTAGCGTTTGGTGTCGTCGAAGTAATGCCCCGTCTGCGGGTCGATGCCGCGTACCGCGCCGACCATTTCCGAGCCGAACAGGATGTTGTCGATGTCGATGACTTCGAACAACAGGTCGATGCCGGGCTGGTGATAGACGCAGGTATCGAAGAACACATTGCGCATCACGTGCGTGGCCAATGGCGGCTTGCCCAGCATGTCGGCCAGGCCGCGAAAGCGACCCCAGTGGTACGGCACCGCGCCACCGCCGTGCGGGATGATGAAGCGCAACTCGGGAAAGTCGGTAAACAGGTCGCCTTCCAGGAACTGCATGAAGGCGGTGGTGTCGGCGTTGAGATAATGCGCGCCGGTGGCGTGGAAATTGGCGTTGCAGCTGCCCGAGACGTGCACCATCGCCGGCACGTCCAGTTCCACCATCTTCTCGAAGAACGGGTACCAGGTGCGGTCGGTCAGCGGCACGCCATTCCAGTGGCCGCCGGACGGATCGGGATTGAGATTGCAGCCGACAAACCCGAGCTCGGTGACGCAGCGTTCCAGCTCGGCGATCGAGTGTGCGATCGACACGCCCGGCGATTGCGGCAACTGGCAGACGCCGATAAAGGTGTGCGGATACAACTGCACCACGCGCGCGATCAGATCGTTGCAGTGACGCGTCCACACCTGGCTCACGGCGTCATTGCCGATATGATGGGCCATGGTGCTGGCGCGTGGCGAAAAGATGGTCATGTCGGCGCCGCGCTCGCGCAGCAGGCGCAATTGGTGCTGCTCTACGCTTTCGCGCAGCTGGTCGTCGGAGATCTGCGGATACACCGGCGCTGCCAGACCCGGGTCGTTGTAGTGCGCAATCTGCGCCTTGCGAAACGCATCGTGCGCGGCAGGCGCGGTGGTGTAGTGGCCGTGGCAATCGATGATCATGGCAATGCTCGTCGCGATGCGGGGAGAGGGGATGCTGCGCAGTCAAACGCCGGCGCACAGGGTTGGGTGTTGTGCTTACACAAACAACTCACCATCGAACAGTTTGCGTGCGGTCCTGATGACCGCAGCGCGCACCACTGCGCCGCCTGCGTCGCACTCGATGAGGCAGCTGCTCATGCCGCTCGGATGCTCCACCTCCACCTGCTGGGCGCTGCCGCCAGGCAATTGCGCCAGGGCATGCGCGGGCGCGTCCGGCAGCAGGCAGGCGGTGGCGACGCTGACCGCACCCAGCACGCCGACGGACGCGTGGCAGCGATGCGGAATGAACGAGCGCACGCTGATCGCACCACCGTTGCGCGGTTCGGCCACCAGCATCATCTTCGGCACCGTCGCAGCGCCGACATCGCCCAGCCGCATCAACGGGCCCGCCTGCAGGCGAATGGATTCCAGCCGCGCCTTGAGCGAGGTATCCGCATCCAGCGTGGCGCGGTCCTCATAGCCGCTGATTCCCATATCGCTGGCGCGCAGCACCACGCAGGGCATGCCATTGTCGATCAGGGTGAGCGGCACGCCATCGAGCATGTCCATTGCCCGTCCGGTGGGCAGCAGCGCGCCACAGGACGAGCCGGCGATGTCGGCAAAGGCCAGTGCGACCGGGGCGGCGGTACCCGGCACGCCATCGATGCGGGTGTCGCCGCTGTAACGCACCTGGCCGCCAGGCGTGCGCACGCTGGCGGTGGCCAGGGTGCCGGTGTTGCGCATGAAGATGCGCACGTCGGTGATGCCATCGCGCGCCGGCAGCAGGCCGCGCTCCAGCGCGAATGGGCCAACACCGGCCAGCATGTTGCCGCAGTTCTGCGTATCGCTGACCTGCGCCTGGTCCACGGCCACCTGCAGGAACAGGTACTCCACGTCGGCATCGGCGCGCGTCGAACGCGACACCACCGCCACCTTGGAGGTCAGCGGGTCGGCGCCGCCCATCCCGTCGATCTGGCGCAGGTCCGGCGAGCCATAGGCGCGCAGCAGTAAGGCATCGCGCGCGGCGATGTCGCCGGGCAGATCCTCGGCCAGGAAGAAGCCGCCCTTGGAGGTGCCGCCACGCATCCACATCGCGCGGACGCGCTCAGACATAGCGCAGTCCCTTGGCCGCCAACCGCTCGCGCATCGCGTAGATGTCCAGGCCCAGTTCGCCGCGTGCCAGCCGCTCGCGCTTGAGCGCCTCGCGCGCCTCGCGCGCCTGCGCTTCAGCCAGCACCTCGGCGGCGCGTTCGCGCGGCACCGCGCATACGCCGTCGTCGTCGGCCACCACCACATCGCCTGGCTGCACCAGCTGCCCGGCGCAGACCAGCGGCACGTTGACCGAGCCCAGCGTCTCCTTGATGGTGCCCTGCGCGCAGATGGCGCGGCTCCAGGCCGGGAACTGCATGGCGGTGAGGTCGCGCACGTCGCGCACGCCGGCATCGATGATCAGCCCGCGGCAGCCGCGCGCCTGCGCCGAGGTAGCCAGCAGGTCGCCGAAGTAGCCGTCGCAGCAGTCGCTGGTGGGTGCCACCACCAGCACGTCGCCGGGCTGCAGCTGTTCGATGGCAACATGCATCATCCAGTTGTCGCCGGGCGGCACCGACACCGTGACCGCGGTGCCGGCGACCCGGCAACCGGCATAGATCGGGCGCAGCCGATGGTGCAGCAGGCCGCGACGGCCCTGCGCCTCGTGCACGGTGGCCACCCCAGCCTGCGCCAGTCCGTCGACGATGGCGATGGGCGCGCGCGCGACCTGGGTGACGACCTGGCTCATCCATCCATCCTCGTTAGTGATGCGCCGAGTCTGCGCGGCGAGAGTCAACGCGCTCAAGATTCATTTGAGGTATGCGTATTGGTTTTGCTTATAGTTAGAGCATGCCGCCGCTACCGGAACCGAATCTCCGCCATCTGCATGCCCTGGCCGTCGTGCAGCGGCTGGGCAGCATCAGCGCGGCCGCGCCGCAGGTGAACCTGTCCCAGCCCGCCCTCACCCAGGCAGTGGCGCGGCTGGAACAGCAGCTGGGCGTGCGCCTGTTCGACCGGCAGCCGGGCGGGATGCTGGCCACCGAGGCCACCGGCCTGGTGGTGCCGCGGATCGAGCGCGCGCTGGCGCATCTGGGCCGCGGCCTCCGGGTGGCGCGGCGCGCGCTGCGCTTGCCCGCCCGCCCGGGGCTGGAGCGGCGGGTATCGCTGGGGCAGTTGCAGGCACTGGTGGCGGTGGAGGCGGCGGGCAGCTATTCGCTGGCGGCAGTGCAGCTGGGCGTGTCGCAGCCGGCGGTCTACCGCGCGGTGCAGTCCCTGGCCGATGTGATCGAAGTGCCGCTGACGGTGCGCCGCGGCAAGGCGGTGCAGCCCACGCCGGTGGCCGAACGGCTGCTGCGGCAGGTACGGCTGGCGCTGGCCGAGGTTCGCGCCGCGCTCGATGAAGTGGCCGCCCTGCGCTCGCAGCACGCCGGCCGGGTGGTGGTGGGGGTGATGCCACTGGCCCGCGCGATCCTGCTGCCGCAGGTGCTGGCCCGCTTTGCGCGCGCGCACCCGGCCGCCAGCATCAGCGTGGTCGAAGGGCCGTATGCGGAACTGCTTGCCCATCTGCGCGACGGTGGGCTGGACCTGCTGATCGGCGCGCTGCGCGAGCGCCTGCCGGTGCGCGATGTGCTGCAGGAAGCGCTGTTCGACGACGAGCCGGTGATCGTGGCGCGCAGCGCCCACCCGCTGGCCGGGCATCCCTACGGATTTGCGCAGTTGCTCGACTACCCGTGGGTGATCGCCGCGGCCGGCACCCCGGTGCGCGAGCGCTGGGAGCGCATGTTCCGCGACCGCCAGCTGGAGCCGCCGCCGCTGCGCATCGAATGCGGGGCCGAACTCACCGTGCGCGGGCTGTTACTGGAAGGCGACTGGCTGACCCTGATGTCGCGCGACCAGTTCCTGTTCGAACGCCGCGCCGGGCTGCTGTGCGAAATCGGCCGTGCCGGGCCGCAGCTGCGCCGGCAGATCGGCATCACCTTGCGCAGCGACTGGCATCCCACCCGCGCGCAAACGGCATTCGTGCAGACGCTGCGGCAGGTCTGCGCCGAGCGCGTGCGGCCGGCAGTCTCGGAAGCGGGGCCCTTTCGCCATTGCGGACAGGCCGGTGGCAGCACGCCGTTGCGTTCACGTCCGGCCGGGTCAGAATCGGCTTCCTCATGAGAACGGAGCGCCAATGCTGCCGGATGTGGTGACAGGCACCTGGCTGCTGGCGCTGGACTGGGTGATCCGCCTGGCCGCGCTGCTGTGGATTCCCGCCCGCACCACGCCCGGGGCGGCGCGCAGCTGGCTGTTGCTGATCGGGTTCGTGCCGGTGGTGGGCTTGCCGCTGTACCTGCTGTTCGGCCACCCGTGGCTGTCGCGCCTGCGCGTGGAGCGCCAGGCCACCGCCTCGCAGGTGATCCGCGAACAACAACTGCCGTTGCATGCATTGCGCTGGCAGCCGCCGGCCGACACCAGCAGTGCCGAAGTGGTGCCGTTGATCGAGCGGCAGGGCGACTTCATGCCGACCCTGGGCAATGCAGTGGAACTGCTCGACGACTACGCACACTCGCTGCAGGCCCTGATCACGGCAATCGATGCGGCCGAACAACGCGTGCACCTGCTGTACTACCTGATGTTCGACGATGCCGTGGGCGATGCAGTGGTGGCCGCGCTGGAGCGTGCGCAGGCGCGCGGCGTGCGCTGCCGCGTGCTGCTGGATGCGGTGGGCGCCAAGCGCGGCCTGCGCCGCTATCGCAAGCGCCTGCTGGCCGGCGGCATCGAGGTGCTTTCGGTATTGCCCGGTGGCCTGCGCTGGCGTCGCAGCGGGCGCATGGATCTGCGTAACCACCGCAAGATTGCGGTGATCGACAATCAGGTGGGTTTTGTCGGCTCGCAGAATCTGGCCGAGGCCGGCTTCATCGATGGGGTGCCCAACCGCGAACTGGTGGCGCGTGTGCGCGGGCCGGTGGTCAATCACCTGGAAGCGGTGTTCGCCAGCGACTGGTTCACCGAAACCGGGCAGCGCCTGGATGTGTGGCCGGACGCACCGGTGTGCCAGGCCAATATCGCCACCCAGTTGCTGCCGAGCGGGCCGGCGTATCCGTTCGAGAACGCGCGCGATGCGATCAATGCGGTGATCCACCTGGCACGGCGCAAGGTAGTGCTGGTCACGCCGTACTTCGTGCCGGACGAGGCCTTGCTCAGCGCGTTGCGCATCGCCGCGGTATCGGGCGTTGAGGTGCAGCTGATCCTGTCGGAGAGCAATAACCAGCGGCTGGCAGCCTGGGCGCAAGAGGCCTACTTCGACGAGCTGCTGCGCTGCGGGGTGAAGATTGCGCTGTACCGCCCGCACTTCCTGCATGCCAAGCACCTGAGCATGGACGAGGACATCGCGCTGGTGGGCTCGATCAACCTGGATATCCGCTCGTTCGCGCTGAATGCCGAGATCGGCATGCTCTGCTACGACCGTGGCGTGGTGCAGCGGCTGCGCCAGATCGAACAGGACTATCTGGCCAATGCGCGCCCGCTGGAGTTGGAGCAGTGGCGGCGCCGCCCGGCCTGGCGCCGCAGCCGCGAGGGCATCGCGCGGCTGGCCGATGCGTTGATGTAGGGCGGGTGCGGCATGCTGCGCTGACGGCGTCGATCGTCAACGGCGGACCGTTTGATCGGCGTGCAGCAGCGTGCGCCAGGTTGAGCATGGTCGCGCGCACACGCCGGCCGAGGCCTCAGCCAGCGGCTGGCGTGGCTGGGTCGTGTGTGCAGGGTCGGGCATCTGTTATCGGCGCGACGCCGGCATCGCCTACAATCGCGGCATGACTGAACTGCACAATCACGGCGATGCGGTGATCGCCATCGTCGGCGGTGGCGCTTCAGGTGTGTTGGTGGCAGTGCAGTTATTGCAACAGGCGACCACGCCGGTGCGGATCGAGTTGATCGAACCGCATCCGGTGCTGGGCGAGGGCGTGGCGTATTCCACCGCGCGTGCCGAACACCTGCTCAACGTGCCGGCGGCGCGCATGAGTGCGCTGGTCGATGCGCCGCAGGACTTCGTTGCCTATCTGCGCGCGCATGCGTGTTGCCCGGAGCTGGACGATGCGCAGCTGGCGCAGCACTTCGTGGGGCGGCGGCATTACGCGCCGTACCTGCGTGAGCGCCTGCAGGCAGCAGTTGCCGCCAGCCCGGCCAGCCTGCACGTGCGCAGCGCACGTGTGCAGCGGCTGCACCCCACCGCGCAGGGCGCGCAGGTACAGCTGGACGATGGGCACACGCTGCAAGCCGATGCCGTGGTGCTGGCGGTGGGCAATGCGTTGCGGCCGCTGCCGGTGCGTGGCGCTACCGGCCTGTCGCCAACCCAGCGCATCGAGGCCTGGGACACCGAGGCCGTGGCTGCACTGCCGCCGGAGGCGGCGGTGTGCATCGTCGGTTCCGGCCTGAGCATGGCCGACACCGTGGTGACGCTGGCTGCGCAGGCGCATCGCGGCGCGGTGCATGTGGTTTCGCGGCACGGTCTGTTGCCGTTGCCGCACGCGCATGGCGGCAGCGCCGACTTCGATCCGCAGCCGCTGCTGGCACTGTCGCTGCGCGCGCGCCTGCGCCGCCTGCGCCAGCATGCGCGGGACGCGCTGGCGCAGGGGCGGCCGTGGCAAAGCGTGATGGAACGGATCCGCCCGCTGAGCCAGGCGCTGTGGCAGACGCTGTCGGTGGACGACCAGCGCCGCTTCCTGCGTCATGTGGTGCGCCATTGGGATGTGCATCGCCATCGCATTGCCGCGCCGGTGCATGCGCAGCTGCAGGCGATGCAGGCGCGCGGGCAACTGCAGCTGCACCGGGCGCGGCTGGATGTGGCGTTCGAAGTGGGCGCCTGCGTGCGGGTCAGTGCCGGGGCCGCCAGTGCCGGGCACGCGCTGCAGCTGGATGTGCACACGCTGGTCAACGCCACCGGCGTGGAAATGCGCGTGCAGGCGATGCGCAACCCCTTGCTGCAGCAATTGCTGGGCCAGGGCATTGCGGTGGCCGGGCCGCATGGCATTGGAGTGGACACCGCCGCCGACGGCAGCCTGATCGATGCCGATGGCCAGGCCAACCCACGCGTGCGGGTGATCGGCAGCCTGCGCATCGGCTCGCTGTGGGAGAGCCTGGCGGTGCCGGAACTGCGCGAGCAGGCTGCGGCCATTGCGCGGGATGTGTTGCTGCAGCTGGAGCGCTGATAGGCGTGTGCGGACCGGAAATGCAGCTTGGCTGCCGTCTCCGTCCGTGACGCTGGCCGCTTCGATGGGCAAAGGCGACGCATAGCGCCGATGAGGGTGCGAGTAAAGCCTCGGGTGACCCGCAATGCGTCGTGGCTGCGCCTCTTGCCCTCACCCCAACCCCTCTCCCGCAGGCGGGAGAGGGGCTCTGCCACGGCGAGCATCTGCCTGTGCTCTTGCAGGCGGGAAAACAATCAGCGTCGCGCCTTCTCTGGCGAGCGGCAGAGCAATCAGCGTCCCGCCTTCTCTGGCAGGCGGCAGAGCAACCACTCTCCTGCCTTCCCCCGCCTGCGGGGGAAGGTGCCCGCAGGGCGGATGGGGGCAGCAATCCCAGCCCCTTCATCGCAATCTCAGCCGCAGCGACGCCACAACCGGTAAAATGCGCCGGTGGATGTCTCTCATTTGCTCGATCATCTAAACCCCGCCCAGCGCGAGGCCGTTTCCGCGCCGCCGGGGCATTACCTCGTGCTGGCCGGCGCCGGCTCCGGCAAGACGCGCGTGCTGATCCATCGCATCGCCTGGCTCAACGAAGTCCAGGGCGTGCCCAACCACGGCATCTTCGCGGTGACCTTCACCAACAAGGCCGCCGGCGAAATGCGCCACCGCACCGACCTGCAGCTGCGCAACGGCAGCCGCGGGATGTGGATCGGCACCTTTCACGGGCTGGCGCATCGCCTGCTGCGCCTGCATTGGCAGGACGCGCGGCTGCCGGAAGGCTTCCAGGTCATGGACAGCGACGATCAGCTGCGGCTGGTCAAGCGCGTGGTGCAGTCGCTGGAGCTGGACGAAGGCAAGTACCCACCCAAGCAACTGAGCTGGTGGATCAACGAACAGAAGGACGAAGGCCGCCGTCCGCAGCATATCCAGCCCGAGCCCAACGACGACTGGACCGAGGTGCGCCGGCAGGTGTATGCCGCCTACCAGGAACGCTGCGACCGCTCCGGCCTGCTGGATTTTGCCGAGTTGCTGTTGCGCGCGCATGAGCTGTTGCGCGATACGCCGGCGCTGCTGGCGCACTACCGCGCACGCTTCCGCGAAATTCTGGTGGACGAGTTCCAGGACACCAACGCCATCCAGTACGCCTTCGTGCGGGTGCTGGCCGGCGAATCGGGCAATGTGTTCGTGGTGGGCGACGACGACCAGGCCATCTATGGCTGGCGCGGCGCCAAGGTCGAGAACGTGCAGCGCTTCCTGAAGGACTTCCCCGGCGCGCAGACCGTGCGGCTGGAGCAGAACTACCGTTCCAGCGCCAATATCCTGGGCGCGGCCAATGCGGTGATCGCGCACAACCCGGACCGCATCGGCAAGCAGCTGTGGACCGACTCGGGCGATGGCGACCCGATCGATCTGTATGCGGCCTACAACGAAGTGGACGAAGCCCGCTATGTGGTCGAGCGCGCGCGCCAATGGGTGCGCGATGGCGGCAGCTATGGCGAAGTGGCGGTGCTCTACCGCAGCAACGCGCAATCGCGCGCGCTGGAAGAGGCGCTGATCTCCGAACAGCTGCCCTACCGCGTGTATGGCGGCATGCGCTTCTTCGAGCGCGCCGAAATCAAGGACGCACTGGCCTACCTGCGCCTGCTCACCAACCGCAGCGACGACGCCGCGTTCGAACGCGCGGTCAATACGCCCACCCGTGGGATCGGCGACCGCACGCTGGACGAAGTGCGCCGGCTGGCGCGCGCCAATGCGCTGTCGTTGTGGGAAGCGGCGATGCTGGCCACGCAGGAAAACAGCCTGGCCGCACGCGCGCGCAACGCCCTGGCCGGCTTCCTCAGCCTGGTCGGCCAGCTGCATGCCGAAACCGGGCAGATGGAACTGGCCGAACGCATCGACCACGTGCTGATGCGTTCGGGCCTGCGCGATCACTGGGCGAAAGAGAGCCGCGGTGGGCTGGATTCGGAATCGCGCACCGAGAACCTGGACGAACTGGTCTCGGTCGCCTCACGCTTCACCCGGCCGGACGATGAAGACAGCCAGGGCATGACCGAGCTGGTCGCGTTCCTGGCTTATGCGTCGCTGGAAGCCGGCGAAGGCCAGGCGCAGGCCGGCGAGGAAGGCGTGCAGTTGATGACGCTGCATTCGGCCAAGGGCCTGGAGTTCCCGATCGTGTTCCTGGTCGGGCTGGAGGACGGCCTGTTCCCCAGTGCGCGCTCGCTGGAAGAAACCGGCCGGCTGGAAGAAGAGCGCCGCCTGGCCTATGTGGGCATCACCCGCGCGCGGCAGAAACTGGTGCTGTGCTACGCCGAATCGCGGCGCATCCACGGGCAGGACAACTACAACGTGCCCTCGCGCTTCCTGCGCGAGATCCCGCGCGATCTGCTCAACGAAGTGCGCCCGAAGGTGCAGGTCTCGCGCACTGCATCGCTTGGCGCGGCACGTGGTGGCCCGGTGCACGGCATCGTGGAGACGGCGCCGATCAAGCTTGGCGCCAATGTCGAGCACCCCAAATTTGGGGGCGGCGTGGTCGTGGACTACGAAGGTGCCGGCGCGCATGCGCGGGTGCAGGTGCAGTTCGACGACGTCGGCGCCAAGTGGCTGGTGATGGCCTACGCGAATTTGACGGTGGTGTAGTCGGCGGCTGCTTCCAGCGGTGTGGTGCTGTCTTGAACGATGGCAATTGGTTGCGCTGGAACAGCCACAGCGCTCCTTGCACCGGCGCCGATAACGGTCCCATGGTGACGTGCCACCAGCCGGCTGCTGAGATTTCATGCCTTCGTCGTGCCCTCACCCCATCCCCTCTCCCGCAGGCGGGAGAGGGGCAAGTGTGTGTGTGCTGGCGTGAGTTCCCATGCCGTTGAGACATCCGGGCTGGCACGCCCCGCTTGGCTCCCTTCCCCCGCCTGCGGGGGAAGGTGACCGAAGGGCGGATGGGGGCAGTCGATCGACTCATCCAGCGCCGTCCAGCATCCGTCGCCCGCGTTGGCGTGGCAAGGAGGCCGCCCGCGCGTACTCGTGCCTCGATGACATCGCTGCAACGCGACAGCAAGACCCGGACATTGGCCGTGCTCCCTTCCCCCGCCTGCGGGGGAAGGTGCCCGAAGGGCGGATGGGGGCACTCGATCACCTCATCCAGCGCCGTCCAGCATCCATCGCCGGTCGTAGCAGGGCAGGAAGACCGCGTGTGCTCGTGCCTCGATGACATCGCTGCAACGCGACAGCAAGACCCGGACATTGGCCGTGCTCCCTTCCCCCGCCTGCGGGGGAAGGTGCCCGAAGGGCGGATGGGGGAAGTCGATCACCTCATCCAGCACCTTCAGCATCCGTCGCCGGTCGTAGCAGGGCAGGAAGGCCGCACGTGCTCGTGCCTCGATGACATCGCTGCAACGCGACAGCAAGACCCGGACATTGGCCGTGCTCCCTTCCCCCGCCTGCGGGGGAAGGTGCCCGAAGGGCGGATGGGGGCAGTCGATCGACTCATCCAGCACCTTCGTACAGATGCCAACCTGCCGAGACCCATTGGTGCATCGCGCGGTGCATTCGCCGCTGCATCCGTGACACCCTGCAGGCCGACTTCACGACATGCAGGACGCAAAGCCATGCAGACAGAAAAACAGAAGATGCTGGCAGGCGAACTGTACAGCGCGACCGACCCGCAGCTGCAGGCCGATCAAGCGGCCGCGGCCGAGTGGATGCTGCGCTACAACGCCGCTGTGGTGCAGACCTCAGCACAGCGCCATGCACTGTTGCGGGAGCGCCTGGCCGAGGTGGGCGACGGTGCGGTGATTCGTGCGCCATTCCATTGCGATTACGGCTACAACATCCGTCTGGGTGCAGGGGTGTTCCTCAACTTCAACTGCGTGATCCTGGATATCTGCGAGGTGCGCATTGGCGACGGCACGCAGATCGGCCCTGGCGTGCAGATCTACGCGGCCGATCATCCGCGCGATGCCGCCGGACGTGCCAGCGGCCTGGAATTCGGGCGGCCGATCCGCATCGGGCGCAATGTGTGGATCGGCGGCGGGGCGATCATCCTGCCGGGCGTGACCATCGGCGACGATGCGTTGATCGGCGCCGGTGCGGTGGTCACCCGCGATGTCCCGGCAGGGGCGACCGCGGTCGGCAATCCGGCACGCCTGCGCGAGATGCGCCCGGACCCGGATGCGGTTGCCACCGATTGAGCGCCACGCATGCCGAGTCGCGGTCTTCGTTGTCGATCGCAGATGCGCTGCGCGGCGTGCATCATGGAGGCAGGAACAGCAGGAAAGCGCTGACAGCAACAGAAACAGCAGCAACAGCAAAAACAACAACAACAACAACAACAACAACAACAACAACAACAACAACAACAACAACAACAACAGCACAACTGCAACCTCTCGATCATCCAGCCAGCACCAGCACCAGCACCGGCAACACAATCAAAGCAGCAACATCGGCAGCATCACCCCAACGCGGTCCCAACACAGCCAGCAACATCGCCGCACTGATCCGCATCAAGGCCCACTCCACCCGCACATGCCACCGTGCGTCCAAGTCCACCGGCAGCACTGCCATCCTTGCAGGAGGTCACCATGTACAAACGTATTCTCATCGCCATCGATGCATCCGAGCTGTCGCATCGAGGCCTGTTTCAGGGCCTGGAACTGGCAAAGGCCACTGGCGCCAAGGTCGATATCGTCACCGTGTCCGAGCCGTGGGCGATGGGCATGTACGATGCGATGGGCTGGAGCGTCGGCTACGAGGCCAGCCCGGAATACCGCGCCGAACGCGAGGCGGCCGCTGAGAAGATCCTGCGCCCGGCGCTTGAACTGGCGGCGGCCGCCAATATCAAGGCGACCTCGCGGCATGTGCTGGACCGTTTCGCGGCCGAAGGCATCGTGCAGACCGCCGAGGAATGCAAGAGCGACCTGATCATCATGACCTCGCATGGCCGCCGCGGCGTGCGGCGCATGCTGCTCGGCAGCCAGACGGTGGAAGTGCTCACCCACAGCTCGATCCCGGTGCTGGTGATCCGCTGACACAGCGATCCTGCGGTGCCGCTGCGCGCGTCGCTGCGACGCAATACACGCAGTGACCCAGGATCGCTCATCGAGGGCGCGCACCAGACGCGCGACCGGCTCTGCCGGGGCGGCCATCGCATGTGCAGGCGCGCTTCAACAGCGTACACTCCAGCCAACGCTCAGGCGTCCATCGGCTCCAGCCGCGCCGCCGCGCTCTGCGCCGGCCGTGCCAGGCGGCGTAGCGCTTCGGTATGTACCAGCGGTGCGTTGTAGGTACCCGGCACGCCACTGCGTAAAACATTGGGCACTGGTTGCGGCACGTCCTGGCTCAGCTCGCGCATGAAACGCCACATCGGCATGTAATGGCCACGGCGCGGTGACGGTGCATGCGGCTTGGCGCGGCACTGGCGCCGCCACTGCATCGGCGGCATGCCGAACCGTTGCTGGAAGGCGCGCTGGAACTGCCGCTCGGAGGCAAACCCCATTTCATACAGCAGCCAGGTCAGGCTGCAGTCCGGATAGGCCTGCAGATAGCGGTGCGCGGTGCACAGCCGCTGCTCGCGGATGTAGCTGGCCACACCGCCACGCGACTGGAACAGCCGGTACAACGAGGCGCGCGAGAGGGCGAATGCCTGTTGCAATGAGTCGGTGCCAAGCTCGGCCTCGCCGATGTGCTGCTCGATGTAAGCCAGCAGGTCGATCATCAACGGCGTCTGCGCGTCCATGGTCGCGCACGCCTGCGGAACGATGGCGCCGTAGTAACTGATGCTCATGCGGTGCTGCCTGCGGCCCACTCCCCGGGGCCTGTCCCTGGATCAACCGAAAAAAGCAGCGACAACCCATCACGCGCCTTTCACGAAGTCGGCGGTGCATCACGCATCGGTGCGATTGAGACGATTTGTCGGGTGGGCATCTGGCGCCATTCCTAGACTCGCCGCAGCGCTGAGAAAGCGTCATCGCACGGCCTGACGCTTCGGTCCGCGTGGTGCGCGGCAGTTGCGGGGTGGCCCGCAACACCGGCGTCGCACGCAGGCTGCAGGCCATCCGCCGGGCCGGCGACATCCAAGCCGCAAGGCAGCGCCCGTGCCGAGCACGGTGGCGCAACGGGCAAGCTCAATCGGAGATCAGGCATGGCCAGCAGTCAGAAGTTCATCGCCCGCAACAGGGCGCCACGCGTGCAGATCGAATACGACGTGGAAGTCTACGGCGCGCAGAAGAAGGTGCAGATTCCGTTCGTGATGGGCGTGATGTCGGACCTGTCCGGCGCCAACGCCGGCGAGCTGCCGTCGCTGGACGAGCGCAAGGCGTTGGAGATCGATGTCGACAACTTCGACAGCCGGCTGCAGTCGATGCGCCCGCGTGCGCAGTTCAAGGTGCCCAACACGCTCACCGGCGAAGGCGAGCTGGCGGTGGACATCACCTTCGAGAGCATGGACGACTTTTCGCCGGCCGCCATTGCGCGCAAGGTCGCGCCGCTGGCCAAGTTGCTGGAAGCGCGCACCCAGCTGGCCAACCTGGACACCTACATGGACGGCAAGGCCGGTGCCGAGCAGCTGATTGCCAATGCCATCCGCGACCCGGCGTTGCTGCAGTCGCTGGTGTCGGTGGCCAAACCCGCCTCCGAGCCGGAAGGAGCCTAAAGCCATGTCCGCTACCGAAGCCGCACTGGCCAGCAGCAGCAGCACCGAAACAGCCGAGCAGGGCGATTTTGCCGCGCTGCTCAATCGTGAGTTCCGCCCCAAGAGCGAACGCGCCAAGGAAGAAGTGGAATCGGCGGTGCGCACGCTGGCCGAGCAGGTGCTTGCGCGCAGCGACGTGGTCAGCGAAGACGTCTCGCAGACCATCAAGGCCTACATCGCCGAGATCGACCGCACCCTCACCGAACAGCTCAACCAGATCCTGCATCACGCCGATCTGCAGCAGCTGGAAGGCGCCTGGCGCGGCCTGCATTACCTGGTCAACAACACCGAGACCGACCAGCAGCTCAAGATCCGCGTGCTTAACATCAGCAAGAAGGAACTGGGCAAGGTGCTCAAGCGCTACAAGGGCACCGCCTGGGATCAGAGCCCGATCTTCAAGAAGGTCTACGAGCAGGAATACGGCCAGCTCGGTGGCGAACCGTATGGCTGCCTGGTCGGCGATTACTACTTCGACCAGAGCCCGCCGGATGTGGAGCTGCTCAACGGCATCGCACAGGTGGCCGCGGCCGCGCACGCCCCGTTCATTGCCGCGGCCGCGCCCAAGTTGATGGGCATGGACAACTGGAACGAGCTGTCCAACCCGCGCGATCTGGCCAAGATCTTCTCCACGCCCGATTACGCCGCGTGGCGTTCGCTGCGCGAATCGGAAGATTCCAAGTACATCGGCCTGGCGATGCCGCGCACGCTCTCGCGCCTGCCGTACGGCGCAGCCACCAGCCCAGTGGACGAGTTCGATTTCGAAGAAGACACCGCCGGCGCCGATTCCAATAAATACACCTGGCAAAACGCCGCCTATGCGATGGCGGTGAACATCAACCGCTCGTTCAAGCAGTACGGCTGGTGCTCGCGCATTCGCGGCATCGAATCCGGCGGTGCGGTGGAAGGGTTGCCCACCCATACCTTCCCTACCGACGACGGTGGCGTGGACATGAAGTGCCCCACCGAAGTGGCGATCACCGACCGCCGCTCGGCCGAGCTGGACAAGATGGGCCTGATGCCGCTGGTACATCGCAAGAATTCGGACATGGCCGCCTTCATCAGCGCGCAATCCTTGAACAAGCCCGACGAATACGACGACCCGGATGCCACCGCCAATGCGGCACTGGGCGCGCGTCTGCCGTACATGTTCGCGTGCTGCCGGTTTGCGCATTACCTCAAGTGCATCGTGCGCGACAAGATCGGTTCGTTCTCCGATCGCGAACAGATGCAGAGCTGGCTGACGCGCTGGGTCACGCAGTACATCGATGGCGACCCGTCCAATTCCAGCGAAGAAACCAAGGCACGCAAGCCGCTGGCCGCTGCCGAGGTGGTGGTGGAGGAAGTGGAAGGCGCGCCGGGCTATTACAGCTCCAAGTTCTTCCTCAAGCCGCATTACCAGCTCGAAGGCCTGACCGTCTCGTTGCGCCTGGTCTCGCGCTTGCCCTCGGCCGCCAAGGCCTGATCCGACGCATTCGCGTCACGGGCACGACGCCACTGCGCGTTGCGCCATCCCTGTGTTGTCACTTTCATTGAAGGAGCAGTTCCATGGCGTTCGACATGCACATCAAGTTCGGCAGCGGCAAGGTCAAGATCGAAGGCGCGTCCAACCACAAGAAGCACAAGGGCGAGATTCCGATCCTGGCGTGGTCGTGGGGCGCGAGCAATTCGGGCGACCTGCACACCGGTGGCGGTTCGGCCAGCGGCGGCAAGGCACATATCCAGGACATCTCCATCACCAAGTACGTGGACGGCTGCTCCAACGCGCTGCTGGATGCAGTGTGCACCGGTGCACGAGTGGAGAACGCCTGGCTGTACGTCACCAATGCCACCGGCGAGCAGAGCGACTTCCTCACGCTGGAGCTTAGCGAAGGCGTGCTGATCACCTCGCTGTCCACCGGCGGGTCCGGCGGCGAAGACCGTCTGACCGAAAACGTGACGCTGCACTTCGGCAAGTTCAAGTACGGCTTCCAGCCGCAGGACGACAAGGGCACGGCGCAGGGCGGGGCGAAGGAATTCACCTACGACATCCAGGGCGTCGCCAAGGCATAACGCGCCACGCACACCGCGTGTGCGATCGCCGGATGGCAGGGCGAATGGGAGATCGGCAGGCACCACGCGTCCACGCCGGCCGCATCGCACCGCCTGCGGTTCTCCGGCAACCGCGCGCGTGGGTGTGCTGCTGCACGCGATGCCTGCAATGCAATGACCGGCGGTGTCCACAGCGACACCGCCCCTTTCTTCGATGAGGACATGCGCGATGGATGCCACCGCACACAGCCTGCTTGCCCGTGGCGAGCCGGCGCAGGCATTGCAGCAGCTGGTGCAGCAGGTGCGCCGGCAGCCGGCCGATGCTGCGCAGCGCGTGTTCCTGTTCCAGCTGCTGGCCGTGCTGGGCCAATGGTCGCGTGCGGCCGACCAGCTGCGTGCCTGCGGCGAGCTGGATGGCACCACGCAGCCGTTGGTGCAGACGTATCTCACGGTGCTGCAGGGCGAGCAGACACGGGCGCAGGTGTTCGCCGGCACTCAGTTGCCGCACGTGATCGGCGAGCCGGCCGAGTGGCTGGCGCTGCACCTGCAGGCGCTGCGCCTGTCTGCACAAGGCCATGGCGCGCAGGCCAACGCACTGCGTGCGCAAGCCTTCGAACTGGCACCGGCAAGCGCGGGCGTGCTCGATGGCGAACGCTTCGAATGGCTGTCCGATGCCGATGCGCGCTTCGGGCCCTGCATCGAACTGATGCTCGACAGCGGCTATGCCTGGGCACCATTGCAGCAGATCCATCAGCTGCGCTTCGAAGCGCCGGTGGACCTGCGCGATACCGTGTGGGCGCCAGTGAGCGTGCTATGGCGCAACGGCGGCCAGGCCTTCGGCTACCTGCCGGTGCGGTATCCCGGCAGCGAGCATCTGGATGCCGGCGAGCTGCAATTGGCGCGCCGCACCGAATGGACACAGGGCGCGCAGGGCGAGATCGGCCTGGGCCAGCGCATGTGGAGTACCGAATCGCATGAGATTGCGCTGCTCGATGTGCGCAATGTGCAGTTCGACGCGGGCTGACGCAGATGGCCGAGCTCACCACCACCGAACGCCTGCAGCCTTCGCTGCTGGACCGGCTGACCGACACCGTGCCTAGCCAGCGCGAAGAGAGCCGCGAGCAACGCGTGATCTCGGCCACGCGCCTGCGCGAATGCGTGATCCGCGATCTGTCGTGGTTGTTGAATGCGGTGAATCTGGACACCAGCCATCCGTTGGGCGCGTATCCGCAGGTGCAGCGCTCGGTCCTCAACTTCGGTATCCCGGATCTGGCCGGCGTGGCGGTTACCGGCATCGATGCGGCGGCGCTGCAGCAGCGCATCCGCGAGGCGATCCTGGCGTTCGAACCACGCCTGATTCCCGACACGCTGCGCGTCAGCGTGCATGCCGATGCCACGCGCATGGACCGGCGCTCACTGCTGTTCACCATCGAATCGGAGATGTGGGCGCAGCCGTTGCCGTTGAACCTGTACCTGAAGACGGCGCTGGACCTGGAAACCGGGCGGCTCGATGTCGTCGAAGGGCATGGCTGAGATGGACCCGCGCCTGCTCCCGTACTACAGCCGTGAATTGCAGCATGTGCGCGACATGGGCGCTGAATTTGCGCGCGAGTATCCCAAGATCGCCGGGCGGCTGGGGCTGGATGCGTTCGAATGCGCCGACCCGTACGTGGAGCGCCTGCTCGAAGGCTTCGCATTCCTGGCCGCGCGCGTGCAGCTCAAGCTGGACGCGCAGTACCCGGTCTTCACCCAGCACCTGCTGGAAATGGTCTACCCGCACTACCTGGCGCCGTTGCCGTCGATGGCGGTGGTGCAGCTGCAGCCTGACCTGAAAGACAGCGGGCTGGCGGCAGGAGTAACGGTGCCGCGCCAGAGCGCCTTGCGCAGCCTGATTGGCGCCGGCGAACGTACCGCCTGCGAGTTCCGCACCGCGCATGCAGTGACGCTGTGGCCACTGCAGGTGGCCGAGGCGAAGTACCTGGACTCGCCGGCCGCGCTCGCGGCCGCCGGCATTGGCCTGCCGGCGGGGCGCACCGTGCGTGCGGGCATCCGCCTGCGGCTGGAACTGGTGGGGGGCGCACAGGTGCAGGCGCTGGCGCTCGATCGCCTGCCGATCTTCCTGGCCGGTGCCGATGGCCTGCCCAAGCGGTTGTACGAACAACTGCATGCCGACACCAGCGCAGTGATAGTGCGCGGCAATGATGCGGGCGGTGCCAGCGTGGAAACCACACTGGCCGCGCACACGCTGCAGATGCGTGGCTTTGCCGACGAGGATGCGCTGATTCCTTACGATGGCCGCTCATTCAGCGGTTACCGTCTGCTACAGGAATACTTCGCCTGCCCGGAGCGCTTCCTGTTCGCCGAGTTCACCGGCCTGCGTGCGCCGCTGCGTCGCCTGCATGGCAGCAGCCTCGAGTTGGTGGTGTTGTTGGAGCGCAGCGTGCCCAGCCTGGCGGCCGCAGTGAGTGCCGAACACATCAAGTTGTTCTGCACGCCGGCGATCAATCTGTTCGAACGTCGCGCCGACCGTATCCACCTGCAGGCTGGCCAGCACGAGTATCACGTGCTGGCAGATCGCACTCGGCCAATGGATTTCGAGATCCATCACCTGGGCGAGGTGGAAGGCTTCGGCGACCGTCAGGAGCCGGAGCAGCGCTTTACCCCGTTCTATGGCGGCGACGCACGCAGCTGGCATGCACGGCATGGCGCGTTCTACAGCACGCGCCGCGAGCCGCGGGTGTTGTCTGCGCGGCAACGTCGCGACGGGGCACGTTCCAGTTATGCGGGCAGCGAGGTCTTCGTCAGCCTGGTCGATGCCAATGACCAGGCGCAGGCCAGTAGCCTGCGCCAACTCGGCTTGCAGCTGTGGTGCAGCAACCGCGATCTGCCGCTGCATATGCCGGTAGGCAAGGGAGCAAGCGACTTCACGATGGACAGCGGCGTGCCGGTGCGCAGCGTGCGCTGCGTGGCCGGGCCGACCAAGCCACGTCCGGCGTTGTCCGACGGGCAGACCGCATGGCGCCTGCTCAGCCAATTGCAGCTCAATTACCTGTCGTTGTTCGAAGACGGCCCCAATGGCGCGGCCGCGCTGCGCGAGATCCTCACGCTGTATTGCGATCCGTTCGATGCGTCTGCGCAACGCCAGATCGAAGGCATCAAGAACGTGACCGGTACGCCGATCGTACGGCGCATTCCGGTACCGGGCCCGATCACCTTCGGCCGCGGCCTGGAGGTCACGCTCACCTGCGAGGACGCGGCGTTCGAAGGTACCGGTGCATTCCTGCTGGCTTCGGTGCTGCGGCACTTCTTTGCGCGCTATGTCTCGGTGAATTCCTTCACCGAAACGGTCCTGCGCACCACCGAACGCAACGAGGTGGCCCGATGGCCAGCCCAGCCCGGCACGCGCCCGCGCCTGTGAGCGCGGCGGCTGCGGCGCTGGCCCAGGCGCTGCAGACCCGGCCACAGGATTTCAGCCCGTTCGCGGCCTTGCGCGCGATCGAGCGCTGCCATCCGCAGCATCCGCGCCTGGGCGAATCCGCCCGCGCCGTGGACGATGCGGTGCGCCTGCGCCACACGCCGTCGCTGGCGTTCGCACCACATGCACTGGACCGCTACACGCCAGCATACGACGAGCAGCCCGCTGCGCTATATGGCGTGTTTTTGGGCCTGTTTGGTCCCAACGCGCCGTTGCCCTTGCACCTGACCGAATACGCCATCGAGCGTGCGCAGCAGGCCAAGGACGGCACCTTCGCCGCGTTTGCCGATGTGTTCCATCACCGCATGCTCAGCCTGTTCTACCGCGCGTGGGCACAGGCGCAGCCCACCGTGCAGGCAGAGCGCGCAGCCTGCGACCAGTTCCGCGGCTGGCTGGATGCGCTGGTCGGCATCGCCAGCCCGCACCTGCGCGAGCGCGATGCCTTGCCGGACGATGCGCGTCGTTACTACGCCGGTCGCCTGGGCGCAGCCACGCGCACGCCCGAGGGCCTGCGTGCGCTGCTGCAGCAGTTGTTCGAGTGGCCGGTACAGGTGCAGGAATTCATTGCCGAATGGATGCGGCTGCCTGCCGACGCGCAGTTGCAGCTGGGCCTGGGCCCGCGCAACGCGCAGCTCGGCGTGGACAGCGTGGTCGGTGCACAGGTGCGCGGTGCGCAACAGCGCGTGCGTATCCGGCTGGGGCCATTGCCACGCATCGCGTTTCAACGCTTCCTGCCGGGCGGCCAGGCGCTGCGCCAGCTGACCGCCGCGGTGCGCAGCTATCTGGGCGACGAGTTCGGCTGGGAACTGCAGCTAGTGCTCAAGGCCGACGAGGTACCCACCCCGCAGCTGGCGCGCAACAGCCGGCTGGGCCTGGATACCTGGATCGGCCGCCGCGCCTGGAGCATCGCCGACGCCGACGAGGTGCTGCTGCGCCCATCGGGCTGACGCGCACCGCGCTCCCTTTCGCTCACACGCAACGTACCGACTTCGAAGGACGCATCATGGCCGAGATCTCCCGCAGTGCCCTGTTCGGCAAGCTCAATCCACTCGCCTATCGCGGCATCGAAAGCGCCACCGTGTTCTGCAAGCTGCGCGGCAACCCGTACGTGGAGCTGGTGCACTGGCTGCATCAGTTGCTGCAGCTGCAAGATTCCGACCTGCACCGCATCGTCAAACACTTTCAGCTCAATCCGTCCACGCTGGCGCGCGATGTCACCGCCGCGCTGGACGGCCTGCCGCGCGGCTCCACCGCCGTCACCGACCTGTCGGCCAATGTCGAAGAAGCGGTGGAACGCGGTTGGGTGTATGCCTCGCTCAGCTTTGGCGAGGCACAGGTGCGCACCGGCTATTTGGTGGTCGGCATTCTGAGCGTGCGCGGCCTGCGCAATGCATTGCTGGCGATTTCCAAGGAATTCGACAAGCTCAAGCCCGCGGTACTCAACGAACACTTTGCGCAGATCGTGGCCGGTTCGCCGGAAGAGGGGCTGCTGCCCAGCGATGGCTTTTCGCTCGGCCAGACCGCTGCGCCTGGCGAGGCCAGCGGCGCCATCGCGCCGGCGGCAATGGGCAAGCAGGAAGCATTGAAGAAATTCACCACCGACCTCACCGCACAAGCCCGCGAGGGCAAGCTCGACCCGATCATCGGCCGCGACGACGAGATCCGCCAGGTGGTCGACATCCTGATGCGCCGCCGCCAGAACAACCCGATCCTGGTCGGCGAGGCCGGCGTGGGCAAGACTGCAGTGGTGGAAGGCTTCGCGCAGCGCATCGCCCGTGGCGATGTGCCACCCGCATTGAAGGACGTGCAACTGCGCACGCTGGATGTGGGCCTGCTGCAGGCAGGCGCCAGCATGAAGGGCGAGTTCGAACAGCGCCTGCGCGCAGTCATCGACGACGTGCAGGCCAGCCCCAAGCCCATCATCCTGTTCGTGGATGAAACCCATACCTTGGTCGGCGCCGGTGGTGCCGCCGGCACCGGCGATACGGCCAACCTGCTCAAGCCGGCATTAGCACGCGGCACGCTGCGCACGGTAGGTGCGACCACGTTTGCCGAGTACAAGAAGTACATCGAGAAAGATCCTGCACTGACCCGGCGCTTCCAGGCCGTGCAGGTGGATGAGCCGGACGAGGCCAAGGCGGTGCGCATGATGCGCGGCGTCGCGTCGATGATGGAACAGCACCACAGTGTGCAGATTCTCGACGAGGCGCTGGAAGCGGCAGTCAAGCTCAGCCACCGCTATATCCCTGCGCGCCAGCTGCCGGACAAATCGGTGAGCCTGCTCGACACCGCCTGCGCGCGCGTGGCGGTCAGCCTGCACGCCACGCCTGCGGAGGTGGACGATAGCCGCCGCCGCATCGAAGCGCTGGACACCGAGCACGCCATCATCGAACGCGAGCGCGCGATTGGCATCGCAGTGGAGGAGCGTGCTGCTGCGTGCGCCGGCCTGCTGGAAAGCGAGCACGGCCGACTGCGTGATCTGGAACAGCGCTGGGTTGGCGAGAAAGCATTGGTGGATGAGCTGTTGTCGCTGCGCGCACAGCTGCGTAGCGGCAATGCGCCGGTGGAAGGCACTGGTAGTGCGTTGGAAGCAGAGGCCGATGCCGACGCCGCTGTCGCGCAGGCGGCGTCTGGCGACACCGCCGTGCTCGACGCACCGGTGCAGGTTGATCGCGACACACTGCTCGCGCGCCTGCAGCTGGTACAGGCGGAACTAGGCGCACTCCAGGGCGAATCGCCCTTGATCCTGCCCACGGTCGACTACCAAGCGGTGGCCGCCGTGGTCGCCGACTTGACCGGCATCCCGGTCGGGCGCATGGCCCGCAACGAGATCGACACCGTCCTGCGCCTGCCCGAACTACTGGCCAAGCGCGTGATCGGCCAGGACCACGCCATGGAGATGATCGCCAAGCGCATCCAGACCAGCCGCGCCGGCCTGGACAACCCGGACAAACCGATCGGCGTGTTCCTGCTCGCCGGCACCTCCGGCGTCGGCAAGACCGAAACCGCGCTCGCGCTGGCCGAAACCCTGTACGGCGGCGAACAGAACCTGATCACCATCAATATGAGCGAATACCAGGAGGCCCACACCGTCTCCTCGCTCAAGGGCGCACCGCCGGGCTACGTCGGCTACGGCGAAGGCGGCGTGCTCACTGAAGCGGTGCGCCGCAAACCCTACTCGGTGGTGCTGCTGGACGAGGTGGAGAAGGCGCACCCGGACGTCCACGAACTGTTCTTCCAGGTTTTCGACAAGGGCTGGATGGAAGACGGCGAAGGCCGCCGCATCGACTTCCGCAACACCCTGATCATCCTGACCAGCAACGCCGGCACCGACCTGATCGCCAGCCTGTGCAAGGACCCGGAGCTGATGCCGGATCCGGAGGGTATGGCCAAGGCCATTCGCGAGCCGTTGTTGAAGGTGTTTCCGCCGGCATTGCTCGGGCGGCTGGTCGCGATTCCGTATTACCCGCTGAGCCACGACATGCTGGCGAAGATCGTGCGGCTGCAGTTGAACCGCATCAAGCAGCGCATCGAAGCGCGCTACAGGATTCTGTTCGAGTACGACGAGTCGGTGGTCGAGCTGGTGGTGAGCCGCTGCACCGAGAGCGAATCGGGCGGGCGGATGATTGATGCGATTTTGAGCAATTCGATGTTGCCGGAGATCAGCCGTGAGTTCCTGCGGAGGATGGTCGACGGAAAAGACATCGCGGGCGTACGAGTGGGGCGCAAGGAAGGCGGATTCGACTATCGCTTCGATTGAAAACGCTCCGAGGGTGCGAAGGAGTCTCAATGACGGAGAAAGAGCATGCAATGCGAGAACATCGTGCTGATCCCTTTTTACCACGGTGATGGGGACCAGGAGTTGGCGGACAATCTTGAAGCACTTTCCAAGAAATACAAGGGTAGGACGGTCCGCGCCAGCGCGGTCACTGTCGTATCGGCCGAGTTCGGCAAGTCCGCTAAGGTGGAAGAGGTGGTGGAGGCCATTTTCGCGAGCAGTGATGTGCTTGGGGCTTCGCGGGATAACGGACTCTACTTTCTAATTCACGCAGGCGCGACTCAGTCCAACCCGTCTGCAGTGTTCCTCGCCGAGGTAGTCGCGGGACTCGCCAAGAAGGGAATCTGTTTCCGGAAGATCAATTTGGCAGGCTGTTTCACCGGGGGAAACAAGCTCGGTAATGTTGCGAGCAGTGTCTTAGCCCAGTTCACTCGTAGGCTTGTCGAACTCATACCCAAGGAGGAAAGAGGCGCGCTCCTAACTGGACTGGGTGTGAGTGCCTACCTCACCGAAGTCACGACGTTTTATGAGGAAAGCGTTTACTACCAAGGCCTGATTCTGAAACAATTCACATCGCCAGCCGGATTAGACGGTATCCATAACCTTGTTCAGAGGACGAAAGAGAAATCGTTATCCAGGACGCATCCAGATGTTCTGGATGGACAAGCTAAGGCTCTTGTGGACTTCAACAGGGAGAATTTCGCGAAGATATACGATGGAAAGGCATACAAAAAGGTTTCCTCCGCAGATCCGAAAACCCAAGAGAGCGTCTATATCGCACAGCGAGGAATAATTGCTAAGAAGATAACCATGCAACAAGCCATTGCAGAGTTGGTCGCCGGTTACGAGATGTATATGAGAACGAAGGTCGTTGCTATGTTTGATGACAGGAGTTCAAGTTTCATCCCGGGATCCATCGCCAGCTACACCGACAATGACACGGTGAAGAGCATGATCGTTGAAGTTGAAAGAATGCGAGGGTCTTCGAAGTACACGTTCCACCTTTGAGTCCATCGCGGACCCCACATCGAGATCGCAAATTTTGGCTCTCGATCACGGTGCAGCGCTCGACCGGTGGCGAATCTCCAAGTCTCCGTCCTGTTCCTGCGACAATCCCCGTCCGCAAGGAACCCGGCACGCGCCGGGAAGCGAGCGTCGAGTCGTCTCCCGTGCGAGCCACGCGTTGATGACCGACCGGGGAGGAGGCGGCGATGGACGAGCGGGGGGTAACGGGGTCAGGTTCTTAGGTATCCCCACGTGTTTACGGTACCAGCGTCATCTGCTCGCGCACTGCGTCGGGCAGTGTGCGCAAGCGTTCCAGCCAGCGTGAGACAGGTTCCATCGGCCAGCGTCTGACCAACGCCTCGCGGCCGATGCGCAGTGTCGAGTAAAGCTTGCGCTGACTGTTGCGTGGCGACAGCCATTGGGCGATGCCGGTGGCTTCGCAGCCCAGTCCTGCCAGCCAACTGGCGAAGGTGGCCAGGGTGTTGAGCAACAACAGGATCTGCAACCGCTCGCCTCGACGGGTCAGGCTGTCTTCCATCGCTTGGCCGTAGCGATGCGACTTCAGATCCCGAAATGCCAGCTCGATCTGCATCCGTCGTGCGTACAGGTTGACCAATTGCTTTGCGCTGGGTGCCTGCAACTGTGGGGAGGCAACGGCGAGCGTCGATTGCGTTGCTGCCGTCCCTGCGGTGTCTTGGCGTAGAGCACCAGGCGGCAATCGAGCGGATCGCTGCGATTGACCTGCATCGGTGGCAATTCGTGTGCGCGGTTGGACGCCAGCGCATGCAGGCGTCGGCTATCGATCCACTGCGCTGCATCATCGGGCACGTCTTGCGGTTTGACCTGCGTGCGACCGCGCAGACGCCCGACCCAATCCCAGCCCATCGCCGACACTGCGCGGAACCATGGCGTGCGGAATCCGGCGTCGGTGACCAGGATCGGACGCACAGCGTCTGGAATCAAGGCGCGCAGTTGCTGCAAAAAGCGCTTCTCCGCACCAAGCGAGCCTTGCTCTTTTCCCGGGACAACCATGTCCAGCAAGGTGAGCGTGCGCCCACCGAACGGAACGGCGGCGCGCAGCAGGCACCACGATTTGTCCGGCTTCAGATCGCGCCAATCGATCACGATCACCGCCTGCGCCCCGCGCAACAGCCAATGCGCCATGTCCCGCTCGATCACGGACCGCTCGGCGTACAACGCGCGATTGCACAGCAGGCGGTCGCATGCCTTGAGGGGCGCACGTACCCGCGTCGCGCCAGGCCACGCACGTGCAATGTCGATCAGCGTCAGCCTGCCTCCATGCACCAGCGCTTCAACCGCGCGCAGCAAGCTGCGTTGACGTAATGCATGCATCCCGGAGAGTGAGTTGGACAGGCACTTCTGCAATACTTCGCTGGCGCGCATGGTTGGCACTCTTCTCTGGCTTAGTCACCTTGAAGCGTGCCCCATGCGCGCACCTTCTTCCAATATCCCGGCGCACCAAGTGCTTGATTTTGCAAAGGGGAATGTGGGGATACCTCAGAACCTGACCCCGTTAGCGGAATCCGAGGCGCCGCCTGCGGGAGGCGGGTGGCTGCACTGATCCTAGCTTGGTTGGCTTGAGGCAAGAACGCACAGCAAATGAAGGGCGGCGCTGGGACCTGTGGAACGCCCAGGGCCTAGTTGCTATCTTCCGCACATACGAGCCGCAGACCATGTCCAAGGAGTGACCGATGGCTGAGCAAGAGCGATCAATCCCGCGTTTTCCAGTGGCCGCGCTAGTGATGGTGATGGCGTTGATCACCTCGTGAGCTACCTCCGCTTCCGCGAGCAAATCCCCGCCGTTCTCCGGGGAGTGGGCATATGCCAAGAAATGCGACTTGGGCCACTATCTGAGTCTGCATCTCCAACAGAGTGGCGATCGCGTGACCGGTGACTGGAGCGAGGGCACCAACGTACGCGGCAATGATGGGCAGTTGCAGGGAGAGGTGCGCGGAGACACGCTGTATATCCGCTACTGTAGCGATGACGGAGGAAATGGCCACTCCGCATGTCCGGCTTTCTCCGAGCGAGAGGATCAGTTCAAGCTGGAAAATGGACAGCTCATTCGATATGAGAAGTACGGTTCCAGCTATCGCCGCACTGTCGCGCTTTATCCGGATATCGCAGGTAAGGACGTGCCTTATGACAAAGATTGTTAGTCAGAAGGGGTCAGAGTGATTTACCAACATCACTTGGATGAAGCGCTCGGCCGTCCACGCGGCCGAGTCGTGACGCGGCGGCCCAGCATCGCTTCGATCTGTGTCTGAAAGCGCGGTGTGCCAAGTGCACGTTGTTGTTCTAGGTAGCTGCGAATTTCTGTAAGGCGCTGTTGGTCAAGAGCCTCAGCGAACAACGCACGATACGCAGCAAGACGCGTCACCAGCTGTACGTCCAGCGCCAGATAGGTTTCGTGCGGAGTGATCAATGGATCATGGATGCCTTGAGCGTTGTAACGGTGGCTCGACCAGCGGTAGGCGCCAGGGTCGGTCACCATTGCGGCTCGCACTGGGTTGAGCTCGATGTATCGGTAGCAGGCCAGGACATACCGTTCGGCGTCGACCGGGAACAAAAGGGTCCGGGAACAAAAGGGTCAGAGTGATTTACCAACATCACTTGGATGAAGAGAACAAAAGGGTCAGAGTGATTTACCAACATCACTTGGATGAAGCGCTCGGCCGTCCACGCGGCCGAGTCGTGGCGCAGCGGCCCAGCATCGCTTCGATCTGTGTCTGAAAGCGCGGTGTGCCAAGTGCACGTTGTTGTTCGAGGTAGATGCGAATTTCTGCAAGGCGCTGTTGGTCAATGGCTTCAGCGAATAACACACGATACGCAGCAAGACGCTTAACCGGCTGTACGTCCAGCGCCAGATAGGTTTCGTGTGGAGTGATCAATGGATCATGGATGCCCTGAGCATTGTAGCGGTGGCTCGACCAGCGGTAGGCGCCAGGGTCGGTCACCATTGCGGCTCGCACTGGGTTGAGCTCGATGTATCGGTAGCAGGCCAGGACATACCGTTCGGCGTCGACCAGGCAGGCCTTATAGCGGCCTTCCCAGAGCGTGCCGGTGCGTCGGTACTTGATGTTGATGTAGCTGACGTAGCGACGGCCGAGCGCCTGCATCATGCGCGAGACGGCTCCCTTCGCGGAGGGCGTCGCCATGAGATGTACGTGATTGGTCATCAGCACATAGGCATGAATCCGGCAGCCTTGCGCAGTCGCGGCTTCATGCAGCATGGTCAGGTAATGGCGATAGTCGACGTCTTCGAAGAAGCACGGCATACGGTCGTTGCCACGTTGCACGACATGTTGGGCAACATGTGGGATATCCAGGCGAGGAGGGCGTGCCATGTCGGAGAGTCCAGAGGCGAATACCCAACGATGGTTTGAATACGGGATGACGTCTGTCGGCGGTGATACCTGCTTCTGGTAAGTAGGTGAACGATGATTTTGTCAGATATTTCTTGCACGCGCTCTGCGGTGTTAACGCCACCCGCGTAGCCCACGGTGCTGAGTGAGTGACTCTGATCTCATAAGGCTGACCGACATAGCTGCGAATTGCCGCTAGGCGCTGTTGGCCGAGGGCCTCCGCCAATAGCGCACACTATGTCAAGACAGCGGAAGCACGCTCTGCTCAGCGGCAGCGCAAACACGACGCTCGCTTGGAGTTACCACGATGTCGCACACTTGTGCTCCGGTCGAACACAGGACGAGGCGATGGCACGGCGATATGGATGGTGCGGGATGCTGGTGTGGCTGGTGGCTTTCGGCGTGGCGGCGGCTGGTCCGGCGCCCGGCCAATACAGCACCAAGCACGGCTGGGGCAGCCTGCAGGTCAGCGACAAGGGTGGTGCGCGCCACCTCGAGATTTTCGCCGTGGGCGCCAACGGCCACAGCTGCTCGCTGGAGGGTACGCTGCAGGGCGACAAGGCCGAAGTGAGCGATGTTGGCGACGCGCCCTGCAAGCTCTCGTTCAAGCCGTTGGCAGGGGGCTTCAACATCGCCGCACTCACCCAGGATAGCTGCCGCTATTACTGTGGCATACGCGCTCATTTCGAAGGCGACTATCTGCGGTTGCCGGCCGGCTGCACCTCCGCAGGCAGCAGCCGACGACGTGAGGCGTATCTGCGGGACTATCGCGGCAAGCGCTATGCCGAAGCACTTGCCGGCATGCAGGCATTTGCGGGCGAGTGCGGCGAGTTCCTCAACTGGCTCGATCGCGACCGTTTCGCCAACGACCGCGCGCTCACGTTATTGCGCTTGAACCGTCCGCAGGAGTGCCTGACGGCGCTTGATCAGACCATGGCTGGTCGCAGCCACGACGAGGCCTCGTTCCAGGCGTAACTGGACAAGAACAGCACGATGCTCCCGCCCAGCGACTGGGATGCGTACCTGCCCATCGCCAGGTCCACCTGGTTCAATCGCAAACTGTGCGAGGCGGCCAAGCGCTGAGCGTGAGTGGCCCTGCGTCGCTGAGCGCAGGCAAGCGCCTGCACACGGCGGCGTGCCGCGGATCGTTCATGCGCGACGCAGAGTGCTCGAATCGTCGGCGGCCATTGCGCTCAGTGGCTATCTCGGCCGTCGTTGTCTCAGGCAGCGGATAGCGGACGGGGTCGGGGAAAACGATGGCTCAGATTTGCCAGCGCTCGTTGATGACAGAGACGTTTTGACGGGTTGGAACTCCGGCCCGATAAGAAAATACGTCCCTCGTCTTCCTGCTGTGTCTTTGCCGGTGACGTCATCTTCGATGGGGTGGACGATGTCGTGGGTACCCAACAAACGCAAATCTTGGCCACCGGGAAAATTCAAGGACGGCGCCAGCGAATGGGAGTTGCTGCAAAGCGATCCTGGCATCAACAGCTTGGCCGATGCCGTTGTCGACGCCAACGACGATGATTTCGACTGGGTTGGTAGCGTACCTGGGCGGCCTGGGCCTTACAGCACCACCTGGAATCTGGTCTATGCGGCCAGAAAGCCGGATGGGAAAGGCGGCTTCGAAGTGCCCTGTGGTGAGTCCGGCGACGGCACCATCAAATTGAATGGGCAGTTTCAGGAAGTGGGCGCGGCCTCGACGCCGCATGGAAAATTGCGCAAGCCTCCTGTCTGCCACGTCATCCCCTGGGTATTGTTATCCATCGCGCTGGACGAACACGCGCAGCTCGCCAAGAAAACGCTCAAGAGCGACTTTAAACGCTTCGTATGCTGGGGCGATGTCAGCAATTTGCGCACTGGGCACAATGGCTGCAACGCGGGTGGTACGAAGGTGACGGCGCTGACGGCAACCTCGTCGCAGAAAGCCCAGGCCTCGATATTCGTCTCAGCCTGCGCCACGACGTACGAAGGTTTGTATGGATCCAGATTCGAAACGTGATTGCCGGGGCACCGCAGACGGAAATAGGCGATGCAGGATTGATGTGACCTTGAGCGACCGCAGCGAGAGGCGCATGGGCTCGATCTTTGTTGCCATTGGCGACGCATGCGATCGCCAATGGCAAAAACGAGGGCGCGCGCTCGATGCGATATCGCGCAACAATGCACGCATGCACAGACTCCCGCTCGCCCTGATCTGCATGCTCGCCTCCCTCACCGCTACTGCCGCGTCCGCTCCGGAGCGGATGTTGATCTTCAGCAAGACCGCCGGGTTCCGTCACGCGTCGATTCCGGCGGCGGTGGCGACATTGCGCCAGCTGGCGGCAGAGCAGGGCATGGCGGCCGATCACAGCGAGGACGCGGATGTCTTCACTGCCGACAACCTGGCGCGCTACCGCGTGGTGGCGTTCGCCAGCACCACCGGGGAGATCCTGGCGCCGGCGCAGCAGCAGGCGTTCGAGCGATTCGTTCGGCAGGGTGGTGGCTTCCTGGGCGTGCATTCGGCCACCGATACCGGCTATCAGTGGCCCTGGTACGGGCAGCTGGTCGGGGCCTGGTTCAAGGGGCATCCGCCGGGGCTGCAGTCCACGCGTGTGCAGCCTGAGCGAGAGGGGCAGGCGGTCGGCAAGAGCTGGCCGATCACCGATGAGATCTACAACTACCGGCATAACCCGCGCGGGCAGGTGCAGGTGATCGCGATAGTGGATGAGCGGCTGTATGCCGGCGGCACGATGGGTGCCGACCATCCGATCGCTTGGTGCCATGCCTTCGACGGCGGACGGGCCTGGTACACCGGGCTGGGCCACGATGCGGCGGTGTATGCGAATGCACAGTTCCTGGCCCAGCTGCGGCAGGGCCTGCGCTATGCGGCCGGGCGTGAGCCTGGCTGCTAGGTGCGTCAGCCGGATGGGGCGGGTGCGCTGATCGAGGGGACCGGTAACGCCTTGACCATGACGGCTGGCTGCAAACTCAAACGCCGCCGCCCGCCTGCCGCCGCGTCCCTGCCAACCAAGACCGGCTGCCAACCGTAGCCCGCGGTCGTCAAGGGAGTAGCGGCGGCGCAGAGGAACGGGAGTGTTCTAGGGGCACATGCCGCGCGAGCGCCGGCCGCGCCCGCCTGGCGGTGAGCGCAGGCGTTTTGGTCGCGGCGCTAAACCGTTACGTTTTGCCTGTTCCGCTTGCTCGCCAATGCGGGATACTGCGCATCCACGCAGGCGAGAGGGACCTCGATGTCCGAGCTGCCGATCACCGAGTTGTTGCAGGCCTGGCAGCGCGACGAGCCTGGGGCGGGCGATGCATTGGCGCGGCAGGTCTATGAGGTGCTGCGGGCCACGGCCTTGCGCGAGCTGCGGCGCGATGCGCGTGCCGGCTTGCAGGCCACCGAGCTGGTGCATGAAGCCTGGATGCGGCTGGAACACGGCCAGCAGGCGTTCCGGTCGCGCACCCACTTCTATGCGGTGGCCGCCTTGCAGATGCGGCATCTGCTGGTGGATCTGGCGCGCCAGCAGGCCAGCGCCAAGCGGCTGGGGCAGGCGGTGACGCTGACCATCAGCCTGTCCGATGGCGCAGCGCGACCGGAGGCGCTGATGCTGGTGGCCGATGCCTTCGACAAGCTGGCGCAGGTGGACGAGCGCAAGGCCCGCGCGTTCGCGCTGACCGAACTGGTGGGTTTCAGCGTGGCCGAAGCCGCCGAGCAGCTGGAGGTGTCGGTGCCCACGCTGGAGCGCGACCTGCGCTTTGCACGGGTCTGGCTGGCGGCGCAGCTGTGAGCGTGGCCACCACCTGGCAACGGCTGGAGGCCTTGTTCCACCAGGCCTGCGGGTTGCCGCCCGCAGAGCGCGACGCGTTCGCGCGCGCGCAGGCCGGCGACGATGCCGTGTTGCGCGATGAATTGCTGGCGATGCTGGCGGTGGAATCGCAGGCCACCTTGCGGATACGCGCGCCGTTGAAACAGGCCGTGGCCGCCTTGCACGCACCGCTGCCGGAACTGCCGGCGGGCACGCGCTTCGGCGCGTGGGCGATCGACCGCCTGCTCGGTGCCGGCGGCATGGGCCAGGTGTACCTGGGCCACCGCGCCGATGGTGCCTACGAGCGCGAGGTGGCGATCAAGCTGGTGGCGGCCGACGCACTGGATGCGCAGGGCCGGGCCTTGTTCGAATTCGAATGCCGGCTGCTGGCGCAGATGGTGCACCCGGCCATCGCGCAGATCCACGATGTGGGCACCGACGACCAGGGCCGGCCGTACCTGGTGATGGAGTACCTGCGCGGCGAGCCCATCACCTGGTGGTGCGACGAGCACCGGTTGTCGTTGCACGCGCGCGTGCTGCTGATGCTGCGGGTGAGCGAGGCGGTGCAGCATGCACACCAGAAGGGCGTGATCCATCGCGATCTCAAGCCCAGCAATGTGCTGGTCAGCGACATCGACGGGCGGCCGATGCCGGGGGTGATCGATTTCGGCATCGCCATCGATGCGGCCAACCCGGGGCTGACCTCGGCGCATGGTCGCGGCACGCCCGGCTACATGAGTCCGGAGCAGGCACGCGGCGCGCAGGAGGTGGACGCACGCAGCGACATCTATGCGCTGGGCGCGATGTTCTACGAATTGAGTTGCGGGCTGGCGCCGGTGGCCGGCAGCGATGGCGTGCCGCAGCCACCTTCGCAACGGGTGGCTGCGGTGCCGGCCGCTGCGCGCGCACGCATCTGCGCGGCGCGCGCCACCACCCCTGTGCAATTGCTGCAGCAGCTGCGCGATGGCCTGGATGCGATCGTATTGCGTGCCTTGGCACCCGAACCGGGTGCACGCTATGCGTCGGTGTCGGCGCTGCTGGACGATCTGCACCGCTGGCTCGACGGCTACCCGCCGCGCGCCCTGCAGGCCGGCCGCTGGCTGCGGCTGCGCAAGTTCACCCAGCGCCATCGCAGCGGTGTGCTGGCCGGCGGGCTGGTGGCCGTGGCCTCGATCGGCGGCGTGGGCGCCACGCTGTGGTCGCTGCAGCAGGCCGCGCGCGATGCGCAACGCGCGCGGGTCACCGGCGATTTCATGAGTTCGGTGCTGTCCAGCGTGGACCCGGGCGTAGCGCAGGATCTGGACAAGACGCTGATGCTGCGCGTGCTGGAGCAGGCCTCGCAGCGTGCGGCACGCGAGCTGGCCGGCCAGCCCGATGCACGCACCGATGTCGAACTGACATTGGGCCGTACCCTGATTGCGCTGGCCAAGTATCCGCAGGCGGTGGAGCACCTGCGCACCGCGCAGCGGCTGGCGCGGGAGAGCGCGGGCGAGGGCAGCCTGCCTGCGCTGAAGGCCACCTCCATGCTGGGCCAGGCGCTGCGCGGTGCCGGCAAGCGCGAGGAAGCCGCGCAGCTGCTGCGCCAGGGCATTGCGCACGCGCAGCGCGGCGATGCGCAGCAGCAGACCATGGCCAACGACATGCGCGGATGGCTGGCCTGGACGCTGCGCGACCAGGGCCGCATCGCCGAGGCCATGACCGAAAGCCGGCATGCCTACGTGGCGGCGCTGGCCAACCCCGCCACGCGTGCAGGCCAGCGCATCGACGCCGGCAACGTCTACGCCGCCATGCTGGCCGAGGTCGGGCAAGTGGCACCGGCGATCGCCTTGCAGCGCGCCCTGCTGCGCGACCGCATCGCCCTGGACGGGCCCGAGCATCCGTTCGTGCTGTCGATGCGCAACAGTTTGTCGGTGTATCTGCTGATGCAGCGCGACTTCGCCGGCGCAGAGGCCGAGCTGACGCCGCTGCTGCAGATCCACCGCAAGCTCTATGGCGACAACGCCGCCGACACGCTGATGGTGGAAGGCAACCTGGCCGGTGCATTGCGACAACAGGGCAAGCTGGCCGAGGCCGGCCCGCATTACCGGGCGGCGTTGGAGCGGGCACGCCGCATGTTTGGCGAAGACGCGCCTGAGACGATCACCTTCCGCAGCAACCATGCGTTCTGGTTGCTGGACGCTGGGCAGGCGGCACAGTCGCTGGCCGAACAGCGCGCCACGCTGACGGCCTCGCTGCGGGTGCTGGGCCGTGCGCACCCGCAGACCGCCGAGATCCTGCGCGGCATGTCCGAGGCCGAGCGCACCCTGGGCCGGACAGCCGACGCACGCGCGCATGCGCAGCAGGCGGTGCAGATCCTCACCGGCATCTTCGGCAACGCCGAGGAGCCCCTGCGCGCCGCACGGCAGACCCTGGCGCAGCTGCAACCGGCAACACCGACGCCCGCCGACGCCGATGCCGACGCAGCGAGCACCTCGGTGGTGGCGCAGCGCTGAGACGAATTGTCGGGTGAGCGGTAGGCGCAGGCGCCACAGTGCCCGCCACCGATTGCATCGAAGCGTTGCCATGCAACCCGCCGCACGCCTGACCGACCTGCACGTCTGCCCGATGGTGACCGGGGTGGTGCCGCACGTGGGCGGCCCCATCCTCGGCCCCGGTGCGCCCACGGTACTGATCGGCGGCCTGCCTGCCGCACGCATCGGCGATGCGGCGGTGTGTGTGGGCCCGCCGGACAGCATCGTGGCCGGTGCGCCCACCGTGTTGATCGCCGGGCAGCCGGCCGCACGCCTGGGCGACAGCACCGCACATGGCGGGGTGATCACCCTGGGGTGCTTCACCGTGCTGATCGGCTGAGCGCAGCCGCCGCGCGCGGGATGGTTGCTGCGCGTTCGCCGCGTGCGCACAGGCCACAGCCGCAGCCATTGCCGCGATGCTGCGGGCGCACCGCGCCTGCAACAGGCGCAACGCCGGCGCGCAGCACGCACTGGCCGGTCACGATGCGCATCGTCGAACCCGCACCCGCACCCGCACCCGTACTGCAGCAATTCCGTCGTCATCTTGCCGCCCCTTGGAGAGCCCCGATGCACACCGCCACCCGCCTGCCGCCGGACACCTTGCAACAGGCCATCGACGCGCACCGCAGCGGCCAGTTCGACCGCGCCGCGCAGTTGTACAGGCAGGTGCTGGATGCACAGCCCGCGCACGTGGACGCACAGCATTTCCACGGCGTCCTGCTGCATCAGCGCGGGCAGAGCGACGCAGCCGTGGTCTCGATCACCCAGGCGCTTGCGCTGGACCCCGCCCAGCCGGATGCGTGCAACAACCTGGGCAACATCCACCGCGAATGCGGGCGGCTGGGCGATGCCGAACAGTGCTACCGCCGCGCCCTGACGCTGGCACCCGCCCATGCCGATGCGCTGGCCAATCTGGCTGCGGTGCTGGAAGCGCAGCGGCGCCCGCAGGAGGCCTTCGTCACCTACGCGGCGCTGTTGCATACCCATCCGGACTCGGCACAGGCGCACTATTTGCTGGGGCTGTTCCTGCGCAACAACGCGCAGGCCGCCGAGCATCTGCAGCAGTCGGTGGAGTGCCTGCAGCAGGCCTGCACCCTGGCGCCGGAGCATCTGCCGGCGCGCGAGGCGCTGGGCACCGGGCTCTACCTGCTTGGCGAGCACGTGCAGGCGCAGGCGGTCTATCGTGCGTGGCTGGCGCGCGACCCGGGCAATGCGGTGGCCGCGCACATGCTCGCGGCCTGCGGTGGCGTCGCCGCGCCGCCGCGTGCCGGGGACAGCTATGTACGCGAGCTGTTCGATGGCTTTGCCGACAGCTTCGACGAACAACTGCTGCACAACCTGGACTACCGCGCGCCCCAGCGCCTGGCCGACGCATTGGCGGCATGCCTGCCCGCGCCGAGCGCCAACTTGGCCATCCTGGATGCCGGCTGCGGCACAGGATTGTGCGCGCCCCTGCTGCGGCCGTATGCGCAGCAGCTGGTGGGTGTGGACCTGTCGCCAGGCATGGTGGCCAAGGCGCAGCAGCGCGGCGGCTACGATGCGCTGGAGGTGGCCGAACTCACCGCCTACCTGCAGGGGACGCCCGCGCGCTGGGATGTGGTGGCCTGCGCAGACACGCTGGTGTACTTCGGCGCGCTGCAACCGGTGCTGGCGGCGGCGGCCGGTGCATTGCGGCCTGGCGGCGTGCTTGGCTTCACCGTCGAGGCGCTGGAGACAGACGGCGACCGGGTCGACCTGGATGCCAGCGGCCGCTATCAGCACAGCCATGCGCATGTGGTGGCCGCCTTGCACAGCGCCGGTCTGCAGCCGATGGCAATCTTGCTGGATGTGCTGCGCAGCGAGCGTGGCCAGCCTGTGCACGGATGGGTCGTGACGGCGCGCACGCCTGCGCAGTGCTGAGACGAAATGTCGGCTTTGCCCGCTGCCTGCATGGGAGCATCGCCCTGGCAGTGATGGCCCGTGACCGGCATGCGACGGTGCGCGCAGGCCGGCGATTGTGCACTGCCGGCCGGCGCACCCCGCGTTGCCTACCCACCTGTGGATGCTTCGATGCCGCGCACCATCACGCTGCACTCCGACCTTGGCGACCGCCTGCGGCTGCACCGCATGCAGGCGCACGAGGCCTTGGGGCAGTTGTTCGACTACCGCATCGATGCCCTGTGCACGGATGCACAGCCCAACCTGGGGGCGTTGCTCGCCACGCCGGTGGCGGTCCAACTGGCTGACGACAACGGCGAGCAGCGTTGGTACCACGGCATCGTGGCCACCTGCGCGCAGGCCGGCGTCACCGTCGTCGATGCGATCGCCTACACGGTGCTGGAGCTGCACCTGGTGCCGCGGCCATGGCTGCTCACCCAACGGCGCGATTGCCGCATCTATCAGGACCTGAGCGTGCCGGAGATCGTCGTCAGCGTGCTGGGCGAGATCGGCTACAGCGATGTGCAGCAGCAACTGAGCACGCAGTACCCCAAGCGCACCTACTGCGTGCAATACCGCGAAGACGATTTCAGCTTCATCAGCCGGCTGCTGGAGCAGGAAGGCATCTATTACTACTTCACCCATGGCCGCAGTGCGCACACGATGGTGCTGTGCGACGCGCTGGGCGCGCATGCGCAGCGCAACGGCGTGGACAGCCTGCCGTACGTGCCGCCGGAACTGGAAAACCGGCGCATCCTGCGCTCGGTGGTGAGCCGCTGGCGTAACGCCCGCGCGCTGCATTCCACCCAGCATGTCGTCACCGATTACGACCCGCAGCAGCCACGCGCCTCGCTGGCGGCCGAGTTCGACGCCAGCGGCGCCGGCCTGCACCCGGTGGATGGCCTGGCCGCGTTCGATTACCCCGGCCCGCATGCGCTGCAGGCCGATGGCAGCCGCTATGTGCAGGTCCGCACCGAGGCGCACAACGTGCAGCGCGCCAGCCACCAGGCCACCACCAATGCCTGCGGGCTGATGGTGGGGGCGTTGTTCACCCTGCACGGCCATCCGCGCAGCGAGCTCAATCAGGAGTATCTGGTGCTCTCGGCGCAGACAACGCTGGCAGCGCCCGGGCATGCCGACGCGCCGCCGTTTTCCAGTACCGTGCAGGTGATGGAAAGCCGGCTGCCGTTTCGCAGCGTGGCGCGCACGCCCATGCCCAGCATTGCCGGCCTGCAGACCGCGGTGGTGACCGGCGACACCGACGAAGACATCGTGGTGGATGCACATGGCCGTGTGCAGGTCACCTTCCACTGGTCCGGCTCCGCACGCGCGCATGGCGCACCGTCGTGCTGGGTGAGGGTGGCCTCGATGTGGGCGGGCAAGGGCTGGGGCGCGATGAGTCTGCCGCGGGTGGGGCAGGAGGTGGTGGTGAGTTTTCTGGAAGGCGACCCGGACCGCCCGCTGATCGTGGGCAGCGTGTACAACGCCGATCACGCGCTGCCGTTCGCGCTGCCGGACAACAAGACCCAAAGCGGCGTGCGCAGCCGCAGCCTGCTGGGCGGCAGCGCGGATTTCAACGAGCTGCGCTTCGACGACAAAGCCGGCGCCGAAGAGGTCTACCTGCGCGCGCAGCGCGACCTGTGCGAAGCGGTGCAGCACGACCATACCGCCACGGTGGACAACGATCAGGTGCTCACGGTCAAGCACGACCGCACCGCGCGCATCGACAACAACGACAGCGTGGATGTCGGCAAGAAACTGCTGCTGCAGGCCGGCGAAGAGATCGAGCTGGTGACCGGCAGTGCGCGGCTGGTGATGAAGCAAAACGGCGACATCGTGCTCAGCGGGGTCAAGATCCTGATCGATGCAAGTTCCGAGGCCAAGACCACCTCCACCGCCATCAAGCTGATCGCCGACGCGCAGTTGCAGGCCAAATCGCCAGCCACGGAAGTGGCCGGCGATGGCACGCTGAAGTTGTCGTCCGGCGGCATGCTCAGCGCCGAAGCCGGCGCCTCGGCCACGCTCAAGGGCCCGCTGGTCAGCATCAAGGCCGATGCCCTGGTGCAGGTCGGCGGCGGCCTGATCATGATCGGATGAGCGCGCCCATGCTCTCGCTGGCGCAGGCGTGCGCGGACATGCAGGTCTCCGCGCCGGCGCGTGCGCAGCTGGCCACGCCGATCGCGCCGCAGGCGGCGGTGCGCGCCCTGCTGGCGCATGGCCACGACGAGGATGCGATCAAGCTGCTCGCGCGCCTGCTGCCCAAGCGCTACGCGGTGGCCTGGCTGTGCCAGTGCGTGCGCGGCGAAGCGCTGGACGAGGAAGACCGCGCCGGTGCCGCGCTGGCGGAAAAGTGGGTGCGCGACCCCAGCGAAACGCATCGCCGCGCGGCGCAGGCGTTTGCGCATGCCGGTGGCTACGTCTCCCTGGGTGCGTGGCTGGCAGCGGCAGTGGCCTGGTCCGGTGGCAGCCTGGCGCCGCCGCAACAGGCCACACAGGTGCCGCCGGCCGAGCATCTGACCGCGCGCGCGGTGGCCGCCGCCATCACCTTGCTGGCTGCACGCGAGCCGGCGCAGCTGGCGGCGCGCCGCAGCGGCTACGCGATGCATGCCTTGGAGTTGCTCACCAGTGCGGGTGCGCCATGAGATCGCTTGTTGGTCATTGCAGCAAAGCGGTCGATCCAGTGTGCGCAGTGTTTTCCAGCCACTTCAATAGCGTGAAATCCGGGGTGTCGTGGGGCCTGGACGCCGTGGCTGCATCGGCTGCAGGGCAGTGGGTCTGTGGTCTGGTTGCAGAGCCCTTGCCCGCCCACCAACGCGGGACACGCCGTGAATCCGTCCTTGGAGGCTCTGGCTCGGCATCCATGCCGCTCAAGGTCCCGCGCCGGTGGGCGGGCAAGGACCATCTGAAATGGTCGGTATGCATGGTGCAAGCAAGGCATAAGGCAGGTTTCTCGAATGACGCCAGCTCCGATCAGCTTTGCAGCGCACCGCGATCACCAGGTGGCTTTCAACAAAGCAACCGACTCACCCTCTGGTGCGGTGTCCTCGCCGCTTGCGGGACCGTTGGCGGCATGGATGCAGCCATCGAGCCCCCGGGACGGGTTAACGGCGTGTCCCGTGAGCGGTGAGGGCACCGCGCCCTCGACCAATGCGGTTGGGGACCATCCAGATGACCCCAAGTGGCCAGCAAACCCTGCATAGCCGCTCGCTACCTGCTGTCAGCCGCACCACGTTTTTTTTTTGAATATCGATCATCATTTGCAGGAGCCCGTGTCGTGTCCAGTTCGCAGTTGATCCTCACCGTTGGCGGCGCGCACGCCGCGCAGTTCGGGCCCAATGCGCAGAAGCGGTTCGCCGGCAGCGGCGGCAGCATCGGGCGCTCGGACGAGAGCGATTGGGTGCTGGCAGCACCGGGGGTGTCGCGCACGCATGCGGTGGTGCGTTTTCTCAACGGCATGTACTTCATCGAGGACCGCAGCACCAACGGCATGTCGCTCAACGGCAAGGCGTTGACGCGTGCGGACCCGTCCGCGCTCAGCGATGGCGACCGTCTGCAGCTCGATAGCTTCGAGATCCAGGTGCAAGTGCAATCGCTGGCTGTCGCCCCGACACCCGCGCCGGCGTTGGACCCGCTGCTGGATGCGATGGACGACCGCACCCAGGTAGCGCCGCCGGCTGCGCCGGCGCGTGCCGCGACCACCGCTGCGGGCTTTGATGTGCTGGAGTTCGAGACGCCGCCTGCTGCGCGCCCTGCCGTGGACCCGCTGCTGGACGATCTGCTGCTGGGCGGCACGCCGCGCGAGCTGGACCCGTTGCGCCTGCTCGACCCGCTGCCTGCACCGGCGCGTGACACCACGCCCAGCGCCTGGAATCAGAGCAACGCCAATCAGGACTATTTTCGCCCGCCGGCCAGTGCCGACGCGCGCGCCACCTTGCCGGAAAACTGGGATATGACGCTGGGCGATTTTGCGCCGCCATCGCCATCGCCATCGCTTTCGTCATCATCCATGGCCGGCACGCTGGCTGCTCCAGCAGCGCTGTCGGCGTCGCCGGTGGCAGCGATGCTCCCGCGCGCATCAGACCCATCGGATGCATCGACGTCAGCAACATCCCTGCCACCAGAGCTGGATCGCATCTTCGCCATCGTGGTGGATGGCGTGATGGACGTACTGCGCGCACGTGCGGAGATCAAGAACAGCTTCCGCCTGCCGGTCACGGTGATCCAGCGGTCGGAGAACAACCCGCTCAAGTTCGCCGCCACCGCCGACGATGCCCTGCAGAAACTGCTGGCCCCGCCCAGCCCCGCGTTCCTGTCCGGGGTGCCGGCATTCGAGGATGCCTTCGACGATATCCGCTGCCACCAGATGGCGATGCTGGCCGGCATGCGCGCGGCCTTCGACGCGATGCTGTTCCACTTCAGCCCGGACCGGCTGGAGCAGGAGGCCGACGCCGGCGGCAAGCGCTTGAGCTTCGGCGGCAAGGGGCGTTACTGGGAGCGCTATCGCGACAACTTCGAGCAGCTGCGTAGCGACCCGGACGACTGCTTCCGCCGCCTGTTCGGCGACGAGTTCGCCCGCGCCTACGAGGCGCAGCTGGCACGCCTGAAATCGGCGCGGCGCCAGCCTGCGGCACGCGGATCGCAGGGGTGACACGGGCGCGTTGCGACCGCAGGGGCGCAAGGCTTGGAGCGGCTACCAAACCGTCGCGAGCGTTCGTCAGGTAGGTGCGGCGCAGAGGAACCGGAGTGCACGAGTGGTGCATGTCGATCCCCGGCACCGGCCGCGCCCGCCTGGCGGTGAAGGCAGGAGTTTTGTCAGCTGCTCTCAGTCAGGCAATTGTTTGACGAATTCGATGAACGCGCGCAGCGCGGGCGGGGTCAGATTTCGGTTGGGGTCACACAGAAAAGGGCAGGGAAACGGTTGCCACCCGGGGTGCAGCACCGGTCGGCGACGCGCTGCCAGCGGCGCCTGGTAGCGACGTTCTGCAGCTTGAGGGCTGAGACATTCTGTCGGGTTGGGTGCCTGGCTGCGGCGCAAGATCGGTCCATCAGCTCGGCCCATCGGCACGCGTGCCGGAGCGGACATGCACTGCCAGCGACAGCGTGGCGGGGCGCCAAGGCCTCACGCGGCGGCCGTCTTTCTCACCGCAGGTGGATCATGCACAACAACAAGGTCGTGTGGAGCGAGGGGCTGTTCCTGCGCCCGCAGCATCTGCAGCAGCAGGAACGCTACCTGGAGCGCTATGTCGATCTGCGTGCGGCGCGGCTGCGGCCGCACGCCTGGGGCGTGAGCGAACTGGAATGGGAAACCGATCTGCTGGCAGTGGGCAAGCTGGGGCTGCGCCGGGCACGCGGGGTGTTTGCCGATGGCACGCCGTTCGCGATGCCGGGCGACGATCCGTTGCCGGTGGCCATGGAGGTGGAGCCCAATTGCCGCGACCAGATCGTCTATCTCACCCTGCCGTTGAAGGTGCCGGCGCAGCCGGAGCTGGGGCGCCCGGAATCGCCGGTCGATCAGTTGTTCCGCTACCGCGTGCGCGAAACCGAAAGCGGCGATGCATCCGGCAGCACTTCCGAGGCGGTGCTGATGGAAGTCGGCGGCCTGAGCACGCGGCTGCTGCCGCAATCGCAGCCACTGGAAGGGCTGGACCGCATCGCGGTGGCGCGCATCATCGAAACGCGCGCCGATCGCCAGGTGGTGCTGGACCCACACTTCATTCCCAGCGCGATGGTGTGCCAGGCCGCGCCGCGGCTGGCCACGTTCCTGACCGAGCTGCTCGGGCTGCTGCACCAGCGTGGCGAAGCCCTGGCCGCACGGGTGACGCTCACCGACCGCGGCGGCGCGGCCGATATCGCCGATTTCCTGCTGCTGCAGCTGGTCAACCGCTGGCAACCGCAGATCGCGCACTGGGCCGCCGCACCGCTGGCGCATCCGGAAGACTTGTTCCGCGGCTTGCTTGCGCTGGCCGGCGAGCTGAGCACCTTCACCGCGCCCGGCAAGCGCCCGCCGGCATCGCCGGTCTACCGGCATGAGGCACAGCAGGAGAGCTTCGAGCCGCTGATCGGCGCGTTGCGCAGCAGCCTGAGCGCAGTGCTCGAACAGACCGCCACGCCATTGCCGATGCAGGCACGCAAATTCGGCGTGTGGGTGGCGATGGTGCCCGATCCCACGCTGCTGGACAGCGCCGCCTTCGTGCTGGCTGCCAAGGCGCAAATGCCCAGCGAAGAGTTACGCCGGCTGCTGCCGGCGCACGCCAAGATCGGCCCGGTGGAGCAGATCCGCGATCTGGTCAACCTGCAGTTGCCGGGCATCGTGGCCAACCCGATGCCGGTGGCGCCGCGGCAGATTCCCTACCACGCCGGCTACCTGTACTTCGAGTTCGACAAGAGCGCGGCGCTATGGCGCAGCTTGAAGACCTCCGGCGGTATCGCGTTCCACTTCGGCAGCGAATTCGCCGGGCTGGAGTTGCAACTGTGGGCGATCCGGAGCTGAGCGCATGAGCCGTCCACTGACCCAACTGGATCCGGTCGCTGCCGCGCCGTTGCCGGCAGAGGCCATCGCTGCCGAAGACACCGACATCAGCGAACTGCTGGGGCGCAGCGTCAACCCGCTGGTGCAGGCGGCCACGCCCTTGCTGCTGCTTGCGGTGCAGCTGCGCCATAGCGCGCAGTTGCCGGAGGTGGCGCGCCTGCGCGAGCAGGCGATGGCGCAGATCCGCCGCTTCGAGCAGCGCGCCCACCAGGGCGGTGCGCCGGTGGAAGCGGTCACCGCCGCACGCTATGTGTTGTGCGCGCTGCTCGATGAGGCGGTGCTCAACGCACCGTGGGGCGAGCGCAGCGGCTGGTCGCAGAAAACGCTGCTGGTGGTCTTCCACAGCGAGTCGTATGGCGGGGCCAAGTTCTTCCAGATCCTGGAGCGGCTGTGCGCCGATGTGCGGCGGCATCTGGATCTGATCGAGCTGATGTACCTGTGCCTGGCGCTGGGCTTTGCGGGCCGTTACCAGATCGAGGCCGGTGGCCTGGCCCGCCTGGGCGAGATCCAGGACGATCTGTACCGGCGCATCCGCGCCGAGCGCGGCGCCGCACCGGACAGCCTGGCGCCGCACTGGCGCGGTGTGGACGATCGCCGGCGGCTGGGACGCTTCCTGCCGTTGTGGGCTGCCGCGCTATTGGGGCTGAGCGTGCTGGTGGTGGCCTTCGTGTGGTTCCAGACACGCCTGAGCACCCTGGCCGCGCCGATCAGTGCGCAGGCGGCGCAGTGGGGGCTTGCGCCGGCCACCCCGCCGGATGCCACGCCGTTGCCGCCACCGCCGCTGCGCCTCAAGCAACAGCTGGCCGCGCCCGAACGCGATGGGGTGGTGCAGGTGGACGAGCAGCCCGATGGCCAGACCCGTGTGCGCCTGAGCAGCGCGGCGATGTTTGCCTCCGGCGGCGTGGACGTGGAGCCGGATCAGCGTGGCCTGATCGCGCAGATCGCCGCGGCGATCGATCGATTGCCGGGGCGGGTGATCGTGGTCGGGCATACCGATGACGTGCCGGTGCGCTCGCTGCGGTTTGCCGACAACTACGCCTTGTCGGCGGCGCGTGCGCAGGCGGTGGCGCAGTTGCTGCGCGCGCAGCTGGCCACGCCGGGGCGGGTGGAAGCGCTGGGGGCGGGCGATTCGCAACCGCTGGCACGGCCGCCGCAATTGCCGGCCAATCGCGCGCGCAACCGCCGCGTGGACATCCTGTTTCAGCCGGGGGAATGACGATGAAGACGCTGTTGTCCGCGCCCAGCGCCACCGTGGTGGTGAGCGTGCTGGCATTGAGCCTGCTTGCGGTGCTGTTGTGGGTGGGCGGGCCGTATGTGGCGATTGGCGGCTGGAGCCCGTTGGCCGGCGTGGCTGCGCGCGTGGTGGCCATCGTGCTGGTGATCGCGCTATGGATTGGCGTGCTGGCGTTGCGCCGCTGGCAGGCGCAGCGGCGTGCGGCCCGGCTGTCCAGCGCCCTGGCTGCGCCCGGCCGCGACGACGACCGCGAACTGCGCAGCGGCCAGGAACGCGCACAGCTGCAGGCGCGCTTCCAGCAGGCCATTGCGCTGCTGCGCAAGCGCCGCGGCGGCGACCTGTATGGCCTGCCGTGGTACGCGCTGATCGGCCCGCCCGGCTCGGGCAAGAGCACCTTGCTGCAGCATTCCGGGCTGCAGTTTCCGTTGGCCGCGCGCATGGGCGATGCCGCGCTGCGCGGGGTGGGCGGCACCCGCGATTGCCAATGGTGGTTCACCGACGAAGCGGTGTTCCTGGACACCGCCGGCCGCTACACCACGCAGGATTCGGACCAGGCGGTGGATGCCGGCGCCTGGCGCGACTTCCTGCGCCTGCTGCGCCGGCATCGCCCGCGCCGGCCGCTCAATGGCGTGCTGGTGACCATGAGCATGTCCGACCTGCTGCTGCTGGACGATGGCGAGCGCGACACCCACATGCAGGCGATCCGCCGCCGCCTGGACGAGGTGGCCGACCACCTGCAGGCCAGCGTGCCGGTGTATCTGATCTTCACCAAGTGCGATCTGATCGGCGGCTTTGGCGAGTTCTTCGACGATCTGAACCCTGCCCAGCGCAGCCAGGTATGGGGCATCACCTTCCCGCTGGCGCAGACCCTGGAAGGCCAGGCGGCGCGCCGCTTCGCCGACGAATTCAACCTGCTGCAGCAGCAGCTCAGCGCACGCCTGTTCGAGCGCCTGAACCTGGAACGCGACCGGCTGCGGCGCGCGGCGATCCTGGCGTTCCCGCAGCAGCTGGCCGCCTTGGGCGAGCGCGCGCGGCAGTTCGTCGAAGGCAGTTTCGCTGGTCATGCCTACGGGCCGGCGCCGCTGTTGCGCGGGGTGTACTTCACCTCCGGCACCCAGGAAGGCACGCCGATCGATCGCATGATGGGCGCGGTGGCACGCACCTTCGGCGTGGACGATGCGCGCGTGCAGGCACCAGGCGCGCAGCGCCGCACCTTCTTCGTCGAACGGCTGTTGCGCGAGGTGGTGCTGCGCGAATCCGGGCTGGCCAACACGCCGCCATCGCGGCAACGCCGCATGGCCTGGCTGCAGGCGGCCGGCTATGCCGGCGTGGGCGTGCTGAGCGCTGCGCTCCTGGCCGGGTTGAGCGCCAGTTACCTGGGCAACCGCGCCTATCTGGCGCAGGTGCAGCAGGCGCTGGATGCACGCCCGGCGGTGCCCGATCCCAATGCCGCCACTGGCATGCCCGAGTATGTGACGCGCACGCTGCAGCAGGCCGCCGCCACGCACGCGGTGGTGCAGGTGGCGCAGCAATACCGGGAGGGTACGCCGTGGGCGCTGCGCATGGGCCTGTTCCAGGGCGGCGCGCTCGGCGATGCGCTGCAGGCCGGCTACCTGCGCCAGCTCAATGCCACGCTGCTGCCGGCACTGGCGGTGCGCTTTCGCGATGGGCTGGTCGACAACGCGCAGGCGCCGCAGGCGCTGTACTACACGCTCAAGGGCTATCTGATGCTGGGCCAGCCGCAGCACCTGGATCCGGCCCAGCTCAGCGCGCTGGCGGCGATCGAGGCCGGTAAGCTGTTCCCGCGCGATCCGGCGCAGCAGCAGGCGCTGGGCGCGCAGCTGCAGGCCTTGCTGGACACACCCACGCGCGTGCGCGCGCTGTCGCTGGATGGGCAGCGCATCGCGCAGGCGCAAGCCAGCCTGCAGGCGGCCGATCTGTCCACGTTGATCTACGGCAACCTGTTGCTCACGCCACCGGCGGGGACGCCGCTGCGGCTGGACACATCGCTGGGCCTGCTCGCCGACACCTTCGTGCGCCGCAGCGGCACGCCGTTGTCCACGCCGGTGCCGGCGCTGTACACCCAACCGGTGTTCGCGGCCCTGCAGCGCGACGGCATCGGCCAGGCGGTGGAACGCTTCGGGCGCGACGACTGGGTGTTCGGCGGCGCACCGCTGGATGCCACCGCCCGCGCCACGCTGGCGCGCCAGGTCGGCCAGCGCTACGAGGCCGACTACATCCGCTACTGGGATGGATTGCTGGCCGATCTGCAATTGCGCCCGGCCGCCGATCTGGCCGCCGCCAGCGCCACCGCCGCCAAACTGGCCGGCCCCAGTTCGCCGCTGCGGCTGCTGCTGGGCGTGGTTGGCGACCACACCCAGGCGATGGACCGCGCGCCACCGCCGGATGCGGCCCAGCGCGCTGCCGCCGCGGTGGCCGGCAAGGCGGCCGCCACCGCCGGCAGCGCAGCGGCCAGGCTGCCGGGCGGGGCAGCGATGCGCGCCGCGTTGGCGACCCCGCCCGATCCTGCGGCCGCGACCGCACCCGCGCCGGGGGCGGCCATCAGCGAGCATTTTCTGGCCCTCAACGCACTGGCGGCCGGTGCGCCCGGCAGCACGCCGCTGGACCAGCTGCTGCGCGTGCTCGATCAACTCGGCAAGCAGTTGCTGGTGGTGTCGCAAGGCCGTGGCGATGCTGCGGCGGCCAATGCGCAGCTGGCGCTGGCGCGGCAGGAAATGGCGCAGCTGCCGCCGTCGGTGACCGGCTGGCTGCAGGGCCTGGCCGGCAGCAGCGCCACCTTGATGACCCAGGGGGCACGTGCGGCGCTGGATGCACAGGTGCGCCAGTCGGTGGGCGAGGTGTGCAGCGAGTTCGTGCGCGGCCGCTACCCGTTCGACCCGGCCGCGCAGGTGGAGATTCCCCTGCAGAATTTCGGCGAACTGTTCGGCAGCGGCGGGCGCCTGGATGCGCTGTACACCGGCACCGTGCAGGCCCTGCTGGACACCCAGGCGCCGCATTGGCGCTGGAAGGACGGCCCCGACGCGGTGGTCGGCGCCCCCGGCCTGCCGGCACAACTGCAGCTGGCCCAGCGCATCCGGCAGAAATATTTCCGCGACGGGCCGGGCCCGCAGGTGGGCTTCACCGTACTGGCGCCCACGCTGGGCGAGGGCGTCACCCGGCTCACCCTGGAGATCGACGGCCAGCGCTACGACTACCAGCCCGGTGCGGCGCAGAGCATGCCGATGACCTGGCCCGGCCCGGTGCCGGGGCATGTCTCGATCGCGGCCTTCGGCGCCGACGGCGTGGCGCTGGGCAAGCTCGATTACCAGGGCGACTGGGCGCTGTTTCGCGCGCTGCAGGACGGGCAACTGGAAAATTCCTCCGACCTGCGTTTCGTCGCCAGCTTCGCGCTCGGCGGCCACGACGTGCAGGTGCCGCTGCGCGCGGGCAACCTGCGGCATCCGTTCCTGGACAGCGACGTCCAGCGCTTTGCGTGCGGCGGATGAGCATGCCGGCCACCGAACAACTCGGCTTCTACGGCAAGTTGCCCGGCGTGGGCGACTTCGTGCAGCGGCGCCTGCCGTCCGGCTTCGTGCAGCCCTGGGATGCGCATTTTGCCGCCTGCCTGGAGGCGGTGCGCCAGCCGCTCGGCGAGCGCTGGCCCGCCGCCTATCGCGGCAGTGGCGTGCGTGCGTTCGCGCTGGGGCCCGGCGTGTGCGGGCCGCAGGCCTGGGCCGGGGTGTTCGGCCCGGGCGAAGACCGGGTGGGGCGCTGTTTCCCGCTGGTCCTGGCGATGCCGTGGGCGCACGCGTGCCTGCCGGCGCCGGCGTGGTTCGGCGCGGTGGCCGCCTACCTGGGCCGCGCCTTGCGCGCACGCACCGACGCGGCCGGTTTCGAGACCGCGGTGGGCGCGCTGGCGGTGCCGGCCACGCCATCCACCGCGCCGGCGCCAATGCAGGGTCACGCGCTGTGGTGGCGGCCAGGGGAGGCCGCCCAGTCGCTGCACGGGCTGCCTGCCGCCGAGCGCTATCTGGACTGGCTGCTGGCCGAACAGGACATCACCGAGGTGACCCGATGAGCGCGCCCTACCGCTCGGCCGGACATACCGAAACCGGCAAGGTGCGCCGCCTCAACGAAGACGCGCTGCTGGTGCGCGAGGAGGCCGGGCTGTGGGTAGTGGCCGATGGCCTGGGCGGACACAGCGCCGGCGATTACGCCAGCCAGCTGCTGGTGCAGCGCCTGGGCGCCCTGGTGCGCCCGGCAGACCTGTGCGACTTCCTGGATGCCATCGACGACACCCTGGCGCAGATCAACGCCGAGTTGCTGCACGCCGCGCGGCAGCGCCGCGTGGACATGATCGCCACCACCGTGGTGGTGCTGGTGCACGACCCGGATTTCATGCTGTGCGGCTGGGTCGGCGACAGCCGCATCTACGCCCGCCATGCCGGCCCGCTGCGCCAGCTCACCCGCGACCACGTGCACGGCGTGCGCGAGGACGTGACCCGGTTCGGCAGCGCCCAGGCCGCCGCTGCCGCGGCCGGTGCGCTCACCCGTGCGGTAGGCGCGCAGGAACCGTTGTTCGTCGATTGGGTGCTGACCCCCAGCCTGCCCGGCACGCAGTTCGTGCTGTGCAGCGACGGCATCAACAAGGAAATCCCCGACCCGGAGCTGGATGCCGAATGCCACCGCTTCGGCGATCCACGCGCGCTGCTGGCGCGCTTGTTCGAACTGGCGATGGGCAGGGCGGCACGCGACAACGTCACCGCCGTCGTCGTCAGCCTGCAGGAGTGAACGCATGCACCAAGACACCGCCACCGTGACCGAACTGGTCACCGCCATGCGCCGCGGCGCGCTGGACCTGGAGGCCGTGCTGGCCGCGCTGGGCAGGCGCGCGGCGGTGCCGGACGCCGAATACCGCGATGGCGTGGAAACGCTGTGGCAGCTGCAGCGCCAGCAGCTGCTGGACGATGCCACCGTCACCACCCTGGTGAGCCGGCTGGATGCCTTGCGCACCGCCGCCGCTCTCACCGCCGCAGCGCCGCAATCGACCCCGCTCCCAGCCACGCCGATCGACGACGACGCCACCGTGGTGATGCCGCGCCGCGATGCCGTGCGCGTGCTCGACGACGACATCACCCGCGTGCAACCGGCGCAGCCGCTGCCCGGCGATGCGCCCAGCCTCACCAGCCTGGGGCTGGGCACGCAGACCGGCCTGGGCACCCGGACCGGCACTGGTACCGGAACTGGCACCGGCACGGCCGGCACCGCCAGCCTGTCCAGCTGGCAGCAACTGGCCGATGCGGCCGGCGGCGATCACGCCAGCGTCGGCAGCCTGCTCAAGGGCCGCTTCCTGCTGGAACGCGAACTCGGGCGCGGTGGCATGGGCGTGGTGTATCTGGCCCGCGACGAACGCAAGGTGGAAGCGCGCGACCGCGACCCGTGGCTGGCGGTGAAGGTGCTCAGCGACGAATTCCGCCGCCATCCCGATGCGCTGGTGGCGCTGCAACGCGAAGCGCGCCGCTCGCAGAAGCTGGCGCACGACAACATCGTGCGCGTGTACGACTTCGACAAGGACCGCACCCTGGTCTTCATGACCATGGAGTACATCGACGGCTGCGACCTGAAGACCCTGATCCGCGAGCAGGCCTACAACGGCATGCCGCTCAGGCAGGCCTGGCCGCTGATCGACGGCATGGGCCGCGCGCTGATCCGCGCGCATGCGGCCGGCGTGGTGCATTCGGACTTCAAGCCCGGCAATGTCATGGTCACCCGCGAGAACGTGGCCAAGGTGTTCGACTTCGGCATCGCACGCGCCGGCAAACATGCCGCCGACGTCGCCGGCGAGCAGACCGTGTTCGACGCCGCCACGCTCGGCGCGCTGACCCCGGCCTATGCCAGCCTGGAAATGATCCGCGGCCAGGCGCCCACACCGGCCGACGATCTGTACGCGCTGGGCTGCGTCTGTTTCGAGCTGCTCACCGGCAAGCATCCGTTCGACAAGCTCAGTGCCGAGGTGGCCCTGCGCGAAGGCCGCCGCCCACCGCCGGTGCCCGGCCTGACCCGGCGCCAGTACGCCACGCTGTGCGCGGCGGTGGCGTTCCCGGCCAGCCATCGCCTGAAGCGGGTGGAGCAGTTGCTCGATGGCCTGCGCCAGGTCCCACTGCGCGAACGCGCGCTGCCGTTGCTCGGCTACGGCGCCGCCGCACTGGCGGTAGTGGGCACGGGCGGCTGGGGCATCCACCGCTATCTGCATCAGCAGCACCTGGCCGAGGTGATCGCCCGCTTCGGCGCGCAGGACCGGCAGCGTTATCGCGACGAAACCCAGGCCATGCAGGCGCTGTCCAGCCTGGAGCCGGACGACCGCCGCCGCCTGCTCACCGACCGCAGCGACTTGATCGAGGATTTCCTGCTGCGTCGCCTGGATGCATTGTGGAATCCGGGCAACGGCCGCGACGACTATCGCGGCGCATTGCAGGTGTTCGCGTTGCGCGACCGGCTGCGGCTGTACTCGCCGTCGCTGGATGCGCGCCGCCAGACCATGGAACGCGAGAAGAACGAACGCCTCAACGCGCTCGACACCGCGCTCAATCGCCAGCTCGACGCCGGGCTGCTGTTCCGCAACCAACCCGACAACGCACTGGCCACGCTGGACCAGGTGCGCCGCATCGATCCGCAGAGCAGCCTGCTGCGCCATTCGGCGCTGGAGGTGCGGCTGGACGAGGCCATCGCGCAGGCGGTGGCTGCCGGGCAACTGGCCACCGCGCGGACAGAGGTAGAGCAGGCGCGTGCAGCGTTTCCGGAGTCGTTGCGGCTGCAGTTGCGCAGCGCCGAGGTCGGCGTCGCCGAGCAGCAAGCCAAACGCACGCCAGTGGCCGCCGCGCCGCGCGATGCGGACAGCGCACGCAAGGCGCTGGCGGCCGACCTGGCCAACCCCAGTCCCGACCCGGCCTGGCGCGCGCGCGTCGACGCCGAGCTGGCGGCACTGCCGGCCGCCGAGCGCAGCAGCCAGGGCACCGCGCTGGCCGAGGCCATCAGCGCGGCGGTCGCCGCACAAAGCGACCCCGCACAGCTGGCCGGCGCACAGGCGCTGGTGGCGTTCGGCCTGGGCCTGGCCCCGCAATCGGCCAGCCTGCTGGCCCAGCGCACGCGCCTGCAGACCCTCGAACAACAGCTCGAACAAGCGCTGGCACGCGAGAGTGCCGAGGCCGAACTGGAGGCGCGGGTCGAATCGCTGCGCCGCGCCGCCGCCGCCAACGACCTGGGCAAGACCCGCGATGCGTTGGCGCGTATCCGCACGCTGCAGCCGGACCATCCGCTGCTGCGCAGCGAAGGCCCGCAGCTGCTCTCGCAGGTGTATCGCAACACCGCCGACGATGCGTTCGCACAGGCGCGCTACGCACAGGCCGCCGATCTGCTGGCGCAAGGCGTGCAGACGCTGGGCCAGCGCGCCGAACTGCGCAGCGCGCAAACCCGCTATGCGGTGGTGGCCGCAGTGATGACCGCCGCCACGCTGCCGGCCAGCGAACGTCAGCAACTGGGCCAGCGCCTGCAGGCGCTGTATCGCAGCGATGCCACGGCCATGGCGCAGCTGGAAGCGCAGATGAAGGCCGCCGGGCAATTGCCCGAAGGCTCGCTCTCGGCGCGCCTGCAACGTGCACCGGTGGGCGATGCGCCAGCATCGGACAGCGTGCCGGCCGGCAGCGCCACCGATGCAAGCACATCCACCTCAACAACGAAGCCGGCGCGCGGTAAAGCCACTGCCATGCCCGTCAATACGCCTACCGGCGCAGCGCGCGGTACCACGCCCACGGCCAACGCGCCGGCCGGCCTGGACGAGGAGGACAGCCTGCCGCCGGTGCCCAACGGGCCCGACCCCTGCGGCGGCGCCGGCCTGCCGGGCCGAGGCGCGGCCTGTTTCGACACCCTGGGCGACACCCGTGGGCCGATGCTGGTGGTGGTGCCCGGGCTCGATGGCGGCCAGCCCTATGCCTTGTCGCGCGGCGAGGTGGCGGTGGCCGATTTCAATCTGTTCTGCCAGGCCACCGGCCGCTGCACCGCGCAGGCCGCCAGCACCCCCGAGCTGGCGCGCGCGCCGGTGCGCAACATCAGCCTGAGCCAGGCCCGCGCCTACCTGCGCTGGCTGACCATCGGCAGCGGCGGCTGGCGCTACCGTCTGCCCAGCGATGCCGAATGGCTGCATGCCGCGCAGGCCGGGGCCAACTGGCGTCAGGCCGAAGACAGCAACTGCGTGCCGCCCAATGCCAATGCCGCCGACGCCGTACGCGCACCGGTGTCCGCACGCGGGCGCGATGCCAATCCCTGGGGCCTGATCAACCTCACCGGCAATGTCTGGGAATGGGTCTCCAGCGGCGCCGGCGTCCAGGCGCGCGGCGGCAGTTTCGCCAGCTACTGGTCCGATTGCACCGTGCAGGCCAGCCGTGGCGACAACGGCTCGGCGCAGCCGGACGTGGGTTTTCGCGTGCTGCGGGAACTGCCATGAGCCACGGCACCCCGGCCCATCCGGCCAACGCGCAACTCCAGGCCCTGGCCCAGGCGCACCAGCACGGCCAGCTCGACCGCGCGCAATACCGCGCGCGCCGCCGCAGCGTGCTGGAGGCCGCGCGCCAGGCGCAGGGCGCCACCTTGCGCAACACCCAGTCGCCGCCGGGACAGCGCTCCAGCTCGCCGCCGCAGCCTAATCGGTTCAGTCAACCACGCGGGCGCGCCCGGGCAATTGTCGTAACAGTGACTCTCGTCGCACTAATGTTGCTAACATTCCATAAATGTACGTCGGGGTTCGACCGACGTTCAGTCAGGGGCGAGCGCAACCACACCGAACGTCATGCGGGTCTGCATCAGGCCGCATGCGCTGCCGGGCCCGTCGGGCATGCGCGACAACGGATGTTTTTAGGGGTAAGTGACGTATGCGTATGACGTGTCTGGCCGCGGCGGTGTCGGCGTGCCTGCTGCTGGCCGTTCCCGCGTGGGCGCAAGCCCAGGATGGCGCGACTGCCTCCGCTACCACCGACGGTGCCGCCCTGCCGGCCATGAAGGACCGTGGCGATGCCGCAGCCACCTTGCCGGTGCGCGGCTTTCGCGTGCGCGATGTCGGCAACTATCCCGACGCCGGCATCGACCCGGCACGCATCCAGGCCGTGGCCGATGCCGCCTTTGCCACGCTGGCGCAGGGCCAGCCGGAAGTGGCGTTGCGCTTCGACCAGCTGCAGGCGGTGGCCGACACCATCACCCAGGCCTATCGCACCGCCGGCTTCATCGTCAGCACCGCCTACCTGCCGGCGCAGACCCCGGGCGCCGACCGCATCATCGAGATCCGCATGCTCGAGGGGCGCATCGGCCAGATCACCGTGCAGGGCGCGGCGCGCTACCGCGGCAACGCGCTGTCTGCGCCGCTGCGCCAGTTGCAGGGCCGCCCGCTGCGCAAGCAGGACGTGGACACCGCGCTGCTGTATGCGCGCGATCTGCCCGGGGTGTCGTTGTCCTCGGTGCTGCAACCTGGCCAGAACGCCGGCGAGACCGATGTGGTGCTGGTCGCCAGCGAAGCCGCCCGCCCGTACGTGATCAGCCTGGGCGGCAACAACTACGGCACCGAACTCACCGGCCGCTATCGCGCCCAGGCCGGCATCACCTGGAACAGCCCGCTCGGGCTGGGCGATGTGTTCGCCGCCAACTACGCCTATTCGCTGTCGCCGCGGCAGAGCCAGATCGGCGCGTTGTCGTATGCGGTGCCGGTGGGGCAGGTGTCGGGCCTGAGCGCGGTGGTCGGCGCCAGCCGCAGCGAGCTGGAAGTCCGCAACGGCGTGTTCGCCCGGCTTGGGCTCCGCGGCCCGACCTCGGTGGTGTATGCCGGTGCCGACTGGAAATTCATCAACCAGGATCTGCTGCAGCTGCAGGGTTCGGCGCGGTATCTGCGGGAAACATCGCGGCTGGAAGCGGCCGGCCTGAACTTGTCCGACCAATCCTTCGACGTGGCCGAACTCGGCGCCTCGCTGCGCCGCACCGACCTGCGCTGGCGCGGAGTGGACCTGTTGCAGCTCAGCGTGCGCCAGGCCCTGCGCGATGGCTCGGCCGAGCCGGATCTGGTCACCCCCGACCGCGACAGCCATTTCACCCTGACGCGGCTGTCCTATACCCGCCTGCAATATCTCAGCCGCACCCAGCGGCTGTATTTCAAGTTCAGCGGCCAATACAGCGACGACACGCTGGCGCCGCTGGAGCAGTTCGCCGTCGGCGGGCCGGACAGCGTGCGCGCCTATCCGGTGTCCGACGCACTGGGCGACCGCGGGTACTACACCGCGCTGGAGTACCACGTCGATGCGCCGGGCTTTGCCGATGTCGCCTCGCCGTTCAACGGCCGCCCGTGGCGCGAGCTGCTGGAGCTGGACGTGTTCGCCGACCACGCCCGCGTGTATGCGGCCAATGGCGTGGCCGCGCCAGCGACCTTCGACGCCGCCGGTGTGGGCATCACCTTCCGCCTGCCGCAGTACGCCAATTTCGAATGGCGCCTCACCGCCGCCCTGCCGACCGGGAGCCGCAACGCCTCCGACGGACGCGACGACGCCCGCATCTACACGCGTTTCGGCTTCACTTTCTGAGGAATCTGCGCATGCACGCCACCCACACCGCCGTCACCGCAGCAGGCCGTTGCCCCCGTGCGTTGCCGCCGCGTGCGCCGCTGGCGCTTGCGCTGGCCGCCGCGCTCACGCTCAGCGCACCGGCCGCCGCGCAGGTCGCCAGCACCCAGCTGCCGACCGGGGGCAGCATCGCCGGTGGCACCGGCACCATCCAGGCGCCCAGCGGCGCCACCCAGGTGATCACCCAGACCTCGAACCGGATGGCGCTGACCTGGTCGTCCTTCGACGTCGGCTCGGCGGCGACGGTGCGCTTCGATCAGCCTTCCACGAGCGCGGCGGTGCTCAACCTGATCGGCGGCAGCGCGCCCAGCCAGATCTTCGGCAACCTCAGTTCCAACGGGCAGGTGTTCCTGATCAACAGCCGCGGCGTGCTGTTCGGCGACACCGCGCAGGTCAATGTCGGCGGGCTGGTGGCCAGCAGCCTGGGCACCAGCGCGGCCAACTTCATGAATAGTACCGACGCGCTCGATGCCGGCGGTTCCACCGCTCCGGTCATCAACAGCGGCACCATCACCGCCGCGGCCGGCTCGGTCAACCTGATCGGTGGTCAGGTGGTCAACAATGGCACCATCACCGCCACCGCGGGCAACATCACCCTGGCAGGCGCCGACCGTGCCACGCTCACGTTTGAATCCGGCGGTTTCGGCGTCATCATCACCCGCGCATTGCAATCGCAGCTCGCCACGCTGGCCGTGCAGAACACCGGCAGCCTGATCGCGCCCGGCGGCACCATCAGCTTGCAGGCCCGTGCCGCCAGCGGGGTGTTCAGTGAGCTGATCAACAACAGCGGCATCATCAGTGCCGCCTCGCTGTCCGATGCCGGAAGCGACGGCAATGTCTCGTTGATCGCCAATGGCGCCACCGGCACCTCCATCGGTGGCAGCGGCAGCATCGATGTCGATACCGGCTCGATCAGCTACTCCACCGAGGGCAGCGTGCAACAAACCGGCGTGCTGACCGCCGCCAGACTGGATGCCACGACCGGCAATGATCTCCTGCTCACCGGCAGCAACCAGATGGACACCATCGGCGCAACGGTCGGCCGCAACTTGAGCGTGACCAACGCGCGCGACCTCGCTCAGACCAACGCACTCGATGTGGACGGAACCAGCACCTTCGCGCTGGCCGCCAATACGCTCACCCTGGACAACGCGGGCAATGACTTCACCGGCGCGGTCACCATCACCGCTGGCGCCACCAGCATCAACGATGGCAATGCGCTGATGCTGGGGACGCTGTCCACCGGCAACCTCACCGCCACGAGCAATGGCGCGCTCAATCTGGGCAGCGGTAGTGTGACCGGCACGCTGGCTGCCACCAGCAACAACGGGGCGATCAGCCAGTCCACGGTGAGCGGTCTGACTGTGACCGGCACCAGCAACCTGCAGGCCGGCACCGGCGGCATCACGCTGGCTACCGGCAGCAATGATTTCCAGCAGGCAGTCACGCTGACCGGCGGCACCACCAGCATCACCGACAGCAACGCGCTGACGCTGGGGACGCTGTCCACCGGCAACCTCACTGCCACCAGCACGGGCGACTTGAACCTCGGGACCGGCACGGTGGGCGGTGTCCTGACTGCCATCAGCAACGGCGGGACCATCACCCAGGCCGACGTGTTGAACGTCACCGGTACCGGCACCATCAATGCCGTCGGCGGCGCCATTGCATTAGGCAACAACGGCAACGACTTCACCGGCGCCCTCAGCCTCACCGGCGGCAGCATCAACCTGCACGACCGCAACGATCTCAGCATCACTGCGTTGACCAACGGCCCCAACGGCGCGGTGGAGCTGTTCTCCAATGCCACCCTCAGCCTGTCCCCTTTCGCGATCGACACCGGCACCGCCTTGCTGTATCTGGCTTCCAACGGCGGTGCGCTGAGTACGGCCGGCAACCTCCGTGGCGGCACCGTGAGCTTGCGCGCGCGTGACGGCGTCGCCATCGGTCACGACATCGATGCCACGTCGCTGAACCTGACCACCGGCAATGCCGCGGTGAACCAGAGCGCGGGCAGCGTGGTGGTGGCCACCACCACCACCGCCAACACCGATGGCGGCGCGCTCGCCCTGACCGGGGCGGGCAATAATTTTTCCGGCGTGCTGAATCTCTCCGCCGGCAACGTGCAACTCAACGATGTCGACGGGATTTCCCTGGGGACGTTGAACACCGGTGCGCTGACCGTCAACAGCAACGGTGCCTTGAACCTGGGCAGAGGCACCATCAACGGCGCATTGACCGCCAACAGCGGCGGTGGGGCGATCACCCAGACCAATCCACTGACCGTGACCGGCGCCAGCACGCTGAATGCCGGCAGCGGCACCATCACCCTGGACAACGCCGGCAACGATTTCCAGGCGGCTGTCGGCCTCACCGGCAACGGCATCACCCTGCGCGACGCCAACGCCCTGACCGTGGGCGCGCTGACCACCACCGGGACCGCTGCCGTCCAGGTGCTGGCGGGCGGTGCGCTCACGCTGCCCGCGCAGGCGATCGACACCGGCACCGGGGATCTCAGCCTGATCTCGCTTGGCGGTGCGCTGACCACCGCGGGCACGCTGGCGGGCAACAACGTGGCGCTGCGCGCCAGCGGCGCCCTGAACCTGGCGCACGCGATCCAGGCACGCGGCACGCTCGGGCTGACCAGCGACACGGCAGCGATCACCCAGACCGCCGGTCTGCTCGATGTGACCGGGGCCACGACCGCCTCGGCGGCGGCAGGCGTCGGCGCAATCACCTTGAACGGCACCAACAACGACTTCCAGGGTGCGCTGTCGCTCACCGGCGGCACCGTGCTGATCAACGACCGCAACGCGCTCGACCTCGGCAGTCTCGACACCAGCACCCTCACCGTCGCCAGCCACGGCAACCTGGACCTGGGGCAGGGAACGATCGGTGGCCGCCTGACCGCTTCCAGCAACGGCGGCACGATCGGGCAGAGCGGCGCACTGACCCTGACCGGTGCGGCCACGCTGGACGCGGGCAGCGGCGCCATTGCGCTGAGCAACAGCGACAACGATTTCCAGGATGCGCTGGCATTGACCGGCACCGGTATCTCGGTCCACGACCGCAACGCGCTGCGCATCGGTGCACTGAGCGCCGCAGCCGGCGGCGATGTCGCCCTCACTGCCGGTGGCGGACTGTCGCTGCCCGCGCAGGCGATCGACATCGGCAGCGGCAATCTGAGCCTGACCGCCGAGGGCGGGCTGCTCGGCACCAGCGGCGGGCTGAGCGCCAACCAGATCCGTCTGCGCGGTGGCAGCGGGTTGACCCTGGCGCATGACGTCACTGCCGCCGACAGCCTGACCCTGACCACCAACAACACGGCCATTACCCAGACCGCCGGTGCGGTCACCGCCGGCGCGCTTGCCACGGTCGATGCCGGCACCGGCGCCATTGCGCTGGCCGGCAGCGGCAACGACTTCGTGGCGCAGCTGGCATTGACCGGCAGCGGCATCGCCGTCTACGACAGCAACGACCTGTCCATCGCCTCGCTGAGCAGCGGCAGCAACAGCCCGGTCACGCTGACCGCAGGCCGCGCGCTCAGCCTGCCGATGCAGGCGATCGATACCGGCAGTGCGGACCTTCGCCTGAGCTCGGAGAGCGGCACCCTGCTGACCAACGGCGTGCTGAGCGGGCGCAATGTCAGCCTCGATGCAGGCGCCGGCATGGTGCTGCGGCACGACGTCAACGCCAGCGGCAACCTGCGGCTGACCACCGACGATGCATCGATTGCCCAGCAGAGCGGCAGGGCCGATGTCGACGGCACCACCGAGATCATCGCCGGCAGCGGCGATGTATCGCTGACCAGCCCGTCCAATGTGTTCAGCGACACGGTATCGGTGAGCGGCGACCAGGTGCAGATCGATGCGCTCGGCGCGTTGCGTTTCGGCAGCTTCGCCACCACTACGCTGGCCGCGCGCAGCGGCGGCGCACTGAACCTGGGGCAGGGCAGCACCACCGGCACGCTGATCGCCCGCAGCGGCAGTGGCGGCATCACCCAGACCGGTGCAGTCACAGCCGGCGGCGCATCCACCATGGATGCCGGCAGTAGTGCAATCACGCTGAATGACGCCAACAACGATTTTCAGGGCGCCGTCGGCGTGACCGGCAACGGCATCACCGTGACCGACCGCAACACCTTGTCGGTGTCATCGATCACCGGCAACAGCAATGGCGATATCGCGTTGACCGCGCAGGCGCTCGATCTCCCGGCATCGGCGATCTCCGCCGGCACCGGCACGCTCAGCCTGACCGCCACCGGCAGCGCCCTCAGCACGGGCGGCAACCTCAGCGGCAGCAACGTCGTCTTGGATGCACGCGACGGGCTGACGCTGGCACACGACATCACCACCGGCAACTTGACCCTGCGCACTACCAATACCGCGATCAACCAGACCGCCGGCCAACTCACGGTTGGTGGTCTCACTGACGCAAACGCCGGCACCGCCAACATTGCACTGACCGGCAACAACGACTTCCAGAACGCGGTGACGCTGACAGGCGGCGCTATACAACTCAATGACCCCAACGCGCTGACACTGGGCACGCTCAACACCGGCGCACTCACTGTCACCAGCAATGGCGCATTGAACCTGGGCCAGGGCACGGTCGATGGTGCGCTCAACGCCAACAGCACCAGCGACGGCATCGTCCAGACCGGCGCACTCAACATCACCGGCACCAGCACGCTCAACGCCGGCAGTGGTGCCATCACGCTGGACAGTACGAACAACGATTTTGCCGGTGCGCTCACCCTGACTGCCGGAACGGCCCGGATCGTGGATGCCAACGCGCTCACCCTGGATCAGGTTGCCGTCGGCGCACTCGACGTCAGAAGCAGTGGCCTGTTGAATCTGGGCGCGGGCAATGCAGGGAGCCTGTCGGCCGCCAGCAACGGTGGTGCCATCGGGCAGGCTGGCGCACTCGTCATCGCCGGCGACAGCGTGATCGACGCCGGCGCTGGCGCGGTCACGTTGAACGAGAGCGGCAACGATTTTGGCGGTGGGCTTGCAGTGACCGCGGGTACGGTGCAGCTGCGCGATGTCAACGCACTGTCGCTGGCAACCTCGCGCGTGGATGCCATCGCGGCGGTTGCTGGTGGCGACATCACCCAGACGGGCGTGTTGTCGGCATCCGGCAACGCCTCTTTCGATGCCGGTGTGGGCGCCATCGCATTGGTGGCACCGGGCAACGACTTCGGTGGACCCGTTTCGCTGCGTGGCGGCGCGGTGGGGATTGCCGACACCAATGCATTGACGCTGGGACGACTGGATGTCACCACGCTGGATGCGACCAGTCATGGTGACCTGAATCTGGGCTTTGGCGTCATCGCTGGCACGTTGTCGGCGAGCAGCGACGGCGGTGCGATAAGACAGGGCGGCTCGCTCCGTGTCCTTGGTGACGCCGCGCTCAATGCGGGCTCGGGTACCATCACATTGGGTGCTCCATCCATCGAGCTGGCGGGTAAGGTTGATCTCAGCGCGGCAGTGGCGCAGATTGATAGCGCCGCGTCCCTGACCCTGGGAGTGCTCGACGTCGGAGAGCTCAACGTCTGGAGCCTGGATGCACTCAATCTTGGACAAGGCCGTATCGGCACACTGACGGCTCGCAGCGCTCTCGGCGCCATTTCGCAAACGGGTCCACTTGAGGTGTCCGGCAGTAGCCGCATCGCGTCCAGTGCCAATGACGTTCGTCTAGATAATGTCAACAACGATTTCGTTGGCGCGCTTTCGGTTTTCGGAAAAGACGTGACGTTGATCGACCGCAATGCGCTAATGCTGGGTCAAGTGGACGCGCAGCAGCTCACTGTGACCAGCACAGGTCCACTCAACCTTGGATGGGGCTGGGTGAGCGGCGCCTTGCGTGCAACCAGTAATGGCGGCGCAATCGATCAAATCGTCGCCATCGGGGTGGGTGGCGCCAGTGTGATCGATGCAGGTACCGGAACAATTACGCTCGCAGATCGGTTCAACGACTTCATAGGCGGAGTCAGTCTTTTCGGTGGCGCAAGCCGGATCGCTGACAACAACGCGCTGACGCTGGATACCTTCGCGGTAACCAGCTTGAGCGCAACCAGCAATGCAACGCCCCTGGATTGGGCTACCAGGGAGACACTCACCTTCGGAAGTGGTCGTGTCGATGGTGCATTGACGGCCATCAGCAGCGGCGGCGCCATCGTGCAACGCGGTGCGCTCAGCGTGGGCGGCGTCACTACCCTCGATGCTGCCAGCACCAACAGCTTCGTTGCCACTGCGGGCAGCATCACCCTGACCGGCAACAATGCATTCGCAGGCGCGGTAAGCCTCACCGGCGGCGCAACCCAGCTCAATGCAGGCTCCGCGCTCACCGTGGGCGCGGTCAACACCGGCGCACTCACTGTCACCAGCAACGGCGCATTGAATCTTGGTCAGGGCACGGTGGACGGCGCGCTGATCGCCAACAGCGCCAGTGGCGCCATCACTCAGGCCGGCGCACTCAACGTCAGTGGCACCAGCACGCTCACCGCCGGCAGCAGCGCAATCACGCTGAATGACGCCGACAACGATTTCTCCGGTGCCGTGACCGCGGCAGGTTCCGGCATCGTGCTGGTGGACCGCAACGACCTGCAGGTTGCATCCGTGCAGAGCGGCGGCAACGCCTCGGTGTCGCTGGATGCCGGCGGCGCCCTGCAGCTGCCAGCCAGTGCGATCGATGTCGGGACCGGTGCGCTGAGCCTCATTGCACGCGGCGGTACGCTGACCACCACGCACGCCTTGCGCGGCGGCGATGTGCAGCTCAGCGGTGCCAACGGGATTACGCTGGGCGAGGGCATCAGCGCCAGCGGCACGCTGCGCCTGCGCAGTACCAACGCAGCCATCACCCAGAATGCAGGCACGTTGCAGGTGGCTGGCAACAGCGTGGTGGATGCCGGCAGCGGCGCGATCACGCTGGACGCGGCGGGCAACGATTTCCAGGGGCTGCTGGCGCTGACCGGCGGCGCCATGCGGGTGCGCGATGCCAATGCGCTCACCCTGGACGCGCTCGACACCGGCGCACTGAATGTCGCCAGCAACGGTGCATTGAATCTGGGTTTTGGCCTGGTCGATGGCGATCTGGATGCCGCCAGCAACGGCGGTGCGGTGACACAGACCGCTGCGCTGACCGTGACCGGCGCCACCCGCATCAACAGCGCCGGCGCGACCATCGCGCTGGCCGATGCCGGCAACGATTTCCAGTCGGCCCTCAGCCTGAGTGGTGGCGATACCCGTGTGCGTGATCGCAACGGGCTGACGCTGGGCACGCTGGACGTGGGCGCGCTGGACGTTGCCAGCGGCGCCGGCCTGAACCTGGGCCAGGGCCGCATCGGCGGCACGCTGGTGGCGCGTAGTGGCAGTAACGGGATCGGCAGCACCGGCAGGCTGACCGCGCAGGCGGTGGTGCGCCCGGCCGCAACCGGCGTAGACATCACCCAGCAGGGCGCGTTGACCATCGTCGTCAATAGCGTGCTCGACGCCGGCACCGGTGCCATCGTGCTCACCGATGCCGGCAACGATTTCCAGGGCAGCGTGCAGGCCAGCGGCGGCAGCATTGCCCTGGCCGATCGCAACGACCTGGCTGCCGCCGCGCAATCCGGTGGTGCGGTGGACCTGCAGGCCGGCGGACAGCTGTCCAGCAGTGGCGCGATCAGCGGCAGCAGCGTGACGCTGGGCAGCGGTGGCGCCATGCAGCTCGCACACGACATCACCAGTGCCGGCACGCTCAACCTGCGCAGCGGCGGTGCGATCACCCAGCGCGCCGGCAGCCTGCGCGCTGCGCAACTCAGCGGCAGTGCCGCCGGTGTGGCCACGCTGACAGGGGCCGGCAATGCCATCGGCACGCTGGGCGATTTCAGTGCGCAGGGCCTGGACGTGTTCAGCGCCACCACGCTGCAGGTCAGCGGGCGCGTGGATGGCGGCAGCCTGCTGCGGTTGGGCAGCGGTGGCGCCCTGTTGCTGGACGGCCAGCTCAACGGCGCCAGCACCTGGTTGCAGGCAGTGGCCGGTATCGGCCAGCGCGCCGGCAGCACGCTTACCGCCAACCTGCTCAGCGGCAACGCCGCCGGGCCAGTGGTGCTGGGCGATGCCGGCAGCTTCATCGACAACCGCGTGGTGCGCCTGGGCAATTTCACCGCCAGCAACGGCTTCAGCCTGACCAATGCCGGCGACCTCACCCTGGTGCTGTCCGACGGCAGCAGCTACAGCGTGGATGCCGGCGACAGCGCGCTGTTCCTGTCGGTGCGCGGTGACCTGGTGCAGGACGGCCGCGCCACGCTGCGCGATGGCATCGGCAGCTTCTCGGCCACCGGCCGCATCGGCACGCAAGACAATCCGCTGTACGTGATCGGCACCGGCACCCAGACGATCGGGTTGGTTGGCGCGCCGCCGGCCTATTTCAATGCCACCACCGCCGACGGCGGCCTGCTGGACCTGGGCGGTGGCTCCAGCTTCAACGTGCCGGCCTCCGCGTTCGCCGGCCGCGCGCAGAGTTCGGCCAGCCGCACCATCGCCTTTGTCGATCTGTCCGCGTCGGGCACGCCGTACCGCGCGTTCGGCCTGGTTCGCCCGGGGCTGCGCCTGCCCGACGACCAGCAGCCGGCCTGCGATGCCGGCGACCCGGATGCTGTCTGCACGCCCCAATGATCGCCTCGCCGCCGCCTCACCGCGGCGGCATCCCCGACGGAGCCCATGCCATGCACGACGACAGCACCCTGCAGACCCTGCTCGCTCCGGTCAGCGACGACGCGCCGGCCGGCCCGGATCTGGAATACGACCCGGACTTCCTGCGCCTGGAGCGCGACTCGGCCATCCGCGCCGAACGCAGCCTGGGCGACAGTGTCATCGCCGCCGAAGAACCGGACTGGGACAAGGTGCAGACGCTGGCGCTGGAACTGAGCCGGCGTAGCCGCGACCTGCGCGTGGCCAGCCGGCTCGGCGCGGCCTGGCTGCGCTTGCGCGGGCTGCCCGGCTGGGCCGACACCCTGGCGCTGATCCACGGCCTGCTGGAGCAGCACTGGGACAGCGTGCACCCGCAACTGGATGCCGACGACGACGACGACCCCACCTCGCGCGTCAATGCCCTGGTCGGCCTGAGCGATCCCATGGGCCTGCTCGGTGTGCTGCGCACCACCGCGTTCGTGCAGTCGCCGCGGCTGGGCCGTTTCAGCCTGCGCGACCTGCGCGTGGCCAACGGCAGCATCAAGCTCCCCGACGGCCAGAGCGGCCCCAGCCTGGCCGAAATCGAAGCCTGCTGCCTGGACTGCGCGCCCGAGACGCTGGCCGCCTCCGCCCAGGCCATCAGCGATGCGCTGGCGCACACGCGTGCGATCGACGCCCTGCTGACCGAACGCCTGGGCACCGCCGCGCCGGACCTGCGCCCGCTGCTGACCGACCTGCGCGAGCTGGAGCGCTTCGTGCTGCCGCATTGGCAGGCCCGCGACAGCGGTGCCCCGACCGACATGCCCGAGGCCGACGCCGTGCCGGCAGGCGAGGGCAGCGCCACGGTGGCCGGCAGCGCCCGCCCGCCCGGTGCCATTGCCGGTCCGGACGATGTGCTGCGCCGCCTGGACGAGATCTGCGCCTACTACGCGCGCTGCGAGCCCTCCAGCCCGGTCCCGATGCTGCTGCGCCGCGCGCAGCGCCTGGTGGGCTGCGACTTCCTGGCCCTGATGAAGGAACTGGCCCCGGCCGGCATCGACGACCTGCAACGCGTCACCGGCCCGCTGGACAACGGCTGAGCCCTGCGCCCAGCGACGTCAGGCGCCGTAGACCCGCATCAGCGTTACCCGTCACTGACAAGCTCCGGCTCACCGGAACCAAACGGCCATCGCATCCACATAGGCCGCCCAAGGCCGGCATCACCGGCACGAGCGGCTGGCAAAGCCGCCGTGCTCACGCTCTACGAATCCCGAATCCCGAATCACCAGCTATACAGCTGCCAATACACCTTGTTGACCTTGTCCTTCTCCGCGTCGGTGTGCCCGTCGTGGTCGCGGTCGTACAGGAAGTACGGCGCCCCGCGTGCCGGCGTGATGCGCACCATTTCCAGCTGACCGTTGACGCGGTATTCGTCCACCTTGTCGCCATTGCCCATGGTCTTGCTGGTGACATCGGCACCGGCCGGGATCCCGTCACCGCCAGCGCCGCCGGAGGTGGTGGCACAGCCGCCAAGCAGCAGCAGCGGCAACAGCAAAAGACGTGCTCTCTTCATCGTGATGGTCCGTGTGAGGTCGTCGCCGAGTATGCGCTGGCCGGGTGTGGCGTGGGCGTGCAGCGTAGAATCACTGCATGAGCAGATTAGTCCTGATCGACGGGTCCAGTTACCTGTATCGCGCGTTCCACGCGCTTCCGCCGCTGACCAATGCCCAGGGCGAGCCCACCGGCGCCTTGTTCGGCGTGGTCAACATGTTGCGCGCCACCTTGAAGGAGCGCCCGGCCTACGTCGCGTTCGTGGTGGATGCGCCCGGCAAAACATTCCGTGATGACTTGTATGCCGACTACAAGGCCAACCGCCCGTCCATGCCCGACGACCTGCGCGCGCAGGTGCAGCCGATGTGCGACATCGTGCATGCGCTGGGCATCGACATCCTGCGCATCGACGGCGTGGAAGCGGACGATGTGATCGGCACGCTGGCGCTGCAGGGCGCGGCCGACGGCCTGAGCGTCACCATCTCCACCGGCGACAAGGACTTCGCGCAGCTGGTGCGCCCGGGCATCGAACTGGTCAACACCATGAGCGGCAGCCGCATGGATTCGGACGCGGCGGTGATCGCCAAGTTCGGCGTGCGCCCCAACCAGATCGTGGACCTGCTGGCGCTGATGGGCGATGCCATCGACAACGTGCCCGGCGTGGAAAAGTGCGGCCCCAAGACCGCCGCCAAATGGCTGGCCGAATACGACTCGCTCGACGGCGTGATCGCCAACGCCGACAAGATCAAGGGCAAGATCGGCGACAACCTGCGCGCCGCCTTGCCGCGGTTGCCGCTCAACCGCGAGCTGGTCACCATCAAGACCGACGTGGTGCTGGCCAGCGGCCCGCGCGCGCTGGAACTGCGCGAGCCCAACAGCGAAACGCTGGCCGCGCTGTATGCCCGCTACGGCTTCAGCCAGGCGCTGCGCGAACTCGGTGGCGCTGCCGCAACCGGGGCGCAGACCGACGCGATGGCAGTGGCCCGCACCGAACCCGGCCGCGCCCGCGGTACCGGCTTCGTCTCCGGCCCGGCCAGGGCGCCGGTGGATCTCGATCCTGCACTGGCCGCGCCCGGCCAGTACGCCACCATCCTGACCCAGGAACAGCTGGACAGCTGGATCGCGCGCCTGCGTGCGGCCGGCCAGTTCGCCTTCGACACCGAAACCGACAGCCTGGATGCCCTGCAGGCCAACCTGATCGGCCTCAGCGTCGCCGCCGAGCCCGGCCACGCCGCCTACCTGCCGTTCGGCCACGACTTCCCTGGTGCCCCGGCCCAGCTCGATCGCACCCAGGCACTGGCGCAGCTGGCACCGCTGCTCACCGACCCTGCCGTGCGCAAGCTCGGCCAGCACGGCAAGTACGACCTGCACGTGATGCGCCGTCACGGCGTGGAGCTGGCCGGCTATGCCGACGACACCTTGCTGGAGAGCTTCGTGCTCAATTCCGGCAGCGCCCGCCACGACATGGACAGCCTGGCCAAGCGCTACCTGGGCTACGACACGGTCAAGTACGAAGACATCTGCGGCAAGGGCGCCAAGCAGATCCCGTTCGCCCATGTCAGCCTGGAAGACGCCACCCGCTACGCCGCCGAAGACGCCGACATCACCCTGCGCCTGCACCAGGTGCTCGGCCCCAAGCTGGCCGCCGAGCCGGGCCTGGAGCGCGTCTATCGCGAGATCGAAATGCCGCTGGTAGGCGTGCTGGCCCGCATCGAAGCCAACGGCGTGTGCGTGGACGCAGCCGAACTGCGCCGCCAGAGCGCGGACCTGTCCAAGCGCATGCTCGCCGCCCAGCAGAAGGCCACCGAGCTGGCCGGGCGCACCTTCAACCTGGATTCGCCCAAGCAGCTGCAGGCGCTGCTGTTCGACGAGCTCAAGCTGCCTGCGGTGGTCAAGACACCCAAGGGCCAGCCCTCGACGAATGAAGAAGCGCTGGAAGCCATCGCCGACCAGCACGAACTGCCGCGGGTGATCCTGGAGTACCGCGGCCTGGCCAAGCTGCGCAGCACCTATACCGACAAGCTGCCGGAGATGATCCACCCGCAGTCCGGGCGCGTGCACACCAGCTACCATCAGGCCGGCGCCGCCACCGGGCGGTTGTCCTCGTCCGATCCCAACCTGCAGAACATCCCGATCCGCACCGAAGACGGCCGTCGCATCCGCCGTGCCTTCGTCGCCCCGGCCGGGCGCAAGCTGGTCGCCTGCGACTATTCGCAGATCGAGCTGCGCATCATGGCGCACCTGTCCGGCGACCCTGGCCTGGTGGGCGCGTTCGAGTCCGGCGCCGACGTGCATCGGGCCACCGCTGCGGACGTGTTCGGCCGCACCATCGACACCGTCAGCGCGGATGAGCGCCGCGCCGCCAAGGCGATCAACTTCGGCCTGATGTACGGCATGAGCGCGTTCGGCCTGGCACGTCAGCTCGGCATCGGCCGTGGCGAAGCGCAGGACTACATCGCGCTGTACTTCAGCCGCTACCCGGGCGTGCGCGACTTCATGGAAACCACGCGCCAACAGGCGCGCGACAAGGGCTATGTGGAGACCGTGTTCGGCCGCCGCCTGTATCTGGACTTCATCAACGCCGGCAGCCAGGGCCAGCGTGCCGGTGCCGAGCGCGCCGCCATCAACGCCCCGATGCAGGGCACCGCCGCCGACATCATCAAGCGTGCGATGGTCAGCGTGGATGGCTGGATCGCCGACCACGCGCAACGCGCGAAGATGATCCTGCAGGTGCACGATGAACTGGTGTTCGAAGCAGACACCGATTTCGTCGACACGCTGCTGAGTGAGGTCACCACGCGCATGGTGGCTGCCGCCGAGTTGCGCGTGCCGCTGGTGGTGGATTCGGGCATTGGCGATAACTGGGATGAGGCGCACTGACGCAGTCACGTGCGCTGGTATGCTGAATGAGCAGACCAGCCATACAAAACGCGGACATAATCCGAATTCGGCTGATTTGAGGGAATGAATAACCGCTAAATTCTACATTTTTTTAACAGTTATCTTCACGATCCATCAATGTAGAAAATGGTGTTATATCCCTCGACGGGCGCAACGCCTGTCGGCAGATCTCTCCCATCCCCTGGAGCAGATCTCGGAGCGGAAACTCCTCCCCAAGTCTCCGTTCCCTGGCCCCGCCGACCTCCCCCTGGTCTGCGGGGCTTTTTTATTGCGCGCGTTACACGAGTTTCAGGGGCATATTGCGCAACGCAGCACGGTGAAGCGGATCCTGCTCGCCGCAATTAATCACAAATTTAAATGGGTGTGATTAATTCATTCAATCAACACAGCGTTTCATTTTCCCAATTCAGCTTTAACTGAGGGCGGATGTGAAAGCGCTGGATCGCGATTGGCGAAATACCGTCAGCAAGTCGATATCTGCCAGCGATCACGCGCGGCCATCTACCGCGCCACGCTGTGTAGCGCACTGTCGCGATGCGGCAGGGCCGAAGCACGCGCACCGGCCAGCTTGCCTGATACAGGCCGATGGCCGCATCGCGCAGCAACCTGCCCAGATGCGTGCGACCGATTCAGCCCAGCCAGTCGCGCGGCACCAGATAGTCCAGCAGGCGTGCCTCGGCGCTGCCGGGCTCGGCGCTATAGCCGTATTCCCAGCGCACCCGCGGCGGCAGGCTCATCAGGATGCTCTCGGCGCGCCCGCCGCTCTGCAGCCCGAACAGGGTGCCGCGGTCGTAGACCAGGTTGAACTCCACGTAGCGCCCGCGGCGGTACAGCTGGAACTCGCGCTCGCGCTCGCCGAATGCAGTGTCCTTGCGGCGCTGCACGATCGGCATGTAGGCATCCAGGAAGCCATTGCCCACCGCTTGTTGATAGGCGAAGTCGTGCTCGAAGTCCTGGCCCAGGTCGTCGAAGAACAGCCCGCCGACGCCGCGCGTCTCGTTGCGATGGCGCAGGAAGAAGTACTCGTCGCACCAGCGCTTGTGCGCGGCATAGCGTTCTTCGCCGAACGGGGCGCACAGCGTCTGCGCGGTGCGGTGCCAGTGCTGCACGTCCTCATCCACCGGGTAGAACGGCGTCAGGTCGAAACCGCCGCCGAACCACGCGGCCACTACCTCGCCATCGCGCTCGGCGCGGAAGTACCGCACGTTCATATGCGTGGTCGGCACGTGCGGGTTGTGCGGATGGAACACCAGCGACACCCCGCAGGCGCGCCAGGTGGCTCCCGCCAGTTCGGGGCGGTGCGCACTGGCCGAGGGCGGCAGGCGGGTGCCGGAGACGTCCGAAAAACCGATGCCGGCCTGCTCGAACACGGCGCCATCGCGCAGGATGCGGGTGCGCCCGCCGCCACCTTCCTCGCGCTGCCACAGGTCTTCGGAAAAGCGCGCTCGTCCATCGGCGGCTTCCACCGCGGCGCAGATGCGGTCCTGCAGGTCGGTCAGATAATCACGTACACGGTCGAATTCGTTCATGGCCCCAATTCTAAGCCGTGCACTGGGCGTGGTGTATCCCGCGCAAGCGCGCCCGTTTGTCGCAGTGCGATGCGGGTGACGGCGTAGCAATCAGTGCAGGGCAACGACCAGTCGTGTCACTTGGTGCGCAAAATTCCAGCGCGGCAGCCAACAGTCAGCCAACCGTGCGAGGTGTGCTTTCGTTTCGCGACAAGACCACCAGCAAACTGTCTGGTGACGGCGCCGCTCCCTCGAGGTCTTTGCGCTGGCTGTAGGGTTCTTGCCCGCCCACCATCGCGGGACACGCTGCAAGTACGTCCCTGTAGCTCCTTGGCGGCATCCATGTCGCCAAGGATCCCGCGACGGTGAGCGGGCAAGGACGCGTCAAGATGGTCGTATGCCAGTGCAACCGAACGGCGACACGTGCGTGTTCTGCTGCGCCGTTTCCGTATGAAGAGCTCCTTCAGCAACTGCCGACCAATGTGCTGGTGCAGTGTCCTCGCCGCAAGGATAGGTTTACGGCGTGTGCCGCAAGCGATGGGCGCGCGGTGCGTTCGACCTGGGCTTGAAGATCGCCAGGCAACCGCACACGCAAGCTTCCAGTGTTTTTATGCGCAGATGGTCAGTCCTAGTGTGTCAAAAAAATAGATCCTTTAGCCAGCCCACACCGCGCAAGGATGAACATGGCCGGTGTCAGCCACGAAGCGCGTTTTTCCGCCTCTGGATGAGCTATCGGCTGAGCTTGGCCATGCCGATCGCACGGCGGGCTTACACGGTTATTGCCGGGGATTGAGGCTGCCGTTTGAGCGCAAAAGCGTGAAGCCGCTGGCGGCGCATCTGGATCGGCTGCGGACACGGGCTCGGCATCAAGCCTTGCACCATCTCCTCGCCAAGTCGGATTAGTCCGATGCGGCGGTGCTGGAGCGCGTCGGTCGGTACGTCTCATCGCACATGGATGTGAAGGGCGGGGTGTATTGGATCGTGGACGAGACGGGTTTTCGTAAGAAGGGCAGGCATTGGGTCGGTGTGACCCGACAGTACTGTGGGCAGATCGGAAAGCAGGACAACTGCCAGGTGGCGGTGAGCGTATCGCTGGCGACGCCAGCGGCGAGCGTGCCGATCGCCTCCAATGCGCCATCGCCGCACGGGCGATCGCCACCGGCAGTCGGTAGAGGCACTGGCACTGGCGCTGCCTCGGCGCGCCTCCCGGACCGTGTCATGGCGGGAAGGCAGCAGCGCACCGTTGTCCGGGCGCTTTGCTGCCTTGCGCGTGCGTGCCGCGCAAGGGGATCGTTTGCGCCAAGAAGAGTGGCTGCAGATCGAATGCCCCAAAACCAAGACAAGCCAACGAGATACTTCCTATCCAATCTGCCGGCAAGCACGCGACGAAAGGAACTGGTCAGTACGGTCAAGGCGCGCTGGCGGATCGAACGCGATTATCAGGACCTCAAGCAGGAGTTCGGCCTGGATCACTACCAAGGACGTGGTTGGCGGGGGTTTCATCATCACGCCACGCTCTGCATTGCTGCTCACAGTTTTCTGGTTGCCCAACGCTTGGGTGGGCGCATCAAAAAAAACCGTCCCAACGCCGGCAACCTGCCCTGCCCGAGGATGACCGCCCGCGGGGGGCGGCCGACGCGCGCTCAACGCCATGTGGTCGACTCGATCGCGCCGCTGCGCTGGACAATCGCCGTAGAAAAATCGCGTAAGGCTGCTTGGAAAGATGTCTCCGCACCTTCGGATTTAATGACACGTAGGAATTGTGCGGGAAGGAGAGCACAGGGATTGGGCATGCCTCGGACGAACGCGAACGTTGAAACGAGGTGACTGGGCGGGTTAGGCTCTCGCTATGCCTGATCGACGGCGACATAGACTGTGGCTGACATGGATGCAAAATTACAGGTCGCAGCGCCTGCCCAGGTGCTGGCGCGAAAGGCGGTTTCTCTACGAGCGTCGAGAGTTGAAGACGCGGCCGCTTGGCTGGCGTTTTTGCAATCGCTGGATGACGAGACAGGTTTCATGCTCTTCGAGCCTGGGGAGCGCGCGTCCAGCGTCGCTCGGTATGAGGACGCTATACGCCGAATCCACGCGGTATCGGGCGCGATGCTGCTGCTCTTGTGGAACGCGGCAGGGCACGTAGTGGGTTATGTCAAAGGCGACGTAGTGGCGCTGAAACGAAAAGCCCACGTGATGGCCTTCAGTGGCGCCGTGCATTCCGGCTATCGGGGCGATACCGGGCGCGCAATCCTCGATCTTTTTACGGAACAAGTCGGCAAGGAAGGCGTGATCTATTTTTCAAAAACTGGAAGCGCGGCGGCGTCGGGACTCTCAAGTTGGGTTCCGCCGTGGAAAAGTCGCTCGAGTTGTTTGACGGCCGCTACTCGCATGCCGAACTCCTCAACCGGCATCCTCATCTGTCGACGCTAGTTGCGTCGTTGCTAACTGCGGGCGTCCTTGCGCCTTGCATCCCCGACGCCATGCACGAGGGCTGAACCATGTCGACAATGGTCGGTGTGAACTACAAGAGCCAGCTCCGTGAGGAACTACTCGCCAATACCGGGTCGCTGGATATTCTCGAGGTCACGACCGAGAAACTGTTCATCCAGAGCGACGATCCAGTGCTTGAGATACTCATGTCACGCCTGCCGGTGTCGCTGCACGGACTCGATCTCTCGCTTGGCTCGTCTAATGAAATGCCGGAGACCTATTGCACCAACCTTGCTCACACACTTTCCGTTACGCCCCACGAGTGGTTCAGCGACCACCTCTCGCTCACTGCGGAGGACGGGGTCGAGGTCGGGCATCTGATGCCCATGCAGTTGTCGAACGAAGACCTTGAGCGCACCGTTGCGAAGATCCGGGCAGTTCAGTCGTTCAGCGACCGGCCGTTTCTCGTGGAGAACATCACTTCTTACTACCCAATCCCGGGTTCGATCATCCCCGAAGCGGATTTCCTGCGCATGCTGTGCGAGGCGACAGGCTGTGGCCTGCTCCTTGATGTGAACAACCTCTACATCAACGCGTCGAACCATCACTTCGATCCGATGACCTATTTGGAGCAACTGCCGCTCGACCGCGTCATCGAGGTGCATCTGGCCGGCGGGTCACGCAAGTTCGGCATGATGGTCGACACGCATGCTACGGATGTTTGGCGCGAGGTGTGGGAGCTGTTCGATCAGGTGTGTCGGCGCATACGGCCGGAGGCCGTTATCATCGAGCGCGACTCCAATTTCGGTTTGTTCAGCGACACGCTGGCCGAGCTCGATATTGCCCGCGGCATCCTGGCCCGACGTGGGTTGCGGAAGCCGCTAGCGCTGACCGTCGCCGCTGCTTGACGCCATGTACCACCTGTTTGGGGACGAAGTTGTCACAAGCCTGCTACTGCGTCGCGCAGGGGCACTGCACGCTCAACGATTAGACGATAGGACGGCTGTCGCCGGGTTCAACCAATTTTTGCAGGCCCACTCGATCATAGAGGTAGCGATCGATTGGTTGGGCCCGCGACTCGTCGATTTCGAAGGCCTGAAACCTTACGCGCCTCGGTTCGCGGAGCAGAAGAAGCGTTTCTTTGCGGAGAACTCGTCGTTGCTGCGCGAGCGGCTGGCGAACGGCTACTTCGACCGGGCATTGCAGACGCTCTCCGACAAGGCACCTCGGCTGTGCCAAATGGCGAACTTCTGTGTCCGGTTGATCGTCGTCAACCAACTGAGCGAATACACCAACGGCACCACCGAAGACACCATCGGCGTCGCGAACTTCAACTTCAAGGACGATTTCGACGAACTGGATTTCCATGAGCTGCTTGTCCACCAGCTCGTGCATATGCTGCTTTTCGTCGATGACACGCTTGACCCCCACATGGCACAGGATCGCAAAGACGTGCAGGTCAAAACCGGCTTGCCCTTCGTAATGGGCGGTACCTGCTTCCCGATCTACCTGGCGTTTCACAGCTATATCGTTGCCGTCGAAATGCTGCTGTACCGCGAGGCCACCGGGCAGCTGGACGCGTGTCCGGTTTACCATCGCTCGACGGCGCGTGTGATCCGCATCATCCATGCCTTGGGCCAAGCCATGCGTACGAACTGCGCCATGTTCGACGCGCGCGGACGCGACATCCTGGACCGGGCGTTCGTCCGGGCCGAGGCAGCGGTGGGACGTGTTCAAGCGGCGGCGGCCTATGCGCCCGCATAGCCGCTCGCTGTCCACCTCTGATCTGCTGAGGTTGGCCCTGCGACACTATCGCGTCGAGCTCAAGGAGCGCGTGACGCGGTATAAGCAGGTCGTGCTGGTGATCGCCTTGCTTGCGCTGCCGGGCCTTCCCGCCTTCCAGGCGGTCGTGTTGGCGCCCCTACAGCAGGTCTTCGCCCCGAACCCCGCGGCCGGGGCCAGCGCGGTCGGGTATGTCCTCGTGCTGGCGCTCTGGGCGGCACTCCAGCGTGGTGCCGTGGGCTCTGTAGCGGCGGCTGCGATCATGAACAGCCTGCCCGTGCCGCAGCTCCAGGTGTTGCTCCGCGACGCGCTGTTTCTTGCATCGGTGTCGACCCCTTGGACGGTACTGCTCGCGGTTGCTGCAGGGACCGCGCCACCCCCCATGAATATGGTCGAACGCGTCGTGACCATGCTGGCGGTAAGCGCGATCGCACTCATCGTGCAGTTGGCGATTCTGCGTGCGCGTTATGTCGTTGCGGCGATCAGCGTCGGCGCGGCCTTTCTTGCGTGCGGGGACGCAAGACCTGGCGCAAGGATGCTTGTGGCGACCGCTATCATCGCCGCCGTCGTCTGGCTCGGGAGCTGCCCGCCGTTGCCCCGCGATTTTCGGCCACGCCAAGCCAAGCGTTGCGCGCCAGGCAGACTCGCCGCATGGCGGTGCACAACTCTGACCGCCTTATATTGGATTGGCCTGTACCGCGGGAGGCATGGCGCCTACCGCCTTACGCTGGCACTGGTCGCCGCGCTTGGGGTATTTGTTGGCCTGCTGGTTGCCCAGTCCGACGGGACACCTTCCCGCGCGGTCGGATTAGCTGCCGCCTATGCGGCACTCGCGACCGGTGTTCTCGGGCTCGGTTTCGGCACGCTGACGGGGCACCAACGGGCCTATGCGGGTGTTCTCGCGCCGCTGCCGATCGCGCGTCCGGTGCGGGTGCTGCAGGCGATCGTGGCGGTCGAAGGTCCGGCGTTACTGTTCGTTGGCGTCCTGTTGTCCCTGGTTGCGGCCCGCAGCGGGCTGCGCTGTGGAGCGCTGGTGGCGATCTGTGCGATGCTGCTAAGCGCGTTCCAGTACGTCGCCTACTGCGCGTGGCCGAGGCACACGATCGCCGCCGGATTGCTGTTCTCCATTTCTATCGTAGTTGCCACCTCCTGGGTGGCGTCCGTATGGGCGCGATGACCATGCTTCCACTGTCCTTGACTGAACTGACGATCTCGTACGGGCGGACGAAGATCTTTGATGAGCTGACACACGCGTTTCCGACCGGCTGTCACGTCATCGCAGGCCCTAATGGTGCAGGCAAATCGACCTTGCTGGGCGCCGTGTGCGGCGTCATTCCGTATCGCGGCCGGATCTCCATTGCCGGACACGATTTGAAACGCAATTTCGTCGACGCGCGCCGCAACCTGGCCTTTGTCCCAGATGCGGCCACGTTTTACCCTTTCGTGACGGGAGAAGAGTACGCACGCCTGGTAGCGCGCGCGCACGGACAGGGCGAGGCCGTGGGAGGCGCACGATTTACGCACCTCGTCCACCGCCTCAACGTCGAACCCTACCTCGGCACGACGTTCGGCGAGGCGTCGCTCGGCACCCGCAAGAAATTCATGCATCTGGCTGCGTTGCTGATAGAGCGCCCGCTGCTCGTGCTGGACGAACCGTTTAACGGACTCGACCAAATAACCGCCGACGCGCTCGTCGAGCTGATCCATGATGCAGCTAGCGCAGGGACAGTCCTAATGACCTGTCACCAGTCGGCGTTCGTCGAGGCCATTGAGGCCACCTTATGGCACATTGGACAGGCGCCGCACGACCTATTGCGCCCTGAGGCACACGCGCGTGCCTTCGCCTGACTTCGTCCGCTTTCGGACCGGGCAGTTCCTCGCCATCCTCGGCGGTCGCTGCAGCTTCCTGAGTCTGTCGTGGTGGCTGCTGCCACGCACGGGGTCCAAGGCAGATTTTACCCGGTTGGCGCTCATTTTTTCGTTGTGTGGGCTGGTCAGCCTCCCCATCCTCGCGCCGCTGGCTGATCGCTGGTCGCGCAAGGCCTGTGCCCTCGCCGCAGACCTTTGGTCGCTTGCAGGCGTGATCGCGCTTTGGGCTGCGACATGGGACGGGCACTACCGCCCGCTGGTCACCGAGCTCATTGTCGGCTCGCTTGCGTTGGGCGTGAGCCTGATGACGGCCGTGTCCGGCAGCATCATTCCGTCGCTAGTGCAGCGCGAACGCCTCGGGCAGGCTTTTGCGGCGATTACCGCCTCACAGGCCCTCGTCCTTCTGCTAGCGCCGTTGATCGCCGGATTCGGCGCGACCTGGATCCCGTTGTCGCTGGCCCTCGCGGTCAACGCGGCGATGCTCATGGTTACGCTGCTGTTGACTGCCTCGATCCGTGTCCCCGAGCCGGCGTTGCCGGGTAGGGCGCGCGATGGTTGGTTCACCAGTTTGACGGCGGGGGTGCGCCTGTCGATTCGCATTCCGGCAGAGCGGGACTGGAACGTGATCGGCGCGGTCATCAACGGGTGCGTCATTCCGTTTGTCTCCCTGACAGTGCCCGTTCTCGTTCTCCATGAGCAACGGCAACCCGCGTGGTATGTGGGCGCGTTCAGCGCCGCCATGGCCATCGGACTCTGGGCAGGCAGCCGCCTGACGCCGCGTCGGCGTGGCTCGGTGTCATCCTTGTCAGCGGCTGTCGGCAGCGTTGCGCTCATAGGCGCGGGCATTGGCCTCTACGCAGTATGTGCATCTGCGGGGACACTGGCGGTCGGTTCGTTCGCGTGCGGCGTGGGAACCGGCCTGCATAACTCACGATGCGCGGCGTATCGGAGCGCGGCGACACCGGCGGCGTTCCGGGCACGGCTCTCAAGTTGGGGCAAGTGGTTGAGCCAAGCGGCCGTGCCGGTTGGGCTCGGCGGTTTCGGATGGCTGCTGCAGCACACGTCCGCCTGCGTGGCTGCAGCCACCGCCGCCGGGATCGTTGGGTGTTGCAGTATGGCGCTGTACTTCGCGCAGGGGGTTCGCGAACTGTTGGCGCGCCCTCTGCTGGACGCGCACGACTACTACCTCGTCCGATACCCGGCTGCGTTCGGGGCGAGCGACCTTCGCGAGTAACCCTGTGCAATCCATTAAGGGGCAAATCAATTATTCCTCGGCGTTTCAGCGCCACGGCTATATCGTGCTGCGATCGGCATTTTCGGGCGTGGCCCTTGACCGATTGCGAGTGCTGGCCGATTTCCTCGAAGCCGCACCGGAAACCGCCGGGCGCTGGATGAAGTATTTCGAGCTCGGACCCGGGGGCACGCGTCTTCTCAACCGGGTCGAGGCGTTTCTTGAGCATTGCCCCGAGGCGCCAGCAGTGTTTGACAACCCGGCGATGCATGAGGCGGTCTTTGCCGCCTTCGGGCGGCCGTACGTGCTCTTCAAGGAAAAGCTTAACCTCAAGCCGGCGGGAGGCGGTGGCTACGCGCCGCATCAGGACGCGCCTGCTTGGCGCCTGCTGACGCAAGAGGCGGTCTCGGTAATGGTCGCGGTGGACGAGACAACGGCGGAAAATGGAGCGCTGCAGGTCGATTGCGAGTTCGCGTGCGGTCGCACCCTGCTTCCCCATTCGCACGGTCAGTTGGTGGATGCATGCTCCATTTCGTGGGAGGCGCTCTACCTGTTACCCGGCGACGCGGTCGTGTTCAGCGCGTTTCTGCCTCATCAGTCCAGCCCCAATAGAAGCCGGTCCCACCGCCGCGCCTTCTTCCTGACGTACAACGCCTCGGAAGAAGGGGACCTGCGCGAGGTCTATTTCGCGCACAAGCGTCGCGTCTTTCCACCGGAAATAGAACGGGCTGACACGGCCGCTGTGGCCGGTTGGCGCTCGCGCCTTGCCCGCGAACTGTTATGACCAATCTCAGCGCACTGCCCGAAGCGCTTGATGCGGCCGATCCGGTCGATTGTCCCGCACGCTGGGAGCAGCGTGCCGACAAGTTCGCGTACACGCTCGTGTGGGCGCGCAGTCAGATCGGTGAAGAGACCTTCGGGGCGGGCAACCTCGCCGACCAAGGCCTCATCAAGGTGTTCGAGATCTGCTATGACATGGCATGGCATGCGCTCAACGAGTACCTGCGCTGGCAGGGCCTGATCGATTTGCATGGACCGCGGGACACATTCCGCGAGGCCTTCGCGCGAGGTGTCGTCGGCGACGGCGAGCTGTGGATGGAGATGTGTGCGTGCAGAGCGCTGGCGGTGAAGTCGCACCATGGAGTCATTGCACGCGAGCTTGCCTGCGCCATCGTCCAGCGCCATCTGCCGCTGCTCGAATCGCTCGCCGCGCGCCTCAAGGCGTTTCGCGATGAGCGACTTTGACGCCCCGGCGCCAGGCGGCGTGGCCGCTGCGTACTGGCTGTGCATGGGCGCGGTCTTCGCCCAATGCGTCACGGTGGAAGAGGTATGCCTGTACGGATCGCGCGCACGCGGAACTAACCGGCCCAATTCCGATATTGATCTGTGCGTAACCTCCAGCACACTCGACTTTATTGGTCTGGCGCGGCTTGGCGAGGCGCTGGCCGATCTGGGCTTGCCGTGGAAGATCGACCTAACGCTGCGTCGGACGCGTACCCCTCCGGTCACGGCGCAGCCAGCATTCAACCTAGCGCACCAGATCGCGCGCTATGCAGTTCCTGTCTTCGTTCGCGCGTCTGAGCGATGAGCGCGGCGGCTCGAAAAAGCCGGCAAGGCGCCGCAGGTCGGCGTCCACGGCGCTCGCTCGCACCCGCATCGCAAGCTTGCTGGCGGCTCGCCGCAACACATTGAGATACGCGTCACCGACTTTTGGGCGCGTCAGGTGCCTCTAACAGCGGTTACCAAACAGCGCGCGAGGCATCTCATCAAGCTTCACGTCGTCCAATAGTTCCGCCAAGTTTACCCGCGACTGCTCACTCGAAACGCATCTACATCCAAGTACAGGACCGTTGCCGCTCTTAGTCCGAGGCCGACGACGCAAACTCCGCACATACTGCGGGAGTACACAGCCGCCATGCCAGCGCTGTATGCACGCAGCCGATTGCCAAGGCGCCCAGGCCGGTCAGCAGCAACGCGGCCTGGCGGGTCACCTGCAGGCGTGCCTGCAGCTCCGGCCATTCCGGGCTGTGCACGACGTCGGCAGGCAACATCGCCTGCACGCCGTCGAACAACGGCCCGATCAACGCCAGTCCGCCGAAATTGAGCAGGCCGGTCACCAGCAACACCGCCACGAAACCAAGCCTTGCCCACTCGCGCCGCTGCAGCAGCGCCCAACTCAACCCGCAGAACGCAGCCGAGAGCACCACGCCGGCGACGGATAACGACAGGGCGTGATCGATCAGCCACTGCCAGGAGGGGGGCAGGGTGATGCCTTCGGGCAGCCCTAGCGATGCCGCACCTGGCGTCAGTGCGATCATGGCGATCTGCACCAGATTGGCCAGCACGCTGACCACCCCCAGCAACAGCGAAACCCACGCCAATGGAGTGACGAAGCTACCACGCTGCTGCGCCGATGCTGGCCGGACGGCGCTCATTGCAGCGATGCGATGTGGGCAGCCACCATCGCCTGCCCGGGCGGATCCAGCGCAGGTTGCAGTTGCGCGTACCACTCGGGCACTGTGTCGGCAGGCAGGCATTGGCGCAACAGCGGCGTGCTGCGCTCAAGAAAGGCTTCGAGAAACGGCAGCCCGCGCACGTACAGGAAGTGGCTGTCGGTGATGGACATGCCAGCGTATGCCTCGCGCAGCCATTCCAGGTGCGGCAGCGCGTGCGCCCCGTGGCCGGCGCGGGTGAGCGCGGTAAGGAAGCTGGTACGCGCGGTCGCCGGCGAGGTGGACCGCTCCTGCGCATTGAGGTTGTCGAAGGTCAGCAGCCACTGCTCGCCCTGGACGATCTCGTTGCACATCACCGAGGTGGTTGCCAGCTGCAGTGCGTTGTGTGCGGTGGGCTCCAGCGCGTACAGCGCCAGCCAGTGCGGGTAGGCTTCGCGATAGCGGTCCAGCGCGCTCAACGACAGCGCGCACAGGCGCTGCGCATCGGCACCAAGGTGGAGCTGCGCCTGCGCAGCGTTGTAGGCACCGACATGGTCGCCGCGCCGAAACGCACTCAGCGCCGGCTGCAGCACGCGGTCGATCTCGGCCGCCACCTCCGACGCGTCTGCGGCAGCGACAGACGTTGCCGTCGGTGCCGTGCGCGGCGTGTCTGCCGCAGTGCTCTTGCGTCCAAACAAACGGTCCCACAGGCCCATCGCGTCTCCCTTCCCTGCGCCCGTGGTGAGTGGAAGCGCCATCATGCCGGCGGCGCACCGGTCATGCGGCGGACCGGTGGGCAGCACGCGTGCAGCGATGGCGACTTGCCGGTCCTGCGCCCAATGCCAGTCAGTTAACGCTGATTGGCATTTTTCGTAGGAAACTTCGAAGTGCGGTTCTTGACGACTCTGGGGAAGCTTCGTTCGGTGCGGCGTGGTGGCAGCACGAAGTGCCTGGACTGTGCCAACAAGGCCGTCAGTTGCCTGGGCAGGGTGCCCGCCGAATCCAGGCTCGGGACCGCCAGCAGGTTGACGATGGCATAGCTGGCTGTGTGGAAGCTGATGCGCTGGGGCTCCACCTTGGCGTGAGCGGCCATCTCTCGCATCCAGCGCCGCAGCAGTGTGTAGGCGATCAGCACGCCCCACAGTTCCTGGCGCACCAGCGCGGGCTGCTTGCTGCGCAGTACCGGTTCGCCCTCCTGCAGCGACTGCTTGATCTCGCGGAATCCCAACTCGATCTCCCAGCGCTGGCGATAGAGCTCGGCCAAGGCATGGGCTGGATGCGTGTGGGGACACGGCAACGAGGTGATGAAGCGCCGTAGCCGCCCACCTACGCTGACCTCGATCAGGCGCGCCTGCCAGTGGCTGGGCAATTCCGGACGTGCCTTGCGCGCTTGTGGCGAGACCGGCATGCGGATGCGTGCATCGCCGGGCGCGAGTTGTTCGACGATCTCATGGCGCAGGTTGTCCCGGGCCCGCATCAGCCAGTGACGCTGCGTGCCCGCAGCCTGCCAGTCCAGCAGGAACGCGGCCGAGAAGTACGCTCGGTCAAATAGCGTCACCGAGTGGTCCTGGCCCTGCAGCTGCGCCGCCAGGCTCAGTTCACCGCAGTCCATGCCGCCGAGCTTGGCGTCGAGCAGCTCGTGGCTGTGGGTATCCATCAGGCAGGTGGCGCGAATCTGCGGCCAGGACAAGGGACCATGCTGGTTGCTGCAGCTGCCGAGGTCGGCTCGATTCTCCGCAGTGTCCGGTGCTGCCCAGACCACGCCGTCCACCGCCAGCACGCGCAGTGGCCGCTGCGTATCCACCGGTGTGCGGCTCCAGGCCCGGGTCAATAGACCGAACAGTTCGGCCAGGGGTTCTTCTCCCAGGCGCTGGCGGGCCTGCACGCTGGCACTCGGCGCGGGCAGCGCTTGTGCGTCCAGGCTCAGATCGAGCTGCTGCACCACCTGCCACAGTGGTCGGTCACGAAACAGCGCCAGTCCGATCACCAGCCACACGGCATGTTCGGCCGGCAGCTTGCGCCGCCGGATCGACGCCTTGCCGCTAGTCGCCAGCGCCTGCTCGATCCAGGCCGGCTCTATCAATGTGCTGAGTTGGTCGAGTCGATCAGGGACTCGCGGTAACGTCTCGCGCAGAGCGCTCGCAAACAGGCTCATCAAGCAAAAAAGGGAACGTGTTGAACACGTTCCCTTTTTACTGGATCAGCTCCCCTCGGGGCTTAACTGACTGGCATTGGGTCCTGCGCCAAGCTTAGAGCCACTGGCGTAGCAACAGGTGAGTGCGAAGCAACCCAGACGCCGAGGTTGGTGGGCCTGCGCACGTGCTGCGACGTGGATCCTGATCGCAACGTCGTCGCTGCCGATGGGCGGATCGGCAACGTTCTGCGCGGTAGGTCAGGGCGGATCGTGACTGCGAGATGGCCTGACCCCGGCATCGACCAGCATGTTGCCGGTGGGGGCGCCCATGACCACCTTGATGCCTGGTGCATCTGCGTGCAATACGCGCAACACCCGAGCCCTGCGCGTGTCGTCCATCTCTATGCGCGGACGGCACGCGCAGTCTCGACGGGTTTGGAGCGTGTTATGCACCTTGAGATGAGATGCGTTGACCGCCAGCGGTGCGGAGCGGGTGCTGCGTGGCGCCGGCTTGGTAGCGCCAAGGCAAGCTGCGCGGCGCGCACTCCGTGCCGCTGGCGGCCAATCTTCTGGGGAAGCGTCCTGTGGCGCGCCGATACCGCGTTGCGCGCCTTGACAAGGCGGCCAGCCTGGGCAAGGCGCAGCGCACGCCTTGACTCGACGCGCCACAGGACGCTTCACACTCACCTCAAAGTACCGAACACGCTCTAAGGCTTCACCTGTTCGTTGAACAGCTTGAGGATGCGCTTGTACTCGTCGAGCCACGCGTCGGCGCGGGTGAAGCCGTGGCGTTCCAGCGGGTAGGGCGCCACCTGCCAGTTGTCCTTGTGCAGTTCGATCAGCTTCTGCGTCATGTCCACCGAGTCCTTGAAGAACACGTTGTCGTCGATCATGCCGTGGGCGATCAGCAGGTGGTCCCGCAGCCCGTCGGCGTAGTTGATCGGCGAGGAGGTCTTGTAGGCCTGCGGATCGAGCTCGGGCGTGTTGAGGATGTTGGAGGTGTACTCGTGGTTGTACTGCATCCAGTCGCCCACCGGCCGCAGCGCCGCGCCGGCCTTGAAGGTGCCGGGGCTGCGGAACAGCGCCATGTAGGTCATGAAACCGCCGTAGGAACCGCCATAGATGCCGGCGCGTGCGCGATCGCCCTGCTTGGTGGCCACCAGCCAGTCCAGGCCGTCCAGGTAGTCTTCCAGCTCCGGATGACCCATGTTGCGGTAGATCGCGGTGCGCCAGTCGCGGCCGTAGCCTTCGGAGGCGCGGTAGTCCAGATCCAGTACGATGTAGCCCTGCTGCACCAGCAGGTTGTGGAACATCTGCTCACGGAAATACGGCGTGTAGCGTTGCGACACGTTCTGCAGGTAGCCGGCGCCATGCACGAACATCACCACCGGATACTGCTTGCCCGGCTCGGGCGTCTGCGGGCCGTAATACTTGCCCCAGACCGTGCCGGCGCCGTGTTTGGACGGCACCTGCACGTACTGCGGTGCGATCCACGATTGCGCCTTGAAGGCGGGCGTACGGGTGTCGGTGAGCACGGTGGCCTGGCCGCCGGCGGCCGGCACCACCGCCAGCTGCGGCGGCAGATACGCACCGGAGTAACGCACCAACAACTGCTGCCCGTTCGGCGACAGGCTGAAGCCTTCCACACCGTTCAAGGCGGTCACTTCGGTGAGCTGATCGGTGCGCAGGTCGAGCTTGCACACCTCGTAGTCGCCCGGCCACTTCTGGTTGCACAGGAAGTACATGCCGCTGCCATCGGCATTGGGCACCGGCATCGACACTTCCCAGGTGCCACGCGTGCGCTGGCGCGGCTTGCCGTTGCCGTCGATCGTGTACAGCTGTGAGTAGCCGGATTCTTCGGACAGCAGCCACAGCGTACGGTTGTCGGGCAGCCAGCCGAAATCGTTGAAGTCCCAGTTGATCCAGGCGCCATCGCTCAGCCGATGCCGCGGCTGCAGTTTTGCTGCGTCCAGATCCACGCTGGCGATCCAGCGGTCCTTGTTGTCGGTGGCGCGGATTTCCACCGCCACGTTGCGGCCGTCGTCGCTCCAGTGCACGGCTGGACCGCTGCCATCGCCATCGCTTTCCACCCGCACCGCGCGGTTGCCCTTGAGCGCATCGCGCTTGGCGGCCTTGCGCAGGCTTGCCAGCGGATCGGTGGCGATGCCCGGCAGCGCGTCGAACGACAGCTGCCGCGCGCTGCCGGCGGTGACATCCACCAGCCACAGCGCGTGCGCGACCGGCGCGTTGCGGCCCACGCGGGTACGCACTTCCTGGAATTCCTCGTAACCGGATTCGGTCACGTACTTGGGCATCTTGCCGGCCTGGCCCTCGTCGGCCTTCTTGGCCTGGGTGACCACCAGCAGGTGGCGGCCGTCCGGCGACAAGGCGCTGTCGACGATCTCGACCTCATCGCCCAGATACACCGGCGCGGCGGCACGGGTGGCATCGGCACGGCGCCAGGCGTCTTCCTGGGTGCGCAGCGCATCGCGTTGTTCACGGTCGCGCCGCAGCGTGGCCAGCGTGGCCAGTTGCTGCTCGCGCAAGGTATCGGCCTTGGGCGCGGCATTGGGGTCGCGCTCGGCCTTGACCACGGCGACCTGCGCGGTGCCGCCATCGGCGCGCCAGTGATACCAGTTGTTGCCCGCACGCCAGATCGCACCGCCATCGCTGGCGAATTGCGGGCGCGATTCGACCTCGTTGCTGCGGGTCAGCTGGGTGAGCGCGCCCGAGCGCAGATCGCGCAGGAAGATGTCGCCGTTGCGTGCGAACAGCATGCGCTGGCGGGCGGCGTCATAGCTGGGGTTGGCGGCATCCAGGCCGGCGCGCGCGGTATCGGCCACGCGTTCGGCGGCGGCACCGTCGATGCCTTGGCGGTAGGTGTCGCGCACCGGGCTGCCGTCGCGCTTGAGCAGGTATTGCACCTGTTTGCCATCCCATTGCCACCACGCCTGCTCGACCGATGGCCCGATCCAGTCCGGATCGGCCATCACCTGTTCGATGGTGAGCGGTGCGGCGGACTGCGCATGCGCGGTGACAGCCAGCAACAACAAGGACAGCGGCAACAATCTGGGCATCGGCAACAACTGCACGCAACGGAGAGCGGGCAAGCCTAGCAGCTCGCCCGCGCGCAAGGCTTGGGCCACAGGTCATGTCCGCACTGGACCAGTGCGGCATCGCAGGCCAGGCATGGACACATGGCGGGTGCGGCCATAGACGGCGTAGGTGGTTCCACACGCGCGCACGCGCTCCATCGCCACTGCGCACCAGCTGCAATGCGCAACTGCAATGAGGGGCAACGCGCTGCGCGCACGGTCCTGGTCGAGGTTCCCGGCGGCCGCCCCCGTGGCGCAGCCGCGGCCTCCCGACTTGCCAGCGGCCCGGGCGGCGGCCAAGCTAGCGCGCTTTTGCGATTGTCGATCCACATGTCCAGCCTGCCTGCTTCTGCCGTTTCCCACCCCATGGCCGTCGGCGCGCCTGGCCGGCCGCTGGCGTGGCGCGCGGGGCAGTCGGTCGATCTGGCCACCTTCATCGCGCACGTGCACGGACTGGCACAGCAGCTACCCGACGGGCGCCATGCGGTGAACCTGTGCGAAGACCGCTACCGGTTCATGGTGGCCTTCTATGCCTGTGCGTTGCGTGGGCAGGTGTCGCTGCTACCGTCCTCGCGCGCGCCGGCCGTGGTCGGCGAGGTGCAGGCGCGGCACGCCGATGCCTATTGCCTGGGCGATCTGGCGCTGGAGCTGGCGCCGCCACGCTATTGGCAACTGCCCACCGAGCTGCCGCAGGCCGACGGCCCGATACCGCAGCTGGCCGACGACGCCCTGGTGGCGATCGGCTTCACCTCCGGCAGCACCGGTAGCCCGCAGCCCAATCCCAAGACCTGGGGCAGCTTCCTGACCAGTACCCGGCAGGATCTGGTGGCGCTGCAAAGCCTGTGGGCGCACACCGACGCGGTGCCGCACGTGGTGGCCACGGTGCCGCCGCAGCACATGTACGGCATGGAATTGTCGGTGCTGCTGCCGATGGTGACCACGCTGGCGGTGCACGCCGGGCGGCCGTTCTTTCCGGACGATGTGGCACGCGCGTTATCGGAGGTTCCCGAGCCGCGGGTGCTGGTGACCACGCCCGTACATCTGCGCGCGCTGGTCGAATCGGGCGTGGTGTTGCCGCCGCTGGTGGGCATCGTCTCGGCCACTGCACCGCTGGCGCAGGAGATCGCGGCGGCGGCAGAGGCGCGCTTTGGCGGGCAAGTCCGCGAGATGTTCGGCTCCACCGAAACCTGCGTCTTTGCGGTGCGCCGCACCGCGCTGGAGGCCGCATGGACGCCGCTGCCGGGCGTACGCCTGGAAACCCAGGCTGCCGGCACGCTGGTCCATGCGCCGCATCTGGCCACGCCGGTGTTGCTGGCCGACATGATGGACGTTGCGCAAGACGGCCGTTTCCAGGTGCGCGGGCGCCAGGCCGATCTGCTGGAAATCGCCGGCAAGCGCGCCTCGCTGGCCGATCTCACCCGCCGCCTGCTCGCCATCCCCGGCGTGGTCGACGGCATCATGGTGCAACTGGCACCGGAGTCCGGGCAGGCCGTCGGCCGCATCGCCGCACTGGTGGTCGCCCCCACCCTGGACGAGTCACAGATCCTTGCCGCCCTGCGCGTCAGCGTCGACCCGGTGTTCCTGCCGCGCCGCCTGCGCAAGCTTGCGGTGCTGCCACGCAACGAAACCGGCAAGCTGCCGCGCGATGTGGTGCTGGGACTGCTCAACGGCTGAGCGATGCTGGCGCGCGCCTGGCCGGCAGACGCTGTCTGCCGGTCGCTCACCGTGCCGTTTGAATGCAGCAGGCGGCACCTGCGGCCATCTGGGTTTATCCATGCACCCCATCGATCTCCACCGCCAGTTCGTCGCGGCAGATCACCGCATGCAGCAGCAGGCGCGGCACCGCATCGCCGAAGCGCGCATCCAGGGCGTGAGCGACCTTGGCCAGGTCGTCCTGCTCGCGCACATACACCTTCAGCCGGGTGCCGGCGCCGAACTGCGCGGGCAGTGCAGGGGCATGCGTACGCGCAGCACCGAGCAGCGCATCGAAATTGGCGAAGGTTTCTTCCAGCTGCGCCAGCAATTGGCCGGTATGCATCGAGGCATGCCCAACTACCGCAGCGGTGCCCGAGAGCAGCAGCGGCATGTCGCTGCCGGCCGGCGGCAGCATGGCGCGCGCAAAGCTCGGCGGCTGCGGGCCATACTGGCGCGGGTAGTTGTAGGCACTGACCTGGCGCGGATTTTCCAGCGGGGTGCCGGCATCGGCGGCGGCCAGCCAGTAGATCTGGATGATGCGTTCGGCATCGCAGCGGCCCACCGCGGTGGCGGCCGGTAGCTGCGCGGTGTCGAACGCGCCCAGGCCACGTGCGCGACCCACGCAGAACTGCCGGTAGCGCTCGCGGTCGCCGCTGCCCAGGGTGATGGCATCCAGGTAGTTCCAGATGCGCAGCAGGCGTGGCGTGTCGCTGCCGCTGACGAAGGCGGTGATCTGCGCATAGGCCTTGGCGGCGGCGTCTTCGATATCGACATCCCGCTCGTCGATCTCGATCACGCCGAACTGCAGGCGGCCGTCGCTGGACCAGGCGATGTTGCCGTCGCGGCCGCTACGCACCGGCGCATCGGTGCGCCACACTTCCAGCACATCGGCCTGGTACGGCTGCAGCGGCACGCGCAGATAGCGCGGGTCGTGCAGGCGCGGCGCCGCATCGCCGAAGCCGAACACGGCCAACACCTGCGCGTCGGCCAGCAGCAAGGCCGGGTCGGTCTGGTCGACATAGTCGACCTGCAGGCGGGGATGGCGCACGGCGTGCGTGGTCTGGGCCGGGGAAGCGGTCATTGAGCGTCTCGTCGTTGCGTGTCGCGGTGCAAGGTGTCGCCGTCGAAGCCGAGCTTGGCCTGGCGCCGGCGGTGGCGCCAGGAGTGCCAGGCGCGCGGCATCATCGACAAGGTGGTGAGCGCGTACAGCGCACGAAAGGCGCGCAGGCGGATGCGCACCTTGGGGCTGTCGAACACATCGCCGGCCAGCATCGCCACCACCGCCTGTTCCACCTGCCAGGTGTTCTGCGGCTGCGCGAACAGGGCGCGCATGGTGGGTGAGGTGAAGCGATAGATGAACCACTTGAATTCATCCACGCCGCGGGTCAGTTCGCGTTGTAGCGCGCGCTGCAGTTTCGCCTCCGACTGCGGCGTGCGCAGCGCGGCATCCACCATCGCCGCACCGCGCTCGGCGCCGTGCATGGCCAGGAACACGCCGGAGGAGAACATCGGGTCGACGAAGGTGTAGGCATCGCCCAGCATCAGCCAGCGCGGCCCGGCCATGCGCGTGCATTCGTAGGCGTAATTGCCGGTGGCATGCACCGGTGCCACGCGCTCGGCGCCGCGCATGCGTGCGTTGAGCTCCGGATTGAGCGCCAGCGTGCGCATCAAGAAGCCCTCGCTGTCGCCCTTGCGGGTCTTCATGTACTCCGGGTAGCAGACCGCACCCACGCTCATGATGTCGTCGGGCAGCGGGATCAGCCACATCCAGCCGTGTGCATGCCGGTAGATGCTGATATTGCCGGCATCCTCGCCCGGGCGCCGTGTCACGCCGCGGAAGTGGCTGAACAACGCGGCCGATTGATGCCTGGCATTGGCGCGCTTGAGCTTGAGCCGGGTGCCCAGAAAGGTGTCGCGGCCGCTGGCATCGAGCAGATAGCGCGGGCGGAACTGCTGCACGCCGCCGTCTGCGGTGCGCGCCTGCAACACCGGTTGTTCGCCGTCGAACGCCACCTGTTCCACGCTGACCTGTTCGCGCGCATCCACGCCCACCGCACGCGCACGCTTGAACAAGACCTGGTCGAACTGCGCGCGCGGCACCTGGAAGGCGAAGTCGGCCTTGGCGTCGAGCGCGTGGGAAAAGCGAAACGTGTTGTAGCCGCCGCTGTCGTTGGGGAAATCCGCGCCACGCTTGAGTACGCCGATCCGGCGCACCTGTTCGAGCACACCCAGGCGCTGGAGGATCGGCACGTTCATCGGCAGCAGCGATTCGCCGATATGAAAGCGCGGGTGCTGCTCCTTTTCGAGCAGGGTGACCGCCCAACCGAGCTCGGCAAGCACGATGGCCGCCGCGCAGCCGGCCGGGCCGCCGCCGACGATGAGTACATCCGGACACTCCGGTCCGGGAGCCGGCCCGGCTGCCGGCATGGCGGTCGGGGTGGGGCGAACAGCGGTGGAAATCATCCTGGAACAAACCTGCAGCGGGCCAGCGTCATGCAGTCATGATAGCCTGTCCGGCGGCCCGGGCAGCTGTGCGGGCCGCTGATCTCTTTTGAAGAACGACCGACAACGCGCACCGGTGCCCTGATGGGCGCGGGCGGTGCTCGGACCGGCGGTGACGGCAACGTACACTCCGGCTCGATGCGACGCCCATCGAAATCAATGGTCGCCCGCGATGCTGGTTGCTTGTTCCCATTTTGTTGCCTGACTCTCACCTGTGGAAGCCCTGGATGTCCTCGCAAACCGCTGCCGAACGTGAACTGGCCGAACTCCTGGTCGAAAGCCTGAACCTGGAAGACGTCCAACCCGCCGACATCGATCCGGAGGCGCCGCTGTTCAACACCGGGCTGGGGCTGGACTCGATCGATGCACTGGAACTGGCGCTGGCGATCAGCAAGCGCTACGGTTTCCAGTTGCGCTCGGACAACGACGAGAACCGTCGCATCTTCGCGTCGCTGCGCGCATTGTCGGCGCATGTCCAAGCCAACAAGACCGTCTGAGGTTCCGACCGCTGCGGCCAGTGACCCGCCGCCGTGGGTGCTGGGCGTGGGCGTGTTGCTGGCGGTGGCCTACTCGCCGCTGGCGCATTGGGCCAACGCCAGCCATCGCCCGGAGCTGGCCGTCATCGCCGGCGCCACGTTGGTGCTGATGGTGTTGATCGAACCGTTGGTGGCGCGGCGGCCATGGGCCTGGGGCCTGTGCGTGCTGATCCTGGTCGGCCTGGGCGCGTTGTGGCGCTCGCCGTACGCCATGCTGCTGCTGGCCGCCCCGCCGGTGGTGTTCACCGGCTGGGTGGCGTGGTTCTTCGGGCGCAGCCTGCGACGCGGGCGCACGCCGCTGATCACCCGTATCGTCGAGGGGCTGTACCAGCAGGCCGGGATGCCGATCACGCCCGACCAGTACCGCTATACGCGCAGGCTCACCCTGGCCTGGGCGCTGCTGCTGTGCGGGTTGACCCTGGTCAACCTGGTACTGGGGCTGTGCGCCGAACCCAGCGGCGTGCTGGCGCAGCTGGGCCATGCCTCGCCGTTGCCGATCGGCGATGCGCGCGCATCGTTGTTCGCCAATGTGCTGGTGTATGGCGTGGTTGGCGGGTTCTTCGTTGGGGAATATCTATTGCGCGGCCGCTGGTTTCCCCAGCGTCCCTATCGTAATCTGCCCGACTTCATGCGGCAGATGGCGAGGCTAGGCCCGGCGTTCTGGCGCGATTTGCTACGCTGAAAGCGTGGCCCAAGGGCACCGACGTACGTGCGCAGTTTCGGGGACAAGACAAAAATGCCGTTGGCAAGGATGCCGTCGCGCCTGGCGTGGGCTGTGTTCAACCTGTTGCAGTTGGCGTTCACGCTGGTGTTCACCGCCGGCGGCATCGCCTGTGCGCTGGTGGTGCTGGCGATCACCCGCGATCCCGATCGTCCGCTACACATGGGCCGCTGGATGTGGTCGTCGGTGCTGTTCCGCGGCGCGGGCGCCAAGGTGATCGTGGAAGGCCGCGAGCGGGTCGACTGGTCCAGGAACTACCTGTTCGTCAGCAACCACCAGTCGATCATCGACATCTGCGCACTGTTCCATGCATTGCCAGTGCCGTTGCGGTTCCTGCTCAAGGAAGAAATGCTCAAGGTGCCGTTCGTGAACTGGTATGCGCGCGCCACCGGCATGCTGTTCCTGGACCGCGACAGCCGCAGGGCGGGGGCACTGGTGCGGCGGCAGGCTGCCGCGCTGCTGCGTGAGGGCAAGCAGTTGTGTCTGTTTCCCGAAGGCACCCGCAGCCGCACGGGCGCATTATTGCCATTCAAGGCCGGGCTACTGCAGGCCGCTATCGATGCTGGCGTGCAGGTGGTTCCGGTGGCGCTGGATGGCTGCGGCAAGGTGCTGCCGGTGGATGGTGTGTTCAGGGTGCGTCCCGGCATCATCCGCGTACGCATCGGCGAGCCGATCGCGGTGACCGGGCCGGATGCGCCGGATCGTCAACAACTGACCGAGCAGGCACACAAGGCCGTGGCTGCAATGCTTCAACCCAGGATCTGAGTTTCGCGCTTATGGATTTCGTCGTGCCGCATGATCATCCCTGCCTGCCCGGGCACTTTCCGGGTCGCCCCGTGGTGCCCGGCGTGGTCGTGCTCGACCATGTGCTGCAGGCCGTGGAAGCACTGCATGGCCCGCGCGCGGCGGCACGGCTGCCGCAGGTGAAGTTCGTGCAGCCGCTGTTGCCGGGCCAGACCGCCTCGGTCACGCTGGAAGGCGACGGCCCGCGCTGGCGCTTTCGTGTGCAGCGTGCCGACCAGGTGCTGGTCAGTGGCGAACTGGTGGCGGAGGCGCTGGCATGAGCAATCACTGGAAGCAGCGTCCCGAAGGCGGCGGACGCTTCGCGCTGTGGCTGATCCGCGGCATCGCCCGCCACGCCGGGCGCGCGGTGGGACGTGCGCTGCTGTACCCGATCACGCTGTACTTCCTGCTGGTGCGTGCGCCCGAACGCGCCGCCTCGCGGACCTACCTGGCGCGGGTGCTGGGCCGCAAGGCAACGCTGCGCGACGTGGCCCGGCATATCCACACCTTCGCCTCCACCATCCTGGACCGGGTGTACATGCTGTGCGGGCAGATGCAGCGCTTCCGCGTGGACATCACCGGCCTGGACCAGCTGCATACGCAGATGGATCGCGGCCGCGGCGTGCTGATCTTCGGTTCCCACCTGGGCAGTTTCGACGCGCTGCGCGTGCTGGCCACCGAGCGCCCCGACGTGCAGGTCAAGGTGGTGCTGGACAAGGCGCACAACCGCGCCATGACCGACCTGCTGGGTGCGCTGAACCCGCAGCTGGCCGCCAACATTATCGATGCCGGGATGGATGCGACCTCGATCGTCATGGCGATCAAGGAAGCCACCGACGCCGGTGCGCTGGTGGCGCTGCTGATCGACCGCCCGCGCGAGGGCGACCCGGCGCTGCCGGCGATGTTCCTGGGCCGCAACGCGATGTTCCCGACCTCGCCGTGGCTGATCGCCGCCGCGCTCAAGGTGCCGGTGGTGCTGGCGTTCGGCCTGTATCGCGGCGGCAACCATTACGAATTGGCATTTGAGACCTTCAGCGAAGGCCTGGACCTGCCGCGTCGCCAGCGCGCCCCGGTGCTGGCGGTACTCATGCGCGATTACGCTGCCAGGCTGGAACATTACACGCGCTACGCGCCGTACAACTGGTTCAACTTCTACGATTTCTGGAATACCCATCATGCCGATGCGCCGCACCCTGCCGTGGATGCTGATACTGCTGTTCAGCGCCGCACCGCTATGCGCCGCACCGCCTGAGACCTTGGATGTCGGCCAGGTGCTGCAGCGCCTGGCGCGCCCGGCCCCGGTCAGTACCGAGTTCGTCGAACTGCGTGGCTCTGCCCTGCTGAAGACGCCGCTGCGCGTGCAGGGCCACTACCGCCGCCCGGATGCGCAGACCTTGGTGCGCGAGGTCAGCGCGCCGTATCACGAGACCACCACCCTGCAGGGCGACGAGGGCGTGCTGGAACGCGACGGCAAGCCGCCGCGCCGCTTCTCGTTGAGCCGCGTGCCCGAGCTGGCCGGGTTGAAATCCGGCTTCGGCGCGTTGCTGGCCGGCGACCGCGCGCTGCTGGAACAGCAGTATCGCCTCACTGGGCAGGGCCAGCCGCAGGCCTGGCAGCTGACGCTGCAGCCCAAGGACGCCGCGGTGGCCAAGCAGGTGCGCGAACTGCGTCTGTATGGCCGCAATGATGAGTTGCGGTGCATCGAGAGCGTACCCGCCAAGGGGGACGTGCAGCGCACGCTGCTGGCCGGCGCGGCCCGCGCGGCGGCCAGCGTGACCGATGTCGCGGCGCTGACGACGCTCTGCCACGGTCCGGGCGCGTGACCGCGCGCGGGAGGGTTGCGCCGGTCGTCTCCATAAAGATCACAACCTCCGCATCCGGCAAGCGCGTGCTGCCGATGACGATGCGTGCCGCGAACGCGGCCGGTGGACGTTCGGCCGCTGCAGTAGGACATCCACACCATGGCGTTTAAGTTGACCGCAAACCGCCGCATCGGCCTGGCATTGCTGTGGCTGGCCTTGCTGGCGATCGCTGGATTCTGGTTGAGCGAGACGCTCAAGGTCACCGGCGATCTACGTAAATTCATGCCCGCCCCGCGCACGCCGGCGCAGAAGCTCTTGATCGAGGAACTCGGCGAAGGCCCCGGATCGCGGCTGCTGCTGATGGCGTTGTCCAACAGCGACCCGGTCACCTTGGCCGAGCAGTCGCAGGCATTGCAGCAGGCCCTGGCCGCACAGCCGGAGCTGTTCGAACTGGTTGGCAACGGTGGCAACGCCGGGCTGGAGGCGATCCCGGAACGCCTGCTGCCGTACCGCTACCTGCTCAGCGACAGCTTCGACACGACGCGGTTGGACGCATCGACCCTGGAGACGGCGCTGCAGGCGCGCGTGCAGGACCTGGGCTCGCCGGCCGCGGCACTGGTGGAGCCGCTGCTGCCACGCGACCCCACGCTGGAAGTGCTGCATCTGGCCGAGACCCTGCAGCCGGCGGCCGCACCGCAGCTGCGCAACGCGGTGTGGTTCGATCGTGCCGGCAGCGCGGCCCTGCTGGTGGCGCAGACGCGGGCGGCCGGTTTCGATCCCACCGGGCAGCAGCTGGCCTACGACGCAGTGCAGGCGGCGTTTGCCAAGGTCGCCCAAGGCAGCACCACGCGGCTGACACTCACCGGCCCGGGAGCGTTCGCGGTGGAAATCACCGCACGCACGCAGGGCGAATCGCAGTGGATCGGCACGCTCGATACGGTGGGCCTGGTGCTGCTGCTGTTGATCGCCTACCGCAGCTGGAAGATCCCGGTCCTTGGCGTGTTGCCGCTGGCGAGCGCTGGCCTGGCCGGGCTGGCCGCGGTGGCGCTGCTGTTCGATGGCGTGCATGGCATCACCATTGCCTTTGGCTTCACCTTGATCGGGGTGGTGCAGGATTACCCGATCCACCTGTTCAGTCATCAACGCCCCGGTCTGGACCCACGCGACAACGCGCGGCATCTATGGCCGACGCTGGCCACCGGCGTGGTCTCCACCTGCATCGCGTATGTGACCTTCCTGTTCTCCGGGGTGGACGGCCTGCGCCAGCTGGCGGTGTTCACCATCGCCGGCCTGGCCACCGCTGCAGTCGGTACGCGCTGGCTGCTGCCGGCCTTGATCGACCCGGCCGCGCGCGACTACGCCGATTCGCGGCTGCTGGCCACGCTGTGGCGCGGCATCGCGCGGCTGCCGCGGCCACGCATCAGCCTGGCGGTGGTGGCGGCGATCGGCATCGCGGTGATCGCGTTTGCGCCCGGCCAGTTCTGGCAGAACGATCTCTCCAAGCTCACGCCGGTGCCGCCGAAGGCACTGGCCCAGGACACCCGCCTGCGCCAGGAACTGGGTGCGCCGGATGTGCGCTACGTGCTTGCCGTGCCCGCGGCCAGCGACGAAGCCGCGCTGCAGGCCAGCGAGCAGTTGCGGCCGCGCCTGGATGCACTGGTGCGCCATGGCGCGCTGACCGGCTACGACATGGCCGCGCGGTATCTGCCCAGTGCCCGGACCCAGCAGGCACGTCAGGCGGCGTTGCCGGATGCCGCGCAGGCGCGTGCCATGACCGAGCAGGCGGTAGCCACCACGCCGTTGCGCAGCGATGCGTTTGCGCCCTTCCTGCAGGATCTGGACACGGCCAAGCATGCCGCGCCGCTGCTGCCCAGGGACCTGGCCGGCTCGCCGCTGGCCACCTCGGTCGGCGGGCTGCTGCTGGGCCGCGGCGATCGCAGCACCGCGCTGGTGTCGTTGACCGGCCTGCGCGACCCGGCAGTGCTGGCAGCGGCGGTGCAGGGCAGTGATGCACAGCTGCTGGACCTGAAGGACGCGTCCGAATCGCTGGTGGCCGCCTACCGCGCACGCGTGCTCGGCGCGCTGGTGTTGGCCGCGTTGCTGCTGGCGGCGACGGTGGCGATCGCGCTGCGCAGCCCGCGCCGCATCGTGCGCGTGCTGCTGCCGATGGCGCTGACCACGGTGCTGATCCTGGCCATCCTGCGCGGCACCGGCGTGGAGCTCAATCTGTTCCACCTGATCGCGCTGATCCTGGCGGCCGGGCTTGGTCTGGACTACGCGCTGTTCTTCGATCATGCCGGCGACGACCACGCCGATCAGCTGCGCACGCTGCATGCCCTGATCGTGTGCAGCCTGATGACGCTGCTGGTGTTCGCCTTGCTGGCCGCCTCCAGCATCCCGGTATTGCGCGCCATCGGCAGCACGGTGGCGCTGGGAGTGTTGTTCAATTTCATTCTGGCCTTGCTGGTGTCGCGCGAACCGGCGCTGGAACGCATGGCCAACGGAGAGCCGCATGCAGGGACGTGACGCGATTGCCGCCTTGATTCCGCACCAGGGCGCGATGTGCCTGTGGGAAGAGGTGGTGGAGTGGGATGCGCAGCGCATCGTGCTGCGCAGCCTCGCGCACCGCGACCAGACGCATCCGTTGCGCGCCGCCGGGCGCCTGCGCGCGCTGCATCTGTGCGAATACGGCGCGCAGGCGATGGCCGTGCATGGCGGCTTGCTGGGCCGCGCCTCGGGCAAGCCGGTGCGCCCGGGCATGCTGGTGGCCTTGCGTGGCGTGGAGCTGCATGTGGCCTATCTGGAGCAGCTGCCCGAGGCGATCGTGTGCCAGGCGCAGGTGCTGATGCAGGGCGAGGACAGCCAGCAATACAGCTTCCGCCTGACGCATGGCGAGCAGTTGCTTGCCGAAGGGCGAGCGACAGTGATGCTGAGCGCCGCACAGGCCGTCGACGCCACGTAGGAGCGCGCCTGCGCGCGATGCAGCGTTACCGGCGAGGCCACATCGCGCGCAAGCGCGTTCCTGCATGATGCGGGCGATCGAGATGCGGGCGATCTATCCCGCGGCCCGCGGCAGTCGCTAGGATGACGGGCTCGCCGCTGCCGTTTGCGGCTTTCATCGAGGCATCCATGAGCACATCCCTTCCACAGCGTCGTGCGCTGGTGACCGGCGGCAGCGGCGATCTTGGCGGCGCCATCTGCCGTCAGCTGGCCGCGCAAGGCCGGCATGTCATCGTGCATGCCAACCGCAACCTGGCGCGCGCCGAAACCGTGGTGGCTGCGATCGTTGCCGACGGTGGCAGCGCAGAGGCGGTGGCCTTCGATGTGGCCGACGCGCAGGCGGCCACGGCCGCGCTGGAGGTCCTGCTGGACAGCGGCCCGATCCAGATCGTGGTCAATAACGCCGGCATCCACGACGACGCGCCGATGGCGGGCATGAACGCTGCCCAGTGGCATCGTGTCATCGATGTGTCGCTGCATGGGTTCTTCAATGTCACCCAGCCCTTGCTGCTGCCGATGGCACGCACGCGCTGGGGCCGCATCGTGAGTGTGTCGTCGGTGGCGGCAGTGCTGGGCAACCGCGGGCAGACCAACTACGCCGCAGCCAAGGCGGCGCTGCACGGTGCCAGCAGGTCGCTATCGCGCGAGATGGCCAGCCGCGGTATCGCAGTCAACGTGGTGGCGCCGGGCATGATCGAAGGCGAGATGGTCGGCGAGAGCTTCGCCCCGGACGTCATCAAGCAACTGGTGCCGGCCGGACGCGTGGGCAAGCCCGAGGAAGTGGCCGCGCTGGTGGCGTTTCTGTGTTCGGAGTCCGCCGGTTACATCAATGGCCAGGTCATCGGCATCAATGGTGGGATGGGCTGAGAGCGGATGGTCTGCGCCTTTGCTGCAGGGCCCTTGCCCGCCCACCATCGCAGGACACGCTGCAAGTACATCCATGTAAGCTCCGTGGCGGCATCCATGCCGCCAAGGGTCCCGCGACGGTGGCGGGCAAGGACCAGTCGAGAGGGTCGGTGCGCAGGGCTTTCAATAAAGCAGCCCACTGACTGTCCGGTGGGGCATTGCGCACTGGATGCCAATGCGCTCACGTGCTGCACGTACTGCTCGAAAAAGTGCGTTGTACGCCGAAACTCGCCGCGCATCGGCGCGCGCGCTCAAACTCACGCCGCGTCGGCGTACCACGTGGCGGTCAGGATCGCCTCGCCGCTGGCATCGGCCGTCAGCGCGTCCAGGCCGTGGTCGGACAGCTCCGGGTGGCGTTGGCGTGCCTGCTGCAGGATTTCCCGGGCCAGTACCGCCATCTGCGCCACGTTGCGGTGGATGCGTGCGGCAAAGGCGTCATCGTCCAGGGTGTCGTTCAAGGCGCCATTGAGTTCGTTGAACCAGCCGATCAGATACTGGTCCAGCAGGCGTCCATCGCTGCCGGTGATGCCCTGTTCGGTGTTGCGCACGCCCCAGTCGTGCAAGACGCGCTGCATGGCCAGATTCATGTCGCGCGCGTAGAAAAAGTCTGCCTTCATGCGCGCCAGCAGGCTCAGGTCGGCGATGCGCCCTGAGCAGAACAGCGGCGCCAGCAGCGACCAGTAATAGGTGTAATCCCAGATCACCTTGACCGGCATGACCTGCTCGTCGCCGAACAAGGCATATTGATCCTGGTACAGCGTCAGGGTGTTTTCGTAGAACGAAAAATACAGCTGCTGGTACAGCTCCACATACGGGCTGAGCGATTTGCCGGCGCGGTCGCGGCCGATCAGCTCGCAGATATAGGTGTTGGAAATCGCGATGAAGTCGCTGCCGGGCGAATAGAACGGATCCAGGAACAGGCCGGCCTCGCCGGTGAGCGCCCAGCGCTGCGCGGAGAACACCTGCGTGCAGCCATAGGAGAACTTGCGCAGGAACAGGAAATCCTGCAGCCGGTAGTGCGCACTGTCGAGCGTGGCGGCCACCTGCGGTTGATGCAGGCGCAGCCAGTCCATGGCTTTTTCGTGGGTGTTCATCGTCTCCAGCGGATGCATCGCGGCATCGCAGACGATGCCCAGCGAATGCGCTCCCGACGACAGTGGAATCAGCCAGAACCAATAGCCCGGCCCGCACATGTGATTGGTCGAACGCCAGCGGTCCGGCGGGGTGCAGCGCTGCAGCCAGCTGCTGTCCTGCGACCAGCCGTTGGGGTCGATCAAGCCTTCCACGCGCCACCACACCGCGTTGGCATTGTGTGCGTTGTCCTGCGCCAGGCCGAGCTTGCGCTTGAGCAGGCCGGCGCGGCCGCTGGCGTCCACCACCCAGCGCGCCTGCAGCGTGCCGGCAGTGCCGGCGCACTCGTAACGCACCGCATGGTCGGCGTCGTCCTCGGCCAGGTCCACGCCCTTGACGCTGCAGCCATCGATAAAGGTGATGCCCTGCGCGCGGGCGCGCTCGCCAAGGAAGTTTTCGAAGCGGCCGCGGTCGATCTGCCACGATGGCGTCGGCAGGATCTTGCTCACGCCCAGTTCGGTGCAACGGTCGATGTCTTCGCGCTTGTCGGAGAAGAAGAAACGGAACCCGAACTTGCGGATCTGTTCGATCTCCAGATGCTCGCGCAGATCCAGTACCTGGGCGAAGTAATGCGCGCCGATCTCCACCGTGGATTCGCCCACCTTGAAGGCGGCCTCGCGCACCGGGTGGGCGCGCCGTTCCAGCACCGTGATGGCCAGCGCAGGGTCGCGCTGCTTCAGTTGCAAGGCCAGGCTTAGGCCGGCCAACCCACCACCGGTAATGACGACATCGGCGCGCGCTGCATTCATGAGGAGTGGGTGCTCTTGGTGACCGCGGGCACAGTAGCAAATTCGCCATCGACATCGTCAACGATCACCGGGTTGGCGCGCACGCGGCGATATTCGCGCCAGACATGGCCATACGCCCAGACCTGCTTGACCACATGCGAGGTGATGTTCCACAGGTCGCGCACCAGCCGGAAATGGCTCTTGCGAAAGGTGCCTGGCGCGCTGCCGGCGTAGCGGGTCTCGATCGGCACCGCCACCACCCGCGCGCCGGCCTGGCGTGCGGCCGAAATCAGCAGCTGCGCTTCGAACACGAAGCCTTCGCCGGGCACATTCGGCAGGGTGAACACCGCCGCCGGATACAGCCGTTGGCCGCTCTGGCTGTCCACCAGCTGGAAACCGCAGCCCCAGGCGATGCCCCAATCACCGAAATCGTTGCCGATACGGCGAATGGTGGGCTGGGTGGCGCGCTTGCGCATGCGTGCGCCGATCACCACGCTGCCGGGGTGGCGGTTGGCCGCGGCCAGCAGGCGCGGAAAATCGGCGGCCTTGTGCTGGCCATCGCCGTCCATGGTCATCACTGCGCGCATGCCCAACTGCTGGGCCTTGGCAAAGCCGCTGCGCAGGGCGGCGCCCTTGCCCATGCGCTGCGGGTGGCGGATCACGGTGACCGGCAGGTCGGCGATGCAATCGGCGGTGCCATCGTCGGAGCCGTCGTCGATCACGATCACCTGCGGGCAGTGCTGCAGTGCATCGGTGACCACTTCGCGGATACGCAGCGATTCGTTCAACGCCGGCACCAGGATCGCGGTGTCCTGCGGCGTCAGCGGCACGCGGCTCACGGCAGGATCTCCACGCGCAGGACCCGGCCAGGGCCGGCCTGCAACGCCACGCCGTCGCCACGCCCGGCCAGCAGTTCGAACAACGGCAGCATCGGCGCCATCGCATTGCCGGCGATCTGCTGTGCCAACGGGCCATCGCCCGGCGACGGGGTGCCATCATCCAATCGCGCACGCAGCTGCGGCTTGCCTGCCTGGCCGGCGCTGCCGAGCACCAGGGCGCCGCCGAGCAGGCCCTGGCTGGGCGAGATCCGGCCCAGCGGCCCGACCGAACGCGCGTCGTAGCCGGCCAGCAGCACGGCCTCCACGCCGGCGGTGAGTTGCACCAACGCCTCCAGCAGCCCTTGCGCGAAACTGGCATCGGAGGCGCTGATGGCCGTGGCCGGCGTCATTGCACCCGCGCCGATGGTCCAGTACCCGGCGGCGGCGTTGTGCACGGAGTTGTGGAACTTGGTCGGCGAGATCGCCAGCGGGTCGCTGGCCAGGGTGGTGCACATGTAATCGGTGATGGCCAGGTCGCCATGGGTGGAGGTGAACACCGACGGCAGGCTGGTCGGGTCGCGGCCGGCAGCGATGCAGGCGGCCAGCGCTGCCTCCAGCGACACCGCCACCGTGTCCGGTGCGCGGCGGCGCTCGTTGGCGGCCAGCAGCTGCGGCGCCGGGCGTGCCGGGGTCTGCTGCAGCGCGGCACCGTGCACCAAGGCGCATGCGGCCTCCCAGCTGGGCAGGCCCTGGCTCCAGAAGCCGATCCCTTCGATGCTGGCAGCGAGCATCAGCGGGCCCGCCCGAACAGCAGCGAGCAGTTGTTGCCGCCAAAGCCGAAGGAATTGTTCATGGCGTAATCGATCCGGGTATGGGCGTTGTCGAAGCGGATCTGCGGGCCGCAGGCCGGGTCGGGCACGTCGCTGTTGAGCGTGCCCGGCAGCAGGCCGTCGCGCAGCGCCAGCAGCGCGATCACCGATTCCACGATGCCGGCCGCGCCCAGGGTGTGGCCGGTCCAAGCCTTGGTCGAGCTGGCATGCAGGGTGTCGGGGAAGATCGCCGCCACCGCGGCCGCTTCCACGCTGTCGTTGGCCGGGGTGGCCGTGCCGTGCAGGTTCAGATAGCCCACCGCGGCCGGCTCCACACCGGCGCGTTGCAGCGCGCCGCGCATCGCCAGCTGCGCGCCCAGCCCCTGCGGGTGCGGAGCCGACATATGGTGCGCATCGCTGGATTCGCCATAGCCATACAGCCACACCGCCGCGTCCGGTGCGGCGGCGGTACGTTCGACCAGCGCAAAGCCGCCGGCCTCCCCCAGGCTCAGGCCCACGCGCCGCGCATCGAACGGCTGGCACGGCTCGGGCGCCACCACCTGCAGGGAGTTGAAGCCGAACAGCACGCTGCCGCACAAGGTATCCACGCCACCGACCAGGGCCGCATCGATCACCCCGGCCTCGATCAGCCGCGCCGCCTGCGCGAACACCTTGGCACTGGACGAGCACGCGGTGGCCACGGTCACGCTGGGGCCGCGCAGGCCGGTGGCGTGCTGCACGAAGTCGCCCAGCGAATGCGGGGTGTGCACGATCTGGCGGTCCAGATCCGGCGGGAAGCGCGCGCCGTCGGCGTCTTCCACCAGCCGCGTATAGGCCTCTTCGCTGGCACCGATGCTGGAAGTGGAGGTGCCGATGATCACCGCCACGCGCTCGGCGCCGTAGCGCTGCGCGGCAGCCTGCGCCGCGTCCAGCAGGCCGTCCTGCTGCAGCGCCAGCCAGGCCAGGCGGTTGTTGCGGCAGTCCCAGCGCTGCAGTGCATCGGGAAGGACTACCTCTTCCACGCCGTCGACGCGGCCGATCCAGCACGGCAGCGGTTGCGGCCCGAAATCGTTGCGACGCAGGCCGCTGCGGCGCGCCTGCAAGGCGGCGGCCTGGGCGGCGAGCCCGGCGCCGAGCGCGGTGGTGGAGGTGTAGGCGGTGACGGCGACCGGGGCCATCTGGGACGGATGCTGCGCTTGGCTCACGGTGGTCTGGCTGGCAAAAAGTGCTTGCAGTATATCGGTGGCGTGCGCCTGTCCCATCGACGCCACAACTGAACGTGCCGGTCATGTCGCTGACGCGGCTGGGATTTTTCGCACCCGCCGCGCTTTCGCCATGGCCGCAATTGGGACACAATCGACGCGACCTACCGCTCTTCGAGCGCGATCACGCGCGCATGCACGCCTACGTCTATAAAAGCCAACGCAAGCAGGACACCTTCGTCTATCTCGCCACGCGTGACGACTTCGCCGGTCTTCCTGCTGCCGTGCACGCGCAGTTGGCGCCGTTTGCCTTCGTGCTGGAGGTGGTATTGACGCCGGAGCGCCGGCTGGCGCAGGCCGACGCGGTCACGGTGCGCGAGGCGCTGGGCAAGCACGGCTTCTATCTGCAATTGCCCAAGACCGTGGTGCTGGCAGGCGAGTGCGACCATGACTGATCCGCAGCGTGCCGCGCGCCTGCGCGCCGCAGCGCTGGCGGCAGCAGCCGGCGTGGTGTTGTCCCTGCTTGGCGGCCTGGGCGGCGGCATTGCCGCACTGAGCCTGTGGCTGGCCCAGCCGGCGTTCGCGCTCGCGGTGTCGTGGGCGCGCGGGACCCGTGCGCTGCCGGCGCAGCCGCGCGCCATCGCACACGCGCTGCCGCCGTTGCTGGCGATCTGGGGGGTGGGCCTGCTGGCGCTGGCTGCATTGATCAGCTGGCCGCTGACTGCGCTGCGCGACAGCGGCAGTCTGGCCGCCGCGCTGGCGCTGAGCGTGGCGATCAGCGCGGCCCTGCTCGGGCTATGGCGGACCTGGCCGTTGTGGGGCGAGGTCGAACGCGATGGCGGCGCGCTGGCGCCACGCTGGCATGCGCTGGCCACGCAGGAACTGCATGCCTGGCGCGGGTTGCTGGCGGCTGCACTGGTGCTGGCGATGTGCACGCTGTGCGTGACCCTGGCCTGGCCGGGCGGCGTGTCCGCCGGGCTGCGTTGGGGCCTGGCGATCGCCGCCTGCGTGGCCTTGCCGGCCGCCCACCTGCTGTTGCAGCGCACCGCCGCGCCATCGCGCAGCACGGCACCGGCCGCCCCGCAGGCGGCTGATTTCTTCAACGAAGCGGCCGCCGCGCCGCGCCCGCTGGAGCCGGTGGCCCAGCATCAGCTGGTACCCGAACTGTTCGAGGCCGCGCGCAGCGGCCGGGTGGATCGCGCGCTGCAGTTGCTGGAGGCCGGTGCCGACCCGCAGGCGATGCCGCTGCCGGAATGGCGCGACCAACGCAGCCTGCCGGCACTGGCCGCGGTGCTGCCGGACCTGCGCCTGCTGCGCGAGTTGATCGTGCGGCGCGTGGACGTCAACCAGCCGCACCGCGGCATGACCCCGCTGCTGGCCGCCACCCGCGACAGCTGGCATGGCCGCCCGGATGCGGTGATGACCCTGCTGGCCAACGGCGCCGATCCGCGCGCCAGCGACAACGACGGCAACACCCCGCTGCACCACGCCGTGCGCAGCTCCGACCCCGGCGTGGCCGCGCTGCTGCGCGATGCCGCCGCAGAGCTCGATGCGCTCAACAACGATGGCCATTCGCCGCTGGCGATGGCCTGCCAGGTCGGCAACTGGCGGTTGGCCAAGTTCCTGCTGGAGCGCGGCGCGCAGTCCGAACCGGAGGGCGGCGCGCCGGTCTTGCTGGCCGCGGCCGGCACCGAAGAAGACGACCCGGCCGGCGTGCAGTTGCTGCTCAAGCACAAGGCGCGCGTGGATGCGCGCGACCGCCAGCGCCGCAGCGCCCTGCACGAAGCCGCACTGGCCGGTCATGGCGACATCGTCGAAGCGCTGCTGTCGGCCGGCGCCAACCTGGATGCGCGCGATCTGCTCGGCCGCACTCCGTGGCTGGATGCCGCCCGTCAGGCGCGCAGTGCGGTGCTCGAACGCCTGCTCGCACGCAAGGCCGACGTGCTGGCCATCGATGGCGAAGGGCGCAATGCGGTGATGCTGGCCTGTGCGGCCGATAGCGTCTCGCCGGCACTGATCCGCCGCCTGCTCGAATTGCAGGTGCCGGCCGATGCCGCCGATGTGCACGGCCGCCGTGCGGTGGACGTGGCGGCCGAAGCCGGGCGCTGGGCCATCGTGCAGTTGCTCGATCCCGCCTATCCGCTGCCGGCCGCGGTCAGCGATGCCCCCGGCGATACCCCGGGCGTTTCCACGTTGCCGGACCGCCCGCCGCTGGTGCTGCTGCGCGAGGGTCTGCAGCTCGGCCAGCGCGACAGCCTGGGCGCGCTGGCCAGGCTGTGCGGGCCGGAAGAACTCGGCGGCCTGCTGCACGATGCGCATGTGGCCTTGAATGCCGAGGCGGTGGACTGGCTGCTGCGCCACGGCGCCGATGCCGAGGTGCGCGACGCCTGCGGCGATGTGCCGATGTTCGCGCTGCTCTCGCGCGGCCTGGAGGCCGTGCCTGCCCTGCAGGTGCTGCTGCGCCATGGCGTCTCGCCGGCCGGTGCCGGTGGCCTGACCCGCTTGCTCAGCGCCTGCGTGCAGCACGATGCCGCCTCGCGGGGGCTGGAACAGTTCGCGTTGGAGTTGCTCGAGCGGGGTGCCGACCCGTTCGCGCCCTCGGCCGCGGGCGACCCGCCGTTGTCGCTGGCCGTGCGGCTGGGCTGGCTGCGCCTGCAACAGTGGTTGCTGGAACACGGCGTGGACCGCGAGGCGCGCGACAGCCACGGCATGACGGCGCTGCACCTGGCCACCGCACTGGGCCGCGAGGCGGCGCTGAAATTGCTGGTCAAGCAGGGCGCCTCGCCGGACGCGCGCGCTGCCGATGGGCAGACCCCGCTGGGCGTGGCGCTGTCGATCGGGCGTCGCGATCTGGCCGACTGGCTGGACTGGCGGATCTGGGCGCTGCCGCGCCGCGCATTGCGCGAGGCGGACGTGCCGGCGGCTGCGATGACCGGCGACACCGATGCGGTGCGCCGCCTGATCGACCTCGGCCTCACCGTCGATGCGGTCGATGCGCAGGGCTGCACCGCGCTGCTGCGCGCGGCCGGCGGCGGCCATCTGGGCGTGGTGGCGCACCTGCTGAGCCGTGGCGCCGATCTGCAGCGCGCTGCCAACAGTGGCGCCACGCCGTTGTCGGCGGCGGTGAGCATGCGCCAGACCGAGATCGTGGCCGCCCTGCTGCAGGCCGGCGCGCAGATCGAGCACCGCCTGCCGGGCGGGGTTACCGTGCTGATGCTGGCCTGCGCGCTGGGCATGCCGGATATCGTGGCGCGCCTGCTCACCGCCGCCGCCGACGTGCACGCCACCGACAACCAGGGCCTGGCGCCGCTGCACTGCGCGGCGTTGTACGGCTTCACCGCACGCGACACCACCCGCCTGCTGGCCCTGCTGGACACGCTGCTGCTGGCCGGCGCCGATCCCGATCATCTGGCCGGTGGCCGGGTCAGCCCGCTGCTGCTGTTGCTGGGCGCACGTGCCGAACCGGGCACTGCCTGCGACGAGAAGGTGGTGCTGGCCGGGGTCGAGCGCCTGCTCGATGAAGACGTGTCGCTGGAGGTTGCCGATCAACGCGGCTTCGGGCCGCTGCACCTGGCCGCCCTGCATGGCCTGCCGCTGCTGGTGCAGCGCCTGCTGCGCGCCGGTGCCGACGCCGACCGCCGCGACGCGCTCAACCGCACCCCACGCGAGATCGCCATCATGCGCGGCTTCATCGATGTGGCGGGCCAGTTCGAACCGGCGTTGCCGGGCGTCTCGTCGATGGCGCGCTTCCTGCGCGAGGGGCGCTGAGCCTGCGCGGCGGCCAACCGCTGCGGGTGCTGTTCGTGTGCAGCCGCAACCGCCTGCGCAGCCCCACCGCCGAGCGCGTGTTCGCCGACTGGCCCGGCGTGCAGGCGCAATCGGCCGGGCTGGCCGCCGATGCGCACGTGCAGGTCACCCCGGAGCTGTTGCAGGAGGCAGAGGTGGTGCTGGTGATGGAACGGCGCCATCTGCAGCTGCTGCGCAAACGCTTCGCCGCGCATCTGCGCCACTGCCGCGTGGTCTGCCTGCAGATCCCCGACGACTATGCCTACATGGACCCGGCACTGGTTCGCCGGCTGGAACACACGGTGCCACCGCTGCTGCGGTTGCCGGCGCAGTCGTAACCTGATCCCGACACCGCGCGTGCAAGACTGCGGGCTCTTTCGCAGGAAGGAAGCGCCCGCACGATGAGCGTTCGTATCGAAGACCACGCCATGCTGGGCAACTGCCACAGCGCGGCCCTGGTGGACCACCTTGGCACCATCGACTGGCTATGTCTGCCACGCTTCGATTCCGATGCGGTCTTCGCTGCATTGCTGGGCGACGAGCAGCACGGGCAGTGGGCACTGGCGCCCGCAGCCGATTTCCGCAGCGAGCGCGCCTATGAAGACGACAGCCTGGTGCTGTGCACGCGGTTGATCACTGACACCGGTACGGTGGAACTGGTTGACTTCATGGCCGCCACCGAAAATGGCGAGCTGCACCAACACCTGGTGCGCATCGTGCGCTGCGTGCAGGGCGAAGTGCCCATGCACATGCGGCTGACCTTCCGTTTCAATTACGGCCGCACCGTGCCGTGGGTGACCCGTATCGATGGCGGCATCCGCGCCACCGCCGGGCCCGATCAGCTTGCGCTGCGTTCGCCACAGGAGCTGCATGGTCAGGACCTGGGCACAGAAGCCGACTTCACCCTGCGCGATGGCGAGAGCACCTGGTTCGTGCTCAGCCATGGCGCGTCGCATCTGCCCACGCCGCCGCCGATCGACCCGGAACAGGCGCGGCAACGCACCACCGCGTTCTGGCACGGCTGGGCGCGCCGCTGCAATGACGTGGGGCCGTGGACCCAGCAGGTGCGCCGCTCCCTGGTGGTGCTCAAGGGCCTGAGCTATCTGCCCACCGGCGGCATTGTCGCCGCGCCCACTGCCTCGCTGCCCGAGCACCTGGGCGGTACCCGCAACTGGGATTACCGCTATTGCTGGCTACGCGATTCGGTCTTTACGCTGATCGCGTTGCTGCAAGCGGGCTATCGCGACGAAGCTGCCTCGTTTCGCGACTGGGTCCAGCGCACCATCGCCGGGTCGCCGGATCAATTGCAGGCGCTCTACGGCATCGGTGGCGAACGCCGCTTGCAGGAGTGGGAGGCGCACTGGCTGCCCGGTTATGAAAATTCCGGCCCGGTGCGCATCGGCAACGGCGCAGTGGATCAGTTCCAGCTCGATGTCTATGGCGAGCTGATCGGCGCATTCCATTACGCCCGCGAAAAAGGTGTGGCGCTGCCGTCGGACGACGATGGCTCGTCGGCGGCATTGCTGGAAAACATCCTCGACACACTCGAAGGGCTGTGGCGTCAGCCGGACGAAGGCATCTGGGAAATCCGCGACGAGCGCCGTCACTTCGTGCATTCCAAGGTGATGGCGTGGCTGGCGTTCGATTGCGGCACGCGCGACGGCATCACCAACGCCGACGCCGCCAAGCGCGCGCGCTGGGGCGCGATCGCCGAGGAAATCCGCGCCGAAGTGCTGGAAAAAGGCGTGCACCCGGATGGTCACTTCGTGCAGAGCTATGGCTCGGATCGGCTGGATGCGTCGCTGCTGTTGATTCCCATCGTCGGCTTCCTGCCGCCGGAGGATCCACGCATTGCCGCCACCGCCGACGCGATCGCACGCGAGCTGACCATCGATGGCCTGGTCGAACGCTATCGCGCCGACGACAGTGCCGACGGTCTGCCGGCCGGCGAGGGCACCTTTCTGGCCTGCAGTTTCTGGCTGGTGGAAAACTATGCCCTGATCGGTCGCACCGATGAAGCGCGCGCGCTGCTCGAACGATTGCTGGGGCTCTGCAACGACGTGGGCCTGCTCGCAGAAGAGTACGACCCACGCGCAAAACGCATGCTTGGCAACTTCCCCCAAGGGTATTCCCACGTGGCCCTGGTCAATGCGGCATTGCGCCTGCATGGACGCATGGGCGAAAAGGAAACGCATCCATGAACGAGCAACAGACCACGCCGCCCTGCATCATCGTGGTGTTCGGCGCCCGCGGTGACCTGACCCGGCGGCTGGTGATGCCGGCGCTGTACAACCTGCGCCGCTCGGGCGCGCTCGGCGATGACTTCGCCATCGTCGGCATGGACCATGGCGACATCAGCGAACGCGCCTGGCGCACCAACATGGGCAAGGCGATGACGCAGCTGCTCAGCAGCCGCGATGCCGAATTCCAGACCGATGCCTTCGACACCGCCACCTGGGAGTGGCTACGCGAACGCATGCATTACGTGCGTGGCGACTTCACCGACCAGGGTGCCTACCAGGCGCTGGGAGGCGTGCTGGACAAGCTGCACAAGCGCTACGGCACCCAGGGCAATGTGCTGTTCTACCTGGCCACCGCTGCGCGCTTCTTCGAACCGGTGCTGCTCAATCTGGGCGAGGCCGGTCTGGTCAAGCAGCGCGAGGGAGAGGGCTGGCGCCGCGTCATCGTGGAAAAACCCTTCGGCCACGACCTGCCAAGCGCCATCGCGCTCAATGCCACCGTGGCCAAGGTGCTGCACGAGGACCAGGTATTCCGCATCGACCATTTCCTGGGCAAGGAAACCGTGCAGAACATCTTGGCATTCCGCTTTGCCAATGGCCTGTTCGAGCCGGTGTGGAATCGCGACCGCATCGATCATGTGCAGATCACCGCCGCTGAAACCATCGGCGTGGAAGGGCGTGGTCGCTTCTACGATCCCACCGGCTGTCTGCGCGACATGGTGCCCAACCATCTGTTCCAGCTGCTGGCGATGATTGCGATGGAACCGCCGGCCGCATTCACCACCGAGGCGATGCACCGCCGCCGCGCCGAAGTGATCGAAGCGGTGCGCCCGATCAAGCCGGAAGACGTGGTGCGTGGCCAGTACGCATCCGGCGCGGTCAATCGCAGTGCCGTTCCCGGCTATCGCGAAGAAGACACCGTGCCCGACGATTCGGACACCGAAACCTATGTGGCGATGAAGCTGCAGGTCGACACCTGGCGCTGGGCCGGCGTGCCGTTCTACCTGCGCACTGGCAAGCGCCTGCGCGAACGCACCACCGAGATCGCCATCCGCTTCAAGCCCGCACCGCTGGCGCCATTCCGCAGTACCGAAGTGGGCGGCTACGGCCCCGACTGGCTGGTACTGCATATTCAACCTGATGAAGGCATCTCGCTGCAGTTCGACGTCAAGCGCCCCGGCGCGCAGGTTGCGCTGGCGCCGGTACGCATGGATTTCCGCTACCGCGACTGGTTTCCCAAGGAATACACCGTGGGTTACGAGCGCCTGCTGCAGGACTGCATGAACGGCGAAGCCGGCCTGTTCCAGGATGCGGCGATGGTGGAAGGCGCTTGGCGCATCGTGCAACCGATCCTGGATGCCTGGAAACAGCCGGCCAGCGATTTCCCCAACTACGCCGCCGGCAGCGCCGGCCCCTCGGCCGCCGACGCACTGCTGGCCATGAATGGCGGCCACGCCTGGCGCGCGCTCACCCCAGGGCGCAAGCCGCCACCGCGTCGGCCCCCGGAGGTGCGTGTGGGTACGGCAACGCCGGTGAAGAAGGCCAGCAAGCCAGCCACGAGAAAGGCAGGCGCAGCGCCTGCCAAACGCGCTCCTGCAACGACCGCGAAGGCGGTGGAAGTATCACCTGGTGGGAGCACCATGCGTTCCAAGAAAGCCGTCGCCAAACGTGCGGCGAAGACAACCGCGAAGACGACAAGACGCGCGGGCATCAAGACTGCAACCGGCAACGCTGCGGGAAAGAACGCGCCAGCCAAGCGCGCAGCGCGCAAGCCGCGGAGTTGATCCATCTGCGCCGGCAGTCACGTGACTGCTGGCGTCGCTTCGGTCAACGGTCGCTTCCATCCAAGTGAGAAACGCCAGCTTATCCTGTGCCCTGGTCGCGGGATCGCTAGGGTGCATGGATGCAGTGGTGCGCGATCAACCTCGATCGTCGCGACGAGGATGTGGTGGCGTACGCGCGCTCGAACCTGATTCGTTGTTGCAGGCAGATCAGGGCAGTGTTGCCGAAGACGCGCATCGACCATGATGTGGAAAGCTGCAAGCTCTTGCAGATCTCCTCTCGAACGGATGTCGTCCCACGCATGGTGCGAGGTTATTTTTCGTGAGCCTCCGCCACCGGCACATCGTCCCCATCCACATCCGCCTTGACGTCGGCTTCGAACAGGTTCATCAGGTCGGCACGTGCATCGCGCGAGGTCTGGATCACCTTGGCTTCGTCGTCGTAGACCAGGTGCTGGCGGCGCAGCAGGTCTTCGTCGTGCTGGCGGAAGCGTTTGACGTGATCGTGTGCGAGCGCTTCACCGAGGCCGAGCGAGGTGAGGACGCGTTCGCTCAGCTCCAGGCTGGAGGCGAAGACCTCGCGGAACGGTTCTGCGCCCAGGTCCATGAGTTTCCAGGCGTGTTGACGGTTGCGTGCGCGCGCCAGCACGGTGGCTTGCGGGTACAGGCGGCGGATCAGTCGCACCGTCTTGATGTTGGTGTCCGGGTCATCCACCGCGATCACGAACACCTTGATGCGCTCGGCGCCGGCGGCGCGCAGCAGTTCCGGGCGGGTGGGGTCGCCGTAATACAACTGGCTGCCGAAGCGACGCAGGTCTTCCACCGTGTCGGGGTTGTGTTCCAGCGCCACGAACGGCACATGCCGTGCGGTGAGCAGGCGCGCGACCACCTGGCCGAAGCGGCCCATGCCGGCGACCAGCACCTTGGGCGTCTGCGCATCGATGGTGTCGAACGGGCGTTCGGACTTGGGTTCGCGCACGCGCAGCGGCCCGTTGAGGATGCGCTGCATGCCGAGCAGCAACAGCGGGGTCAATGCCATCGACACGCCCACGATGGCCACCAGACGGTCGTGATTGGCAGCTTCCAGCAGCCCGACGCGGTCGGCCTCGTTGAACACCACGAACGCGAATTCGCCACCCAGCCACAGCACGCTGCCCAGCATCAGGCTGCTGCGCAGCGGCAGCTTGGCCACACTGCCGATACCCACCAGCAGCGAGAACTTCACCACCAGCAAGATCGCCACGCCCGCTGCGATCAACCACGGCTCGGCCGCCACGCGGTGGAGATCGATCCCCATGCCCACCGAGATGAAAAACAGGCCCAGCAGCAAGCCTTCGAACGGCTCGATCTGCGATTCCAGTTCGTGGCGGAATTCCGAATCGGCCAGCAGCACGCCGGCGATGAAGGCGCCCAGGCTGGCGCTCAGGCCGGCCTCCTGCATGATCCACGCAGTGCCCAGTACCACCAGCAGCGCGCTGGCGGTGAACACCTCGGGCATGCGCGTGCGTGCCACCACGTTGAACAGATGGCGCAGCACCAAGCGTCCGCACAGGATCACCAGTACCAGGGCGGCGACCGCCTTGGCCACATCCGGCCAGGCCAGGGTGGCGTTCTTGCTGCCGCCCAGCAGCGGAATGGCCGCCAGCAGCGGGATGGCGATCAGGTCCTGGAACAGCAGGATGGCGAAGGCCAGCCGGCCGTAGTCGCTGTTCAGTGCCTTGCGCTCGGCCAGCAGCTGCAGGCCCACCGCGGTGGACGACAATGCCAGTGCCACGCCGACGATCAGTGCGCTCTTCCAGCCGAGTTGGCCCAGCATCAACAGGCCACCCAGAATCACCGCGGTCACCAGCACCTGGCTGGCGCCGGCACCGAACACCGAATGGCGCATGACCTTCAGCCGGGCTGGCGACAGTTCCAGGCCGATCACGAACAGCAGCATCACCACACCGATCTCGGCCGCACCGCTGATGCGTTCGGCATCCTGCACCACGCCGACGCCATCGGGCCCGAGCACCACGCCGGCGACCAGATAGGCCAGCACCGCGCCCAGGCCGAAGCGTTTGAACACCGGCACGGCCACGATGGCAGCCAGCATCAGCACCAGAGCCAGTTCAAGACCACCGCTATGCATGCACGTTCTCCGTTGAGGTGCTCATTATGCCGCCGGCATGCGTGTGCCGGCCTGGAACGGCGTACGCTGCGTGCACGGTGCGGGTCGGCGGTGCGCTTCCGTTCGGTGATCGCCACGGCCATGGGACACGCAGCGAGCCACCCGCAACCGCTGTCCGTCCGGTGACATCACATGGCCGCACGGCGACGATGCCTGCCTACGCCCAATTCCGGCATCGAGGCACGGTACGCCGCGTTGCGGTCGCCAGCGTAATGCCTGTTCCGGGCCGCACTGCACAGGCCACCGGAGCACACGCTCCAGGCGCTTGAGGTCTCCATGCCAGCGCAATGAGCGATGCCGCCGCGGCGCGCCAAGGTGCCAGAACCAGCCCCCCGCGCGCCGGCCTGCACGTTTGCTGAGCACGGTCTGCGCAGGGCATTGACCACGCCGACCCAGGCGCGCAGACTGCGCCGCGCCGCCACCCGGATCACCGGTCGGTGCGCACCTTTCGGAGCCCTTACTCATGTCCAGCGACAGTCACCCTAGACCCGGGTCGATGACCCAGCTGGCGCGCGCCTGAGGCTTTAGGTTCGCCGGCTGTCATCGACGACGGTCGTCACCAGGCGAACCACCATGTACAACGAAACCCTGCGCCTTGCCCAAGGCGTCGATGCACTGACCGCCCCCCTGGCCGAGCTCAACACGGCCGATGCGGTGGAATATCTCAACACCCTCGACCGCGAAGACGCCGCGCAGGTCATGGCCGCGTTGCCGCCGCCGCGTGCGGTGAAGTTGCTCGAACAACCCGAGCTGCGCGATGCCAGCGCGCTGGTGGCGTCGCTGCCGGCCGAGCAGGCCGCCTCGCTGCTCGGACAGATGGCCGACGACCGCGCCACCGACATCTTCCATGGCCTGGATGCCGACCAGCGCCAGCCGCTGCTGTGGCTGCTCAGCGCCGAGGCGCGGCTGTCGATCCAGGCGCTGATGCGCTACCCGCCCAATACCGCGGGCGCGCTGATGACCACTGAGTTCGTCGCCGTGCCGTCCGACTGGACGGTGGGGCGCACCCTGCAGCACATCCGCGACGTGGAGCGCAGCCGCGAGACCGTCTACGCCATCTATCTGCTCGACCCGCAGACCCGCGTGCTGCAGCAGGTGGTGACCATGCGCCGGCTGATCACCGGCGCTGCGGATGCGCCGATCCTGGAGGTGGCGCAGGTCAATCCGCCGATCACCGTGGACCCGGCGCTGGACCAGGAAGAAGTGGCGCGGCTGATCCGCCGGCATGACCTGCTGGCGATCCCGGTTGCGGATGCGCGCGGCCATGTGCTGGGCATCGTTACCGTCGACGACGTGCTCGATGCGCTGATCGCCGAATCCACCGAAGACGTGCACAAGTTCGGCGGCATGGAAGCGCTGGACAAGCCGTACATGCAGATTGGCTTCGGCCAGATGATCAAGAAGCGCGCCGGTTGGCTGAGCGTGCTGTTCCTGGGCGAAATGCTCACCGCCAGCGCGATGCAGCACTTCGAGGACGAGCTGTCCAAGGCCGTGGTGCTGACCTTGTTCATCCCGTTGATCATGAGCTCGGGCGGCAACTCCGGCTCGCAGGCCACCTCGCTGCTGATCCGCTCGCTGGCGCTGCGCGAAATCCGCCTGCGCGACTGGTGGAAAGTGGCGCTGCGCGAGCTGCCCACCGGCCTGACCCTGGGCGCGATCCTGGGCGTGCTGGCGATCGTGCGTATCACCATCTGGCAAAACGCCGGGCTATACGATTACGGCCCGCATTGGCAGAGGGTGGCGCTGACCATCGGCGCGGCGCTGATCGGCATCGTCACCTTCGGTTCGCTGTCCGGCTCGATGCTGCCGTTCGTGCTGCAACGCTTCGGCTTCGACCCGGCCAGCGCCTCGGCGCCCTTTGTTGCCACGCTGGTGGATGTCACCGGGCTGGTGATCTATTTCAGCATCGCCGCGCTGATCTTGAGCGGCACGCTGTTGTAGCGGCCTCGTGCCCGGGCAATCACGGATGCATGTGCGCATGCATCCGTCATCCATACCCTGAAACGCCAGTACGTGTACCGTAGTGCGATGGCATTCGCGTCCCCCGCCCGATGAGTACGTACCACCTGCAGCAGGTCTTCCGCCCCAGCACCGTCGCGGTGGTGGGCGGCAGCCCGCGCGAGCGCTCGGCCGGGCGGGCGGTGGTGCGCAATCTGCGCGCGGCCGGATTTCCCGGGCAGATCGGCTGGGTGAGCCCGCGCTATAGCGAGATCGATGGCGTGCGTACGGTGGCGCGGTTGACCGATCTGCCGTGGGTGCCGGACCTGGTGGTGATCACCGCGCCGGCGCGCATCGTGCCGCGCATCGTCTCCATCGCCGCGCGCCGCGGGGTGGCCGCGGCAATCATCCTCACCGCCGGCCTGGGGCGCGGCCCGGGCTCGCCGGCCGCGCGCATGGAAGCGGCCGCGCGGGCAAAGGGCATGCGCATCCTCGGCCCGCACTGCCTGGGCGTGATTGCTCCGCATGCGCGGCTCAATGCCAGCATTGCCGCGCACTGCCCGCAGGCCGGCGATCTGGCGCTGATTTCCGAATCCAGCGCCATTGCCGCGGCGCTGGTGGAGTGGGGCGTGGCGCGCTCGGTGGGATTTTCGGCGGTGGTGTCGCTGGGCGATACGCTGGACGTGGATTTCGGCGACCTGCTCGACTACTTCGCCACCGACTACCGCACCCGCGCGATCCTGCTGTATGTCGAACGCATCGGCGATGCGCGCAAGTTCATGTCGGCCGCGCGTGCGGCCGCGCGTGCCAAGCCGGTGGTGGTGGTCAAGTCGGGGCGCCAGTTCCGCATCAATCCCAATGCCGACACCCATGCCCAGGCGCTGGCCGGCTCGGATGCGGTGTATGGCGCCGCCTTCGCACGTGCAGGGTTGTTGCGCGTGGGTGCGCTGGACGAATTGTTTGCCGCCGCCGAAACGCTGGGCCGGCTGGGCAGTTTTCCTGGCCGGCGGCTGGCCATCCTGAGCAATGGCGGCGGGGTGGGGCAGCTGGCGGTGGATCAACTGGTGCTGCGCGGCGGTACCCTGGCCGAGCTGTCGGCCAAGACCCTGGAGCGGCTGGATCAGTCGCTGCCGGAAGGCTGGTCGCGCAGCAACCCAGTGGACATCATTGTCGACGCCGACGGTGCGCGTTATGCCGCAGCGATCGAAGCGCTGCTGGACGATCCGGAGAACGACGCGCTGCTGGTGGTCAATGTGCCCACCGCGTTCACCTCCTCGGCCGATGCGGCCAAGGCGCTGACCCGCGCGCTGGAGCAACGCAACCGCTATCAGCGCGACAAACCGGTGTTTGCGGTGTGGCTGGGCCAGGACGATGCGGCGATCGCCGCGCTCAATGCCGCGCGCGTGCCCACCTATGCCACCGAATCGGATGCGGTGCGCGGCTTCACCCATCTGGTGCGCTACCGCGAGGCGCAGGCGGCGTTGATGGAGACTCCGCCCAGCCTGCCGGAAGATTTCGTGGTGGATGCCGGCGTGGCGCGCACGCTGGTGGAAGAGGCGCTGGCCGCAGGCCGGCGCTGGCTGGATCCGGTGGCCACCAACCGGTTGCTGAGCGCCTACGGCATCCCGGTGGTGCCGTTACAGGTGGCCGCCACCGCCAACGAGGCCGCGTTGCTGGCCGACCCCCTACTGGCGGTCGGCCGCACGGTGACCTTGAAGGTGTTGTCCAGCGAGATCGCGCACAAATCCGATGTGGACGGTGTGCGCCTGAACCTGTCCAGCGTGGCGGCGGTGCGCGAAGCGGCCACCGGCATCCTGGCGCGCGCGCGCGCCGCGCACCCCACTGCGCTGGTCGAAGGGGTGATCGTGCAGCCCACCGTGCTGCGGCCCAAGGCGCGCGAACTGATCGCCGGCATCGCCGACGACCCGGTATTCGGCCCGGCGATCGTGTTCGGGCGCGGCGGCACCGCAGTGGAGGTCATCAACGACCGCGAGCTCGCGCTGCCACCGCTGGACCTGCGCCTGGCCCACGAGCTGATCGGCCGCACCCGCGTCTCGCGCATCCTCAAGGCCTACCGCGACGTGCCGGCCGCCGACGAGCGCGCGGTGGCGCTGGTGCTGGTCAAGCTGGCGCAGCTGGCTGCCGACATCCCGGAAATCACCGAGCTGGACATCAACCCGCTGCTGGCCGACCGCGATGGGGTGATTGCGCTGGACGCCCGCGTGGCGGTGGCGCCGCTGCGCAGGCTGCACAAGGGCCGCGGTCATCCGCGCTTTGCGATCTTTCCGTACCCCAAGGAATGGGAGCGCCAGATCGGCCTGGGCGATGGCACCCATGCGCTGGTGCGCCCGGTGCGCCCGGAGGACGATGCCTTGTTCCGCGCGTTCTTTGCGCGCGTCACCGACGAAGACCTGCGGTTGCGCTTCTTCCAGTCGGTCAAGCATTTCAGTCACGAATTCATCGCCCGCCTGACCCAGCTGGACTACGCGCGCTCGATCGCGCTGGTGGCCATCGACCCCAAGACCGGCGACATGCTGGGCGCGGTGCGCCTGCACGCCGATGCCGATTACGAACGCGGCGAATACGGCATCCTGATCCGCTCCGATCTCAAGGGCCACGGTATCGGCTGGCAGCTGATGCGCATCATGATCGAGTACGCGCGCTGGCTGGGCCTGAAGCAGATCGAAGGCCAGGTACTGCGCGAGAACCGCACCATGCTGGCGATGTGCCAGAGCCTGGGCTTTGGGGTACGTCCGGATCCGGAGGATGCGAGCCTGATGGCGGTGACACTGCCTATAATGGGCCAGCCGCGCCCGGCCTGATGTTGTGTCACGCCGCGGTCCCCCCTCCTCCACCGCACGCCGGACTGCCAGGCCTTGATCTGGTCTAGTGCTCCGGCTGTCGTCTCGGCCCGCCTGGGAGTGTCAATGTTTCGCGATTTCAGAATGTCGTTCGTGGTCACCGCCATCTGCCTGGGCCTGGCTGCGTGGTGGGGCCATACCTCATCGATGGGGATCTGGCAGGCGCTGTGGCTATGCCTGGTGCTGAGCGTGCTGGAAGTGTCGTTGTCGTTCGACAACGCGGTGGTCAACGCCGGCGTGCTCAAGCACATGAACGCGTTCTGGCAAAAACTGTTCCTCACCGTGGGCATCCTGATCGCCGTGTTCGGCATGCGCCTGGTGTTCCCGATCGTGATCGTGTCGGTGGCCACCGGCATGGGCCTGGTGCCGGTGATGCAGATGGCGCTGAAGCAGCCGGACCGCTACAGCCAGGTGCTGACCGACAACTACCCGTCCATTGCCGCCTTCGGTGGCATGTTCCTGCTGCTGGTGTTCCTGAATTTCCTGTTCGACCAGGAGCGCAAGCTGCACTGGCTGGGCCCGGTGGAGCGGCTGGTCGGCAAGCTGGGCAAGGCCGATGCGATGTCGGTGATCGTGGCGGTGTCGGTGCTGCTGGGCACCAAGCTGTTCCTGCCGGCCGGCATCTTCCAGAGCGTGCTGTTCGCAGGCCTGGGTGGCATCCTGCTGTATCTGCTGGTCGGCAGCGTGGATGCGCTGTTCGAAGCAGAAGAGAGCGAAGACGGCAGCATGGGCCCGGCCAAGCGTTCGGGCATCGCCGCCTTCCTGTATCTGGAAGTGCTGGACGCCTCGTTCTCGTTCGATGGCGTGATCGGCGCCTTCGCCATCACCCGCGACGTGGTGATCATCATGCTGGGCCTGGCGATCGGCGCGATGTTCGTGCGCTCGATGACGGTCTACCTGGTGCACAAGGGCACCCTGGACGAGTTCGTGTTCCTGGAGCACGGCGCGCACTACGCCATCGGCGTGCTGGCGATCATCATGCTGGTGGGCACGGTCTACCACGTGCCCGAAGTGCTCACCGGCCTGATCGGCGTGGCCTTCATCGCCGCCTCGGTGTGGTCCTCGATCCGCTACCGCAAGCGCCATCATCTCGGGCCGACCGAGATCTGAGCGATCGTCGGCGAGCTTGCGCGTCCGCTGAACGGCTGGCGGCGCCTGGTCGCGCCGGCGGATAAAAAGTGCGATCGATAGCACGCTTGGTGTCGACGGCAGGTGAGTGCTGCGTGCGAATCAGGACCCTCCCGACTTGACCTGCGCAGTCGGATTCGTCCTCCTGCCGCGCAAGGCGACCGCTCGTCAGCGCAGCCCGTTGTGCCGCAAGGCTTGTCGCAAATTGGGCACATTTGGTGTTGACCCCCTGTGGGTACCCCACTATCTTGGGGTTCGGTGGTGACCGCCCCCAAGTGGCACCGATCAGACGAAGGCGATGCGCAAGTACGAGATCGCCTGCGGCTCCCATCTCAGCGACCTGTACGCGCCCCGGCATTGCCGCGGTCGCTTCCGGCCCGATGACGGCAGCGCGTTGCCACCGAAACGCCATCATGCGACAGCACACCGCGTGATGGCGGCCGTGGGAGTTCAGGGAAATTGGTGGGTGATGCCGCCGCAGGCCATGGCCTGCGCGCTGTGCGTGCCGTGTCGCCAATGCACTCTGGACGCCGCTCGGTTGTTGCCTGCTCCGGCAGGTTCGTGTGCCTACGCATGGAGGACGCATGACCACCAACGACACCCTTTCCGCGATCGCTGCAGGCACCGCAACACCGACCAGCGTTCCGAGCAGCGCTCCTGCCAGTGTGGTTGCGCCCGCCTGCGGTGCGCCGGAAATGACCGACCCGTCGGATATCGTGCCGCCTCCCCGCCAAGCCATTGCAATGCACGCACAGACCATCGAAGAACAAACCGTCTCCACCTGGATCACCAAGGAAGCCGGTAACCGCCGGATTCCGTTCGAGCCGCAGCGCCTGGAGCGCGCCATCGACCAGATCCATGCCGAGTTCCCGCAGCTGGACGTGGCCGACTACAAGCGCTCGGTGTTCGGGTTCGTCGAGCGCAAGGACAGCGTCAACGCCGACGACCTGGTCGACCACCTGATCCGCGAGGCCGAAGCCCGCGTCGATCTGACCACCCCGGAGTGGGAACACTTCGCCGCGCGCCTGTACCTGCGCCGCCTGTACAAGCGCGCCAGCCGTAACCGCTTCTACGACGCCAGCCAGAAGTACGGCTCGTTCGTGGGCCTGCAGGAAAGCCTGGCCGACCGCAATGTCTATTCCAACGACATCCTGCGCCGCTATTCCAAGGACGAACTGATCGAAGCCGGGCAGATGATCGAGCCCGAGCGCGACAAGCTGTTCGCCTACAACGGCCTGTACCTGCTGGCCACGCGTTACCTGGCCACCGACAGCTCGCGCGGCGTGTTCGAGCTGCCGCAGGAGCGCTGGCTGACGATCGCGCTGTATCTGATGCAGGACGAGATCGGCACCGGCAAGGGCAGCCGCGAGCGCCGCATGCAGCTGGTGGGCGAGGCCTACTGGGCGCTGTCCAACCTGTACATGACCGTGGCTACCCCGACCCTGGCCAATGCCGGCAAGGTCGGCGGCCAGCTGTCGAGCTGCTTCATCGACACCGTCGACGACAGCCTGCAGGGCATCTACGACTCCAACACCGACGTGGCGCGCGTGTCCAAGCACGGCGGCGGCGTGGGCGCCTATCTGGGCTATGTGCGTTCGTCGGGTTCGGCGATCCGCGGCGTGTCCAACTCGTCCGGTGGCGTGGTGCCGTGGATCAAGCAGCTCAACAACACCGCCGTGTCGGTGGACCAGCTGGGCCAGCGCAAGGGCGCCATCGCGGTCTACCTGGACATCTTCCACCGCGACATCGAGGCGTTCCTGGATCTGCGCCTGAACAACGGCGACCAGCGCCTGCGTGCGCACGACGTGTTCACCTCGGTGTGCATCCCGGACCTGTTCATGGAAGCGGTCGAGCGCCGCGGCGACTGGTACCTGTTCGATCCGCACGAAGTGAAGCGGATCAAGGGCTGGTACCTGCAGGACTTCTTCGACGAAAAGAAGGGCGACGCCAACAGCAGCTTCCGTCGCAAGTACGAAGAAGTCGTTGCCGACGAGCGCATCACGCGCAAGACGGTCAAGGCGATCGAAATCTTCAAGCGCATCATGGTCAGCCAGCTGGAAACCGGCAACCCGTTCATGTTCTATCGCGATGAAGTCAATCGCAAGAACCCGAACAAGCACGAGGGCATGGTCTATTCGTCCAACCTGTGCACCGAGATCCTGCAGAACATGAGCCCGACGCGGATGATGCAGGAGATCATCAGCGGCAATCAGATCGTCACCACCAAGAAGGCCGGCGATTTCGTGGTGTGCAACCTGTCCTCGATCAACCTGGGCCGCGCGATCACCGTGCAGGCCGACCAGGCCGATCTGCTGGGTGCCGACGTGCTGGAGCGGTTGATCCCGATCCAGGTGCGCATGCTCGACAACGTGATCGATCTGAATCAGTTGCCCGTGCCGCAGGCCACGATTACCAATCAGAAGTACCGCGCGATTGGTCTTGGCACCTTCGGTTGGCACCACCTGCTGGCGCAGAAAGCGATTCATTGGAACGCCAAGGAAGCCGAGGACTACAGCGACGAGCTGTACGAGCGCATCAACTACCTGACCATCCAGGCGAGCATGGAGCTGGCCAAGGAAAAGGGCACCTACAGCGTGTTCCGCGGCAGCGACTGGCACAACGGCGAGTACTTCCGTGCGCGCGACTACAACAGCCCGCAGTGGCTGGAGCTGTCGGCGCAGGTGGCGGTCAATGGTGTGCGCAACGCGTGGATGCTGGCGGTGGCGCCGAACATGAGCACCGCGCAGATCGCCGGCTCCACTGCCTCGATCGACCCGATCTACAGCGCGTTCTACTACGAAGAAAAGAAGGACTTCCGTCGTCCGGTTGCTGCGCCCGGCCTGTCGCTGGAGACCTGGCCGTACTACGAAAAGGGCGCCTACAAGGTCGACCAGTTCGCCAGCGTGCGCCAGAACGCGCGTCGCCAGCGTCACGTGGACCAGTCGATCAGCTTCAACTTCTACGTGCCCAGCACCATCCGTGCGAGCACGCTGCTGGACCTGCACATGACCGCCTGGCGCGAAGGCTTGAAGACCACGTACTACGTGCGTTCCAACGACATCGACATCAGTGAGTGCGAATGGTGTTCGAGCTAAAGCGCATTCGCGCTTTCGCTCCCCACGGTTCGCGTTGCGAACCGTGGGCCCCGGCTCATTAGCATCCACACCCCGCGCCTTCGGCGCGCCCCCTGACTCAGGGGGCTTTCCTCCAGATTGATTTGTTGCGCCGCCGTTTCTGTTTGGACGCGCGACGCCTGAAACACGAGTAAAAACCCATGTCCGCAACACCGCTCGACCGCATCAAGATCCTTGAGCCGCGCAACCCCAACCGTTCGACCGGCATCATCAACGGTCAGACCTCGGGCATCCTCAACTGGAACGACATCCCGTACCCGTCGTTCTATCGGGCGTACAAGGAACTGTCGACCAACTTCTGGATCCCCGACGAGGTGGACATGAAGGGCGATGCGCGCCAGTACAACGAGCTGTCGGCGCGCGAAAAGAATGCCTACGATTCGATCATCGGCTTGCTGGCCACGCTGGACTCGCCGCAGACGCGTTTCATCTACAACGTGGCCGAATACATCACCGACCCGGCCGCGCACGCCAATGCCGCCATCATCGGCCAGCAGGAAGTGATCCATAACGAGAGCTACAGCTACGTGCTGGCCTCGATCACCGGCCTGGCCGACCAGAACCGCGTGTTCGAAATCGCGCGCACGCATCCGACCATCATCAAGCGCAATGCGCCGATCATGGGCGCCTACGAAGACTTCATGCGCGAGAAGACGGCCGAAACGCTGATCCGTTCGCTGATCCAGTCCTCGATCCTGGAAGGCATCAACTTCTACTCCGGCTTTGCGTATTTCTACAATCTGGTGCGCCAGAACCGCATGACCGGCACCGGCAAGATCATCAGCTTCATCAACCGCGACGAGCTGGCGCATTCGAAGTTCATCAGCGAGCTGATTCGCGCCATCATCGGTGAGAACCAGGCGCTGCAGGGCGATCAGCTCACCGACTACGTGCACAAGGCCTTCGAGCACGCGATCGACCTGGAAACCCAGTGGACCGCCGAAGTGCTGGACGGCATCGACGGCATCGACGTGGACGAGATGATCCGCTACGTGAAGTACCGCGCCAACAAGATGGCCGGTATGCTCGGCATCGAGAAGCTGTACGAAGGCGCCAACGACAACGTGATGCCGTGGATCAAGGCCTACGCCGACAACTTCACCGAGACCAAGACCGACTTCTTCGAGATGCGTAACGCCTCGTACAAGAAGACCAATTCGGATAACGGCTTCGACGATCTGTGAGGAGCCGGGATTCGGGAGTCGGGATTGGGGATTCGTTGAAGCGGCGGGATTAGGCATTCGAGATGTGGGATTCGTCACAGCAGCACCGCGCTAAGACAAATCGATTGACGACTTTCAATGACCTACCAGTTGCCGCCTTTGCGAATCCCTAATCCCTAATCTCCACTCCCTGCCAAATGAACATCCTGCTCGCCCTGGCATCGTTGAGCGGCAACACCCGCGATGTGGCGCGCAGTGTCGCGCTGCACTGCGAGGCGGCCGGGCATGTGGTGACCTGGGTGGAGACCGACATGCAGCGGTTGGAACAGGTGCCGCATGCGCCCGGGCAGTACGAACTGGTGCTGCTCGGTAGCTGGACCGACAACGGCGGGCGTACGCCGGCGGAGATGAAGCGTTTCATCGTCGAGCTGGTCGAGACGCTGGGCAAGCCGCCGCGTGTTGCCGTGTTCGGCACCGGGGAAACCCAGTGGGGCGAAGAGTATTTCTGCGGTGCGGTGCACCGTATGGCGCGCTTCTTCGACAGCCCGTTTCCCCGTTTGACCATCGAACAGATGCCCCACGGCCAGCGCGACGCGCAGGCCATCGCCGCCTGGACCGAGACAGTCCTGGCCCAATGCAAGAACGATCCCAATGCAGACCATTACCGTCACGTCGCCTGAGCACTACACCCAGACCCTGGCTGCGCATCCGCGCGTGCTGGTGGATTTCTACAAGGACAATTGCCCGGGCTGCAAGATGCTCGAAATGTCGCTAAACAAGTTCGCCGCGAGCGAGGACGCCACGGGCGTCGCACTTCTCAAGGTGAAGCTGGAAGTGGTGGGCGAAGACTTTTTCCGCGAGCTGGGCCTGCGGCAGACGCCGACCCTGGCGTTGTTCAAGGATGGCGCCGAAGTGACGCGTCTGCCGGGCTTCCAGTCGCCGGCGCAGGTCGAAGCGGCGGTCCGCAGCGGGCTGTGACTACAGCGGCCGCCCGCGCAAGACGCCGCGGTCCGCGATGAACCCGGTCGTCTCGGTGGTGGCCTGGAGCTTCCTGATCGCCGGGCTGGGCATGCTGCTGGGCGCGGCGCTGCTGCCGGATCAGGCGCGCTGGATCCTGGTGTTGCTGGGGGTGGCGTTTGGGGGCGTGGGAGGCGGCATCCTCGGCTATCGCGTATGGCATGCGCAGCGTGCTTCGTGGTTGCGCCAGCATGGCACGGTGGTAGAAGCGAGCTTCGTCTGCGTTGAACGCAATGCGTCCGTAGAGGTGAATGGCGTGCACCCGTTCCGTATCCTGGCCCATCGCCACGACCGCACGCACAACATCTTGATGGAGTATCGCAGCGACAACCTGTGGACCGATCCGCAGCCGTTCCTGCGCGATGGGCAATCGCTGCGCGTGTTCGTCGATCCGCAGCGACCTGCGCGTTATCACATGTACCTGAGTTTCCTGCCGGCGCTGCGCAGCTGATCGGCCGGCTTTCCTTCCTTCTTCCGGTGCCGCCCTCATGACCGACTCCATCCCCGTTGCACCGACCGAAGCCCGCATGGCCGAGATCGTCTTTCCCAACCACACCAATCACCTGGGCACCCTGTTCGGTGGGCAGGCGCTGGCGTGGATGGACAAGGCCGCGTTCCTGGCCGCCTCGCGCTATGCGCGCCGCACGGTGGTGACCGCGCGTTCGGACCAGGTGGATTTCAAGCTGCCGATCCGCCAGGGCCAGATGGTGGAAACCATCGCGCGCGTGGTGTCGGTGGGCCGCAGCTCGATCAAGGTGGAAGTGGAGCTGATCGCCGAAGACCTGCTCAGCGGCGCGCGCGAGCTGTGCACGCGCGGCCAGTTCGTGATGATCGCGCTGGATGCCGATGGCAAGCCGACCTCGGTGCCGGCGTTGCCCGCGCAGGGGTGACGGCTGCCGCTGCACGTCGCCGCGCAGTCCGCGCCAGCCACATCTGCATGCCATCGGTCTGATACCGCGTGCATGCAGGTGCCGGCGTTGCCGCCGAGACCTGTGCTGCCGGTTGGTCATGACATGGGCGCGCGCAGGTGTCGCCCGCAACGGTGAGCAATGGCTGACGTTGGCCAGGCAGGCCATCTTCGTTTCGTAGACGCCCGCTGTACTCGGGCCGGTCCCCCGCCGACGGCGGCGTGCACACTCCGCCGGACACCAACGGTTTAGAGCGGCTAACAAAACTACTGCGCAGCCGTCAGGCGGGCGCGGTCGGTGCTCGGAATCGGCATGTACCACTCGTACACTCCGGTTCCTGCGCGCCGCCCACACCCACCTGACGACTGCTCGCTACGTTCTGTTAGCCGCTCTTAGTTGATCTTGCCTACCCCCGCGTTCGCGCGCACGGTGGTCGCGGTGCTGGAAGCCGACGCAGGTATCACCAGCGATGCGCTGACCGGGCCGAACCCTGCCAGGGCTTGTTCGTCCAGCGGCCGGGTCTTGCTGCCACTGGCGATCTGGTCATTGGCCACGCATTCTCGACCGAGGTACTGCATGCATAGATCGTTACGCGGATCGCTCATGCCGGCGAAGGGTGCAAACGTATAGCCGGGGCCTGGACTGTGTGGATAGTTATAGACCGGCAGGCTCACCTTGTTGAAGTAATTGCCTTCCAGCAGCAACAGCGCCGTCGAGGTCAACGGCATCGCGGCGCCCTCCTTGGAAAGGTCTTCGAAATAATTGTTGACCATATGCGCCAGCACCGATGCATTGTTCAAGCCGCCGGCATGCGGTCCACGACCGGAGGTGTAATGCACATAATTGCGTGCGACGGTGATGGTGTCGTGCGCGCCCAGGAACAGCCACAACCAGTAATGTCGATCGTCGCAAGTGGAGGAAGTGCTGGTGCGGCCATCGAATTCGTTATTGGACAGGGTCACGTGCGAGGCGCTGCCGAAGCCGGTCACCACCATTTGCCGGCCGATTCGGGCAAAGCGGTTGTGGTCCACCCAGACCCCGTCCGCGTCGTCGATCGCGAGCGCATCGCCGCCCCAGACCACGCTTGGATTGATGTCGGAAATCGTGATGTTCTGGATGATGACGTTGCTGTTGCCGCCACCCACGCGTAACCCGCGCCCGGTGATGGCGCCATCGCTGCCCAGACCGATCAGGGTCTTGTTGGAGCCGATCTGCAGCGGCGTGCGTCCGGCATTGTCGAAACTGACCTGCGCAGCCGTGCGGCCCGCGCAATAGTTGGCGATATTCAAGCCCAGCTGGCTAGTGCCGGTGCTGCACGTGGTGGCCACGCACCCGGTCGTGGTCGTGGTGGGGGACCCATCGCTGATCTGCGAGCCGGTGAAGTCGAAGGTTCTGTCCAGCACGATCACGCGCGCGGTGGTGTCGGTGCACTGGTTGCCCGCGAAGCTGCTGCAGAGCGCTTGCTGCAGTTCCAACAGAGAGGTGGGTCTGACAGCGGGGGCATTGCCGCCACCTGTGACGCCGGCGGCGAAACCGTCTGGGGTGCCGACTGCTTGGGCGCAGGCCTGGTTGGCAAACACAGCGGCCGCCAGCAACAGTGCCGATGAAGCACAACGAAGAGAATGAGAAGGCATGGAGGGCTTTAAGGAAAATCCCCGCCGGGGATATCCAAGCGGGAATAGGTCGATGGAGGAGTCGTTATGTTCAAGTGATGACAGCCTGAACAAGCGGACTCTAGCACCCGAATTGGGCGTATTCAGCCTCTTACGGCGTCGCCGGGGCCACGGCAGAGAATCTGGATGCAGGCAGTTCGCTGCACGCGACAGGGGTGCGTGATCGCGTACATGCGTCGACCCTGGCGCACGGGTTTGTCGAGGGTCTCGCCTGGCAATGCGCGCACCGCCTGCGCAGCTGAGTCCTGAATGTCCTACTCCTGCACCTCGCGGTCTTCGCGTTTGGTTTCTTCCATCGACTCGGGTTCGAGTTCTTCGGCGCTGCGATTGAGCTTGACGAACACGCCCCAGGCGATCAGCAGCAGCGCCGCACACATCCCTACCGCGGCGGCGTATGGCAGCTTGGCCGGGTCGTCGTGCATCAGCTCGAAGATCGACACCAGCGTTTCGATCGCCAGCGCGATCACGATCACCACGAAAAAGCGCGACAGATAACGGCGCACACGGGTGGGTCCGCTGACCTTGACGTCGCGCAGGATCTCTTCTTCGAAGATGGTCTGGCCCAGCTCCAGCGTCACCAGCGCCACGGTGAGCAGGCCGATGGCCTCCAGCACCACATTGAAGCGGTCGCGGACCACCATGCCGCCGCCGGGAGTGAAGCCATGCCACAGCTCCAGTCCGGCCATCGTCACCAAACCCGCCGCGCACAGTGCGAAGAACGCCAGGATCACGAAATGACCGGCGCGGAACAGGTGGCTGAGCAGCTTCATGATGATGACGGCGATGGAGGGATGCAGAGCATCGTGTGCGTGGCGTCGCGGCGGTGCGAAGGCTATACCAAGCAAACACGCCCTCATCCGGCGCGTTGCGCCACCTTCTCCCGCTTGCGGGAGAAGGGGTCTATCGGCTCCCGCATGCGGGAGAAGGATCTACCGGAGCTGGGTGGTGGAATGGCAAGACGGTGGATGTGGCGGCGTGAAGGCGACGGCGAGCGTGCGGGCCCTCATCCGGCGCGTTGCGCCACCTTCTCCCGCTTGCGGGAGAAGAAGTCTGCGGTTAGCAAGCGGCGGAGTGGCCGGGGGGCTGTGGCGGTGCGCAGGCGACGCCAAGCAAGCGCGCCCTCATCCGGCGCTTCGCGCCACCTTCTCCCGCATGCGGGAGAAGGGATCTGCGGGGAGCAAGTGGCGGAGTGGCCAGCAGGTTGCTGTGGCGGTGCGCGGGCGACGCCAAGCAAGCGCGCCCTCATCCGGTGCTTCGCACCACCTTCTCCCGCTTGCGGGGGAAGGGATCTGCCGGTCCAAGCGGCAGGCCGTTCGGCCAGTCTTGCGGCGGTAGCGACCACGTCCTTCTCCCGCTTGCGGGGGAAGGTGCCCGAAGGGCGGATGGGGGCGATGCGCACGCACAGCCGCCTAACGATGCCGCAACACCTGATACGCCTGCAGATGCACGTTGGCGGCCATCAGCAGTGGCGCGTTGCGCCCGGTCTCGCGCACGCGCGCCAGCATGTCGCCGACGATTTGCGCCGCTTCCACGTCCTGGCCGACTTCCAGGTCGCGCAGCATCGAGGCCTTGAGCGGCGAATCCACCTGCAACAGCGTCTGCAATGCTTTTGCACGCGCGGGTTCGGGGATCGGCTGGCCGGCCGCATCGGCCGCCCACAGGCATTCGTTGTACAGGCCGTTGATCAGGGCGCGGCCGTCATCGGTGGCCACGATTGCCCCGACCGGTGCGCGCATCAGGCAGGTGGCCGCGGCCAGCGCGGTGAGGAAGCTGTACTTGTTCCACTGCTCCTGCGCGATCTGGGGACTGGCCACGTGGTCGATGCCAGCCTGCGTGCAGGCGGCGGCGAAGGCCTGCACCCGCGCAGACGCCGCACTGCCATCGCGCTCGCCGAAGGTGATCGCCGCCGGCTTGCCCAGGTGCACGATCTCGCCGTGTTCACCCTTGGTCGCACTGATGAAGCACAGCCCGCCCAGCACGCGTGCGGCGCCGAAGCGTGCGTCCAGGGCCGCGTAATGGCGCAGCCCGTTGAGGATCGGCAGTACCGTGGTGTGCTCGCCCACCGCCGGCGCAATCGCCTCGATGGCGCTGTCCAGGTCGTAGGCCTTGCAGCTGAGCATCACCAGGTCGAATGGCTGTTGCGCCACCAGCGCCGGCAAGTCTTGCGCGGTCACCTGCGCCACCGGCATCTGTGCATCGCCCAGCGGGCTGCGGATGCGCAAGCCCTCTGCCTGCAACTGCGCCGCGCGTGCATCGCGTACCAGGAAGGTGACGTCCACACCGGCCTGCGCCAGCCGCCCGCCGAAATAACCGCCGGTGCCGCCGGCGCCCAGGATGAGGATGCGCATGGCCATCAACCCCGCAACCCCACGCCACGCCGCAGCAGCCACAGCGCCAGCGCGCTGAGCACCGCGACAAAGCCCAGCATCAGTGCGTAGGCCACCCAGATCGGCACGTCGGAGCTGCCGAGCAGGCCGTAGCGGAAGGCGTTGACCATGTAGAAGATCGGGTTGGCATGGGTAGCCGCCTCGGCCCAGCCGGGCAGCAATTTGACCGAATAGAACACGCCGCCCAGGTAGGTCAGCGGGGTCAGGATGAAGGTGGGCACGATCGCCACGTCGTCGAACTTCTTGGCGTACACCGCGTTGACGAAGCCGGCCAGCGAGAAGATGGTCGCGCCCAGCAGCACCGTGGTCAGCGTGACGATCGGATGCGGGATGCGCACCGGGGTGAAGAACATCGCGATGATCAGCACGATCGCGCCCACCATCACGCCGCGCAGCACCGCGCCGGACACATAGCCCCACAGGATCACCCAGTTGGGCATCGGGCTGACCAGCAGCTCTTCCACATGGCGGCCGAACTTGGCGCCGAAGAAGCTGGAGGAGATGTTGCCGTAGCTGTTCTGGATCACGCTCATCATCACCAGGCCCGGCACGATGAACTGCATGTAGCTGTAGCCACCCATGTCGCCCACGCGCGAGCCGATCAGCCCGCCGAAGATCAAAAAGTACAGCGTCATGGTGATGGCCGGCGGCACCAGGGTCTGGCCCCAGATGCGCAGGATGCGCTGCACTTCGCGGCGCACGATGGTGCCCAGCGCGATCCAGTTGCGCTGGCGGGGTGTTGCGGACGTGGCGGACATCGACGGCTCCGAGGGACTCATGGGTGACCTGCCGGGCGCGCGGGCGCCGCTGCAGCAGGGGCCGGGGCGGCAGGACTCTCGCCGGGCCCGGTCAGGCGAACGAACAATTCTTCCAGCCGGTTGCTCTTGGTGCGCATCGAGCGCACCCGGATGCCGGCATCGCCCAGCGCGGCGAACACGCGGTTGAGGTCCATCGCGCGCGGCATGTCCAGATCCAGCGTGTGGCCGTCGATGGCGGTGAGCGTGGTGCCTTCGATCGCCGGCAGCTGGGCGGGCAGTTCACCGTCGATGTCGAACAGGAAGCCTTCCACGTCGAGCTTGGCCAGCAGCTCGCGCATCGGCCCCTGGGTGACGATCTGGCCGTGGTTGATGATGGCCAGGTTGCGGCACAGGTGCTCGGCTTCTTCCAGGTAATGGGTGGTCAAGATAATTGTGGTGCCGGCAGCGTTGATGTCCTTGAGCACGCGCCACATGTCGCGGCGGATCTCGATATCCACACCGGCGGTGGGTTCGTCCAGGATCAGCAGGCGCGGCTGGGTCATCATGGCGCGGGCGATCATCAGCCGACGCTTCATGCCGCCGGACAGCGTGCGGCTCATCACCTGGGCCTTTTCCCACAGATGCGCGCGGCGCAGTTCCACTTCGGCCAGGGCCTGCGCCTGGCTGCGCGGCATGCCGTAGAAACCGGCGTAATTGACCAGGATGTCGAAGGGTTTTTCGAACAGGTTGAAGTTGATTTCCTGCGGCACCAGGCCGATCAGGCGCATCGTCTCGCTGCGATGGGAGACCAGGTCGGTGCCGAACACTTCCACCTGCCCGCCGGACAGGTTCACCAGCGAGCTGATGATGCCGATCAGGGTCGATTTGCCGGCACCGTTGGGGCCGAGCAGGGCGAAGAAGTCGCCGGGCACCACGTCCAGCGACACGCCCTTGAGCGCCTGGGTGCCGTTGTCGTAGGTCTTGCGCAGGTCGCACACGCGCAGGGCGGGCGTACCGGGAGATGGGGAATTCAAGCAGGATCCTTCGCGCCAGGGTCACGGCGCAGCGAGTTGCAGCCCGTTATTATAGAAGCCCGTGGGGGCTTGCCCCGATCACAGACTGTCCCAAATACGTTCGTGCCCGTTCAATTCCCCCTCAAGCTTGTCGACCGGCGCATGCTTGCGCCCACCGTGGCCCACTGCCAGTTCGTGCGTGATGACGGACAGCCGCTGGATTTCCAGCCCGGGCAGTTCATCCAGATCCATTTCGCCGCTGCCGATGGCACGCCAACCAAGCGCAGCTATTCGCTGGCGACCATCCACGACCACGCGCTGGGACCGGGCGAGGCGGTGGACATCGCGGTGAGCTTCGTGCCCGGCGGCTCGGCCACGGCGCTGTTCGAAGGCCTGCAGATCGGCGACCCGCTACAGGCCAGTGGCCCGTATGGCCGCTTCTGCCTGCAGGCAGGCGACCAGAACCGGCGCTACCTGCTGATCGCCACCGGAACCGGCGTCACCCCGTACCGCTCGATGCTGCCGTTGCTGGCCGAGGCAATCGCCACCCGCGGTGTGCAGGTGGTGTTGCTGCAGGGCACGCGTACCCCGGCCGAGCTGCTGTACGGCGAGGATTTCCGGGCGTTCGCCGATGCGCACCCACAGTTCCGCTATGTGCCGTGCTTCTCGCGCGAGTTGCCTGCCCAGCCGCATGCCGATGTGCGCCACGGCTATGTGCAACAGCATCTGGCCGAGTTCGCGCCGGCGGCCGATGGCGATATCGCCTACCTGTGCGGCAACCCGGACATGGTGGACACCTGTGCCGAGGCATTGAAGGCCGCCGGCCTGCCCAATGCGCAGATCCGTCGCGAAAAATACGTCAGCTCCGCGCCACCCAAGGTGTGAGACGCTGCGCGCGCGCGGTGGCCGCTCCTTGCTGCGCTCGATGATTGCATGCGCTCAGGGCGCCTCGCCGGCGCCGCGATGCCCGGCGAATACACGCCGGTATTGCGTTGGCGATAACGCAAGCGCACGTCGGAAGTGATGCCGTAGCGTTTCGGTCGACCCGAAGCCGCAGCGCGTTGCGATCTGCTCGATGTCGGCGCCGGAGGTTTCCAGCATCTCGCGCGCCCGGTTGAGGCGCTCGTTGACGATCCACTTGCCCGGCGACATGCCGGTGGTGGCCTGAAACCGCCTCAGGAAGGTCCTGCGGCTCATGCCGGCGGCGTCGGCCAGGGCATCGACGCTGTGATTGGCGGTGAGATCCTGCGCGATGCGGTCCAGCAGCGGCCCAAGCCGGGCGCTTTCGTGGATCGGCGGCACCGGCCGGTCGATGAACTGGGCCTGCCCGCCGTCGCGGTGTACCGGCATCACCAGCCGTTTGGCGACCTGGTTGGCCACCGCCGGGCCGAAGTCGGCGCGCACGATATGCAGGCATAGATCGATGCCGGCGGCACTGCCGGCCGAGGTCAGGATGTCGCCCTCATCGACGTAGAGCACGCCTGGCTCGACGGTGATCTGCGGGTAATGGTTGGCCAGCATCTCGGCGTTGCGCCAGTGCGTGGTGGCCCTGCGTCCGTGCAACAGACCGGCCTGGGCCAGCACGAAGGCGCCGGCGCAGATCGACACGATCCGTGTCTTTCGCTTGTGCGCACGTTGCAACGCCTTGATCAGCGCACCCGGTGCCGGCGTACTGGTATCCCTCCAGCTGGGAACGATGATGGTGTGTGCAGCGTCGAGAAGATCCAGTCCGCCGTCCACCTCCAGGCGAAGCCCACCCAGCGCGCGCAGCGGGCCGGGCTCGGCCGCTGCAATGGCGAACCGGTACCAGCCCGGGCCCACTTCCGGGCGCGGCAATCCGAAGATTTCGGTGGTGATGCCGAATTCGAACAAGCCCAGCTGGTCGTACGCCACCACCACCACCAGTGGCGGTAACCCATCGCGACGTGCGCGGCGTCTGGAAGTTGGCATGAAATGACCGATAGATGGCGTTTACGCCACTTTCACCCATCGCCTGCTGCTGCGCAACATGGGCACATGGTCTTTGTCATGCGAACTGAGCCATTGGCCGGTTTGCACCTTCCCCTGGAGAGCGATCGGTGAGTAACCCGTTGATGTGCGACACCTTATTCCTGGCCGAGGCCGCATTTACGGTCGATGGCGATGGCCCCTTCTACTGCGGTGACTGCATTGCCATCGAAGGCTTGCTCAGCCTCGCCCCGGCCATTGCCGATGGGCTGGAGATCCGGCGGCTGGCGTTCCCGCGGCCCAGGCAGGTGCTGGTCGATCTGCTGGGCGAGCAGCACCAGTCGCTGCCGGTGCTGGTGCTGGCCGCCGCCGATGCCGCGGCGGCCGCCAGCAAACCGGTTGGGCACTACCGCGTGATCGACGACGAGGCCGCCATCCGCGCCTACCTCTCGCAGCGTTTCGGCGTTGCGCGGCAACGCTGAGACGCGCGCGCCGGCCCTCCCCACCTGCCTATCTGGAGAATGCGCATGACGTGCACGCAAGCCACGCTGCTGTCCTTGTCAATCGCCGCTGCACTGGGCTGTATCGGTACCGCACGCGCGCAGCAGGCAGAGACAACGCAAGCCACGCAGGCGACCACGCTGGACCAGGTGGTGGTGAGCGGGCGCCTGCGTTCGCTGGAGCAGTTCACCCCAACCGGCAGCCGGCTCAATCTGTCTGCACGTGAGACCCCGGGGACGCTGGATGCGATCAACGCGGCTGCGATCGACGCGCGCGGCCTGCGCAGCGTGGAAAAGGCCGCCGAGAGCCTGCCGGGCATCAACACCGGCGGCTCGCCGGGAAATCCGGCGACGTTCTCGATGCGCGGCTTCACCGACGGGCAGATCACCATCTTGCACAACGGCCTGTATCTGGGGCCGTCGAACATGACCAACCGGCCGCAGAACACCTTCAACCTGCAATCGGTCGAAGTGTTGAAAGGCCCGGCGTCGGTGATCTACGGCCAGGGGGCGGTGGGCGGCGCGGTCAACGTGACCAACAAGGCGCCGACCTTCGGGCCCGCGCAATACGAAGCGCTGCTGGGCGCGTCCAGCTACGGCGGCCGGGTGTTCGGCGTCGGTGCCGGTGGCGGCATCAACGACGACTGGGCGTACCGCGCCGACATCAGCCGGGTGTCTTCCGATGGCTATGTGCACGGCGCCGATTCCAGCGCGCTCAATGCCACCGTGTCGCTGCTCTGGCATCCGCGCGAAGACATCAGTGCGCAATTTTCGCTGGATTACGCAAAGGACCAGCCGTCGACCTACTTCGGCACACCGCTGGTGCCGGCCGATGTGGCGCGCAACCCCATCAACGGCATCCTGCGCGCGCCCAACGGCGAGGTCGTCGATGGCGCCACCCGCCGCAACAACTACAACGTGGCCGATGCCAGCATCGACTCGCGTCAGGTGTGGCCGCAGGCGTATCTGAAGTGGAAGGTCTCCGACGCCGTCACCTTGCAGAACATGGCCTACTACTTTCATGCCGATCGGCGTTGGCTGAACTCGGAGAGTTACAGCTACAACGCGCAGACGAACCTGATCGACCGCGATCGCTTCTTCGTGTATCACGATCAGGCGCTATGGGGGAATCAGACCAGCGCGACCTTCGACCACCGCATTGCAGGTTTGAACAATCGCCTGGTGGTGGGCCTGGATTACAGCCGCCTGGATTTCGTCAGGAACCGCGGTTTCCCCGATGGCGATAGCGTGGCGTTGGACACGCGGGACCCAACCGGCACGTTCGGCGAGCGGGTGCGGCGGCGCAGCCCCACCACCTGGACCAATGCCGCGCTGTTCTTCGAAGACGCATTGGACGTCACCGACAAGGCCAAGCTGGTGCTCGGCGGGCGCTACGAATACCTGGATCTGGACCGCAAGAATTTCGGCCCGGATGGCGAGTTTCAGCCAGCATCGAGTTTCTCGCGCACCTACCGCCCGGCCAATGGCCGCGTTGGTCTGGTCTATGCGCTCACCCCGGCCATCACCCCTTATGCGTCCTACACCACCGCCACCGATCCGGCTGGCTCCAATATCTTCATCGTCAATGCGGGACAGGATTTTGCATTGAGCAAATCGCGGCAGGCGGAAGTAGGCATCAAGGCGGCCATGGCCGATCAACGCCTGAGCGGTACGCTGGCGGTGTACGACATCAAGCGCAACAACATCCTGGCGCTGACGGCGCAGGATGCGCTCAGCAACATCGGCCGGCAGACCTCGCGCGGGTTCGAACTCAGCATCGATGCGCAGCTCACATCGCAGTGGAGTGCCAATGCCAATTACGCCTACGTCGATGCCGAGTACGCGCAGTTCATCGACAGCAACAGCGGCCTGGATGCCTCGGGCAACCGCCCGACCAATGTCCCCAAGTCGGTGTTCAATGCCTGGACCAGCGTGAGAAACGTTGCCGGTTTGCCGTTGGAATTGGGTGCCTCGGTGCGCCATGTCGGAACGCGCTATGGAAACCTCGCCAACACGCTGCGCCTGGAGTCGTACACCTTGACCAGTGCGTACGCCACCTACGATGTGAGTTCGGAGGTCTCGCTGTCGCTGCACGCGGACAATCTGTTCAACACCAACTACGTGCAGTGGGCAGACGTGTTCTATCCCGGGCAGGTCATTCTGGGCCTGCCGCGGACAGTGGAGCTGAGCCTGCATGCACGCTTCTAACCGGGTGGCACGGCCCAGGCCGAAGATGTTCTGGGTCGCCTGGTTGCATCGCTGGACCGGTGTGGCGTTCTGCCTGATGTTTGCGGTGTGGTTTGCCAGCGGGCTGGTGCTGGTGTTCGTGCCGTTCCCGGCGTTGAGCCCGCAACAGCGCTGGAGCGCGGCCGAACCGATCGATCTGGGCAGGCTGGCGATTGCGCCTGCGCAGGCCTTGCGCCAGGTACGCAACGCCACCACGCTGCGGCTGGTGTCCCTCGGCGGACGCCCCGGGTATGTGGTCGGTAACGCGACCACCACGACCACGGTCGATGGCATCGATGGTCGCGTGCGCGGTATGCTCAGCGCCAAGGCGGCCGGCGCGATCGCCGCCGGTTTCGGCCATGCCGGCGTGCAGCGACTGGATGGCCCGCTGGACTACGACCAATGGGTGGTGCATCAGAAGTTCGATCCGTGGCGGCCGTTGTACCGTGCGGCGCTGGAAGACGACCTGGGCACGGTGCTGTACGTGTCGGCGCGCACCGGTGAAGTGGTGCAGCGCACGCGCGCGAACGAGCGCGCGTGGAACTGGGTCGGCTCGATTCCGCACTGGCTGTATTTCACCCAGCTCCGGCGCAGTTTCACCGCGTGGGACCGTACCGTGTGGTGGCTGGCGTTGGCGGCGCTGTGCAGTGCCAGCGCCGGCACGCTGCTCGGGGTCTACCGCACCCGGCAACGCATGCGCAGCCCCAAGCCGGCGTGGTCCGGTTTCCGCGGCTGGCTGCGCTGGCACCACGGGCTGGGCCTGGTTGCCGCGGTGTTCGTGCTGGGCTGGATCTTCAGCGGCTGGCTGTCGATGGATCACGGCAGGCTGTTTTCCAGGGGCATTCCCGAGCCGGCCCAGGTTGCGCGTTATTCCGGGGCGCCGTTAGCGGTTGCCTTTGCCGGCATTGATGTCGATGCGCTGCGCTGCCTGTCGGGCGCCACACAGATCGACTTCACCGCGGTCGGCGGCCGCCCCGTTGCCGTGGCACGCGGGCCTGCAGGCACCGCAGTGAGCGAGGGGGTGTCCGGTCGCATCACCGGCACCCGGCTGTCGCCTGCGACGATCCGGCAAGCGGCTGCGCGCGCATGGGCGCTGGACCCGGTGCCGGCCGCACCGGGCAGTGGCGAGGCCTTGTATCGCCAGGCCGACGCGATTGCGGCCGATGCGGTGCGGCTGACGGTGGCATCGCCTGCGCGCAGCGCGCTGTATTTCGACGCCGCCAGCGGTGCACCGTTGTTGGCGCTCGATGCCAGCCGCCGCACCTATGCCTGGCTGTATCTGGCCATCCATACCACCAACTTTCCGCTGCTGCAGTCGCATCCGCTGATCAGACGCGGTGTGCAGATCGTGCCGCTGCTATTGGGCTTGGCATTCTCGCTCACCGGTGTCGTGCTTGGGGTGCGGCGACTGCTGCTGAGCCTGCGCAAGATCGGGCCGGCGGCGCCGTGATGGGCGCCGTGTCAGCGATCCACTGAAGTTGCGCGGCAAAACCAACGCGCAATGGAGCAGGCGCCGTACAGCTAGGCCGCCGCGCGTAGCGTCGGTGGGCGCCGTAGCTCGACGGTGACATGCACCAGTTCCTCGTGGATCTGCAATGCGTTGCGCACCAGTTCCGCATCGATCTGCGCCGCAGTCACCAGGCAGAGCACGCATGCGTAGCGATCGCTGCCGACGCGCCAGACATGCAGGTCGGCGATGTCGATGGCATGCCCAAGCTCGGCGATGACCTGCTTCACCTCGGCCACCACCGGCGCGTCCATTTCCGCATCCAGCAGCACGCGGCCGGTGCTGCGCAGCAGCCCCCAGGCCCAGACGGTGACCAGCACCGCGCCAACGATGCCCATGATGGGATCCAGCCAGGTCACGCCCCAGTGCATGCCGGCCACCAGCGCCACAATCGCAAGCACCGACGTTGCGGCATCGGCCACCACGTGCAGATGCGCGGCACGCAGATTGAGGTCGCTGTGCGCGTCGTGGCGATGACCATGACCATGATGGTCGTGCGGGTGCGAATGGCCATGACTGCCATGCCCATGCCCGTGTTGATGGCCGTGCGCGTGGCCATGCCCATGCGAATCGCGCAGCCACCAGGCGCACATCAGGTTCACCAGCAGGCCGATCACCGCGATGACGGTGGCTTCCTGATACTGGATGGGCCGCGGCGAGAACAGCCGTTCCACCGACTGGAACGCCATCAGCCCGGCCACGCCCAACAACAGCAGCGCGCTGGTGTAGCCGCCCAGCACTTCCACCTTCCAGGTGCCGAAGGTGAAGCGCGCATCGGTGGCATGGCGGCGCGCGAAGCGGTAGGCGAACAAGGCCAGGCCCAGCGCCAGCGCGTGCGAGCTCATGTGCCAGCCATCGGCAAGCAGGGCCATGGAGTTGAGGGTCCAGCCGCCCACGATCTCCACCACCATCATGATCACGGTCAGCAGCACCGCCTTGCGGGTACTGCGCTCGGCCAGCGGGTTGGCGCTGGCAAAGGTATGCGACTGCGGGCAATGCGGCGCGACGGGCATGGTCGACATGGGCGATGGCTCTGGCTAAGGTACCCCCACAGGGTATCCTAAATACCCCTGGGGGGTATACATCGATGGCACATCTCAATCAGGACAAATCCAAACTGCTCGCGCGCGTGCGCAGGATCCGCGGGCAGGTGGAAGGACTGGAAAAGGCCCTGGCCCAGGACGTGGAGTGCACGGCGTTGCTGACCCAGGTGGCCGCCTTCCGCGGGGCGGCGCAGGGCTTGATGGTGGAATTGCTCAGCGAGCACCTGAAACACCACGTGGCCACGCCGCAGGCGCTGGCCGACCGCGAGCTGGCCGTGGACGATATCGCGGCCATCCTCAAGACCTACCTCAAGTAGGCCGCCGTGCGGGAATGCGCGGGCGCGGGTGCGCCTGTCGCCGCGGCCTGCTGTCCCACGCGGGCTGGCCGACGAGATGCCTGCGCGGCCGTCAGGCCGGTGGCCTGTATGCGGAAGCGTCAAGCCACCCCGGCAGACATCCCGGTTCCGAAGGTGCCGCCACACCACATGACGACTGCGCGCGACGCGGTGTGAGCGGCGATGACGCCCACGCCGCCAACCCACGGCGTGACGACGGCGGTCGCCTCGCTCAGCGTGCCGTCGGTTCCAGCGTCACCAGCACCACATCGTTGCTGCGCATCGGCACGCTGACCTCCACCACGCCATCGGCGCCCACCCGCACGCGTTTGTCCTGCTCGGGCGTATCGCGCGTGGCCTGCTGCAGCTGGGTCAGCTGTTTTGCGTTCAATGCCTTGGGCAGGCCCATGTCGATGTACAGCGACAGCGGGTCGTTGCGCCGGTAGCCGGTCTTGCGCACCTGCAAGGTGTAGTTGCCGGCGGGCACCTGGGTCATGCGCAGCTGCAGCGGCGCGCTGTCGGTGGCCGGCACCTGCCTGGTATAGAACGGCGTATTGCTCACTGCCTGCACCGGCTGCTGCCAATCCCATACCAGCGCAGCCAGACGCTTGCCGTCCAGTGCGGCCAGCGCATGCGCATCGGCGAGCGGAATCTCGCGGCCCTTGAGCGCATTCAAGTATTTGTAGGCAAACCAGGCCGGCTTGCGGATGCCTTCGCGATTCATCAGGCCGAAACCCCCATGGAACGGCGTGGGCGGCGGACCGGGTTCTTCGAACAGATCGGTGTAGGTCCAGTAGCTCATGCCTTGCACCATGCCCTGCACCTGCTTGAGCTTGGTCAGGATGTAGGGCGCGCTGATATAGCTGTCGTGGACGTAATCGCGTGGGGTGTAACTGGCGCTCCACTCGGTGAAGTACAGCGGCAGCTGCGGATACGGCGATGCCTTGATCTGTGCGTGGACGCGGCGCACGTCGCCAACGATGGCATCCGGGGACGCAGACAGTTTGACGTCCTGCTTGCCGTCTTCATCCAGAAAGCCGCCGTCCACGCCATAGGTATGCGTGGTGACGAAATCGATCGGCAGCTTGTTCTTCGCCACGAAGGCCAGCAGCTCCGGCACCCAGTCCGCACCGGCGGTGGACGGGCCGCCGACGCGTAGCTGCGGATCGATCGCCTTGATGGTGCGCGCGGTGTTCGCGTACAGGTCGAAGTAGGCCTGCTGGTCGGCGTTCTCCCAGAAATCCTTCAGGTTGGGCTCGTTCCACACTTCGAAATACCACTGCCGCACTTCCTCGGCACCGTAGCGCGCACGGATATGCTGGATGAAGGCGTTGATCAGCTGCGTCCACTTGGCCGGATCCGGGTGCGAGGTGTTGCCCTTCCAGTAGAACAAGGTTTGTTCGGAGGTCTTCATCGCATTCGGGGTGAAGCCCAGTTCGACGAACGGGCGGATGCGCTTGGCCAGCAGCGCATCGTAGAGCTGGTCCAGCTTGGTCCAGTCGTAGACGAGCTTGCCATCGACCTCCTTCACCGTGCCGAGCGCGTCGTGGAAGACGTCATGGAAGCGGATGTAGCGAAACCCCAGCTCCTGCACCGCCGGCACCAGATGCGCCTGGGTGTCGGGGCGGATCAAGGTGCCGGGAAAGTCCGAGCCGACCGACAGATCATAGAAGCGGTCCACCGGCGCGCCGGCCGTGGCCAGATCCAGCTGGATCGTGCGCGGGCCCTTGCCTTGCGCCATTGCAGAGCTCGCCATGCAGCCCAGTGCTGCTGCCAATAAAACAGTAAACCGCATCATCGCTCCCGCTGAAGGTTGGGCATGCAGCCTAACGCAGGTTGCGTGTCGCACTGCAGCGGTGAGCCACAAACGCGGCCGCACAGTCGCCAGGGTGCGGTTGACCTGGTCATCTCGCATGTAAAGGGTGCTTGACAGGCAGGTCCAACGAGCGCATCGTGCCTGTCAAGCGTACTTGACAGGATCGGCGAGATGCAGCGGCAGCAAGTGCAAATGGAATGTCGGCACCAGGCTTCGCTGGTGGCGATTGCAGTGACTGCCGGGCGCTCATACGTGGTGGTGATGCTGTTCTGGCGCTATCTGCTTACGCATGTCAATCCGGACTGGGCGCGGGTACTGATCGCATTGCTACCGGCAGTGCTGGTCGTGCTGGTCATTCGTGCGGTGGCACGTTTTGTGCGTGATTCGGATGAAATGCAACGGCGTATCGAGCTGGAAGCGATCGCCATCGCTGCCGGCCTGGTCAGTGGTGCGTATATGACCGCCGGGTTCCTGCAGGCTGCGCAGCTGATCGACATCCCGGCAAGCGCGGCGATGCTGTGGGTGTTCCCGCTGCTGTGCGCCATCTACGGCATCAGCAAAGTCATCAACGCGCGTCGTTTTGAATGAATAGTCGCGTGCGCGAGTTACGCGAGTCCAATGGCTGGTCGCAGGGCGAGCTGGCAGAGCAGCTGGGTGTCTCGCGGCAGACCGTCAATGCGCTGGAAACCGGAAAATACGATCCCAGCCTGCCGCTGGCGTTCCGTATCGCACGGTTGTTTGGGGAATCGATCGAGCACGTCTTTCTCTACGAAGACGGGCATTAGAGCGTGTTATGCACTTTGAGATTCGCACTCACCTCAAAGTACATAACACGCTGTAGTTGCTGCGGTCACGTGTGGCCGCATGCAACGTCAGGGGACAGGGACTACCAGGAGATAGGATGACGATGGTCAAGCAATCCATAGTGGTGGCGGCAGTGCTGATCGCACTGCTGGCAGCCGGATGCCAGCGCGCTGCAGCACCCGCTGCAGCACCCGCTGCAGAACGGGACGCTGCCGGGAAAACCGCCGCAGCCACGCCGGGCAACACCGCCCAGCAGCCGGCTGCGACAACGCCGCCCGGCAGCACCGCAGGCAGTCGTTACGGCACACTGCAGTTCACTCCGTGCACGCTGAGCTCTGGCGGCGCCGCAGGCAATATCGAAGCGCAGTGCGCCAGTCTGCGCGTACCGGAAAATCCGGCCGCACCGAGCGGGCGCAGCATTGCGTTGAAGATCGCCTGGCTGGAAAGCGACGCTGGTGCCGGTAGCGCGCCGGACCCGGTGTTCTTCATTGCCGGTGGGCCGGGGCAGTCGGCGACCGAGGTCGCGGCCATCGTGGACATGGGGCTGCATGAGGTGCGCAAGCAGCGCGACATTTTTCTGGTCGATCAGCGCGGTACCGGTGGTTCGCACCCGCTGGAATGTCGCGATGCGGCCGGCAAGCCGCTGGATCTGGAAAACGGCAGCGCGGCCAGCGCCGAGCAATTGACCGACTATGCGCGCAGGTGCGCCGAGGGCTTGCGCAACGATGCCGACCCGCGCTACTTCACCACCAGCCAAGCCATCGGCGATCTGGACGCGGTACGCGCCGCATTGGGCGTGCAAACGCTGAACCTGATCGGTGCCTCGTACGGCACGCGTGTGGCGCAGCACTATGCCGCGCGCTACCCGCAGCACACCCGCACCGTGGTGATCGATGGCGTGGCGCCGAACGATCTGGTGATCGGCGGCGAGTTCGCACGCACCTTCGAAGATGCGATCGCGCTGCAGTCTGCGCAATGCCGTCAACAACCAGCCTGCGCCAAGCGCTTTCCGGTGGATACCGCCACGCAGTTGCGGCAGGTGGTCGAGCGGTTGCGGCAGGCACCGGTGGCGGTGGAGTATCGCGACCCGCGCACGGGCGCCTTGCGCAACGAGCAGGTCACTGCCGACACCGTCGTGGGCCTGGCGTTCGGATTCTCGTATGCGCCGGAAACCGCCTCGCTGTTGCCGCTGGTGCTGGATGAAGCTGCCGCAGGCCGCTACGCCTCGTTGATGGCGTTGGCGCAGATGAGCGCATCGGGCATGTCCGATCAGATGAATCGCCTGATGCAATGGTCGGTGTTGTGCAGCGAAGATGCCGGGCGGTATCACGTGCCCGCACAGAAGGACACCACACTGCTGGGCAACGAGGTGGCAGAGATGTTCTTCGCACCATGCAAGGTGTGGCCATCGACGCCGGCACCGGCCGCTGCGAGCGCGCCATTCCGTTCGACGCTGCCGGTGCTGCTGCTGTCCGGGCAGCTTGATCCGGTGACACCGCCACGCTACGCCGAGCGGGTATTGCAAGGGCTGCCCAATGGCCGCCACGTGATTGCGCCCGGGCAGGGGCATGGCGTGTTCCGGTTGGGTTGCATGCCCAAGGTGCTGAGCCAGTTCCTGCAGACGGCCGATGCCAAGGCGCTGGATACCCGCTGCGTGGCCAGCCTCAACACCGTGCCTGCCTTCACCTCGTTCAACGGATGGGAACCATGAGCCGCATCGACCGCGCCACGGAGGCGCTCGCATGATCGTCGTCGATACCCTGCACAAGTCGTTCAAGACCAAGACCGGGCTGGTGAAAGCCGTCGATGGGGTCAGTTTCAGCGCCGCCGATGGCCAGATCACCGGGCTGCTCGGGCCTAACGGCGCCGGCAAGACCACCACCTTGCGCATGCTCTACACGCTGATGTCGCCCGACCAGGGGCGTGTCACCGTCGATGGCGTGGATGCCGCCCGCGACCCGGTGACGGTGCGCCGCGCGCTGGGCGTGTTGCCGGATGCGCGCGGTGTCTACAAGCGGCTGACCGCACGCGAGAACATCGCCTACTTCGGCCAGTTGCATGGCCTGTCGCGCACGCAGATCGTGCAGCGCACGCGCCTGCTGTCGAAGGCGTTGGACATGGACGACATCCTCGACCGCCAGACCGAAGGCTTCAGCCAGGGCCAGCGCACCAAGACCGCGATTGCGCGGGCCTTGGTGCACGACCCGCGCAACGTGATTCTGGACGAACCCACCAACGGGCTGGATGTGATGACCACCCGCGCCATGCGCGGCTTCCTGCAGCAACTGCGTGCCGAAGGGCGCTGCGTGATCTTCTCCAGCCACATCATGCAGGAGGTGGCCGCGTTGTGCGATCGCATCGTCATCGTCGCCAAGGGCACGGTGGTGGCATCGGGCAGCGCCGACGAACTGCGTGCCGCCACCGGGGAAGACAATCTGGAAGACGCCTTCGTCAAGGCGATCGGCTCGGACGAGGGACTGCACGCATGAGCACCCCATCATTGTTGTCCACGCTATGGACCGTGTTGCGCAAGGAACTGCGCGACATCTCACGCGACCGTCGCACCCTGGCATTGGCGTTGCTGTTGTCGCCGTTGCTGTACCCGATCCTGATCCTGGGCATGGGCGCCCTGAGCGAAAGCCGCGTGCGCACGCAGATCGACAAGCCGCTGGACATCCCCACGCTCGGTCGCGCCAACGCACCGAATCTGGTGCGGTTTCTGGCCGCGCAAGGGCTCAACGCAGTGGACGCGCCCGCCGATCTGACCGCTGCAATCCGCACACAGGATGTGGATGTGGCATTGCGCATCAGCGACAGCTACGCGCAGGATTGGCGCGAAGGCCGCCCGGCGTTGGTGGAGATCATCAAGGACAGCACCCGCCGCGAGGCCGACGTGCCCAGCATGCGCCTGCAGGCCGCACTCAGCGGTTATAGCCAGCAGGTCGGTGCATTGCGCTTGCTGGCGCGCGGTATCGATGCGCAGGTGAGCCGGCCTTTGGAAATCGCTGCGCAGGACCTGGCCACCGCCGAAGCCAAGCGCGGCCAGATGATGGCGATGCTGTTGCCGGTACTGTTGGTGATTACCTCGTTCCTGGGCGGCGCCTCGCTGATCCTGGACGCCACTGCCGGCGAGCGCGAACGCCAGTCGCTGGAGCCCTTGCTGGCCACGCCCGCGCCACGCAGCGCGATCGTCAGCGGCAAGATCGCGGCGGCCTGCGTGATCGGCATGGTGTCGTTGTTGCTCACCTTGCTGGCATTCAAGTTGAGCGCGCAGCTGTCCACCTCGAATCTGGGGCGCCAGCTCAACGTCGGCTTCGTGCCGATGCTGCAGATGCTGTTCATCCTGGTGCCGATGTTGTTCGTCGGCACCTCGCTGCTGACCTATCTGGCCGCTGCGGCCAAGAGCATGAAGGAAGCACAGGCGCACATGACCTGGCTGCTGCTGCTGCCGATGCTGCCCGGTTACGCGTTGATGGCGTATCCGCTGAAGACGCAGCTATGGCATTTCGCGGTGCCGTTCCTGGCGCAGAACCAGATGCTGCTCAAGGTGATCCGCCACGAGACCATCGATGCGCAGACCTGGGCGGTGTATCTGTTGGCGGGCTTTGGCCTGGCCGCGCTGCTGTGGTATGCGGCGGTGCGCCGGTATCACCAGGAGCGCCTGGCCATTTCCGGGTGATGTGTCCTTCTCCCGCCGGGAGAAGGTGGCGCGCAGCGCCGGATGAGGGTACGGATTGCCAATACGAATGCACGGTGACGCATGTTGATGTTGAATGACTGAGCGTCCTTGTTGTCTGCTTGGAGCGGCTGACGAAACGTAGCGAGCGGTCGGCAGGTGGGTGCGGACGCCGCGGAGGAACCGCAGTGTACGAGTGGTACATGCCGATTCCGAGCACCGACCGCGCCCGCCTGGCGGCCGCGCAGTAGTTTTGCTAGCTGCTCTTAGTGCGTGACGTCCACTTGGTCGCCGTACCCTCACCCCAACCCCTCTCCCGCAGGAGAGGGGCTTTAATCCTTCTCCCCTCGGGAGAAGGTGCCCGAAGGGCGGATGAGGGTACGGATGGCCAGCCACCAAAAAAACCGCATCGCTGCGGGCTTTTTGGTGGGCGCCTGGTAGTTGCCAGAAGTGCAGTGCATCAATTGTCAGCAACTATCAACCATCAACAACCAACGCACCAACTCAGCCGCGTGCAGAGCCGCGCAATCGCCCAGCCACCCACTCAGCCACCCGGGTTGAACGACAGCGTGCGGCGGGTGGTCACCGGTGCGGCCACCGGTTCGAAGCGCCAGCGCTTCACGGCGTTGAGCGCTTCGCGGTCGAACACGCGCGGCGGGTTGGCGCGCAGCACGCGCGAGGCGGTGATCGAGCCGTCGGTGCCGACGGTGAGTTCCACCAGCACTTCGCCGGAGGTGCCGGCGCGCAGCGCTTCGGGCGGGTAACGCGGTGCCGGGGTGCTGATCGGGCGCAGCGATTGCGCCGTCGGTGCAGCGGCCGCAGCCGCCGGTGTGGGGCGCGGTGCGGCGGGCGCCGGCGTTGCCGGTTCGGCAGGCCGTTTGGCCGCGGCTTGGCGCTCGGCTTCGGCCGCCTGCTGGCGTGCGGCTTCCTGCTGGGCGGCAATCTGCTGGGCAGCGGCAGCTTCGCGGGTCTGCTGTTCGGCCAGGCGCTTCTGCTCTGCGGCCTGCTTGGCCTTGTCCTCGGCCAGCTTCTTGGCCTGCTCGGCATCCTGTTCGGAGCGGCTGGCAGCGGTCTTCATGGCCGTCTCCAGGCCGCTCTTCAGGCGCGGCAGTGCCGGTGCCTTGGGGTCGACCTTTTCGATCAGCGCAATCAGCCGCTGCGCCTCGGGAAATTCTTCGCGGCTGATGCCCTGTTCGGCGGCGATCAGGGTGTACGGCAGCAGGTCGGTCAGTGCGCTGTTGACGGTGGCGTCCTGCGGCTGCTTCTCGCGCAGCGCCAGGTAGTACTCCACTGCGTTGTCGCCGGCCGGGGCGTACATGCGGTTGTCCTGCAGCGCCTTGGTGGCCGATTCGCGCAACTGCTCGGTGGCCATCGACTGCACCTGCGGCGACACCGCGGTGGCCGGCGTCGGCGCCTGCGTGGTCGGCGTGGTGCCGGCAGCTGGCGTGGTGGTGGCGGCCTTGTCTTCCTGCTTGGAGCAGGCAGCCAGGCCAACCAGCAAAATGACCGGCGCGATCCGGCGTGCCATACGGCCCTGTGTCAGATCCAACATGCGTCCCCCTTACCCCGAGTGCGAAAGATACGTTGCGGCGAGCGCCGGCCATTGTTCCCGCAATGGGCGGCAATGCCGCAATCTAGCATTGCTGGGGCGGTGTAAGCCAAGGGTTGCGCATGCCGGATGCGAATTCATCGTGCCGGGGGCGCCAGTGCGGCGTCGGCCGGCACCCGGACGGGGAGGCCGGGCAGCGGGGCGGCCGGGCAATGGTGTCGCAAAAAGTCCGCATGCGGCGGCAGCCTGGCCACGGTGGCGTCCACGCGCTGGCGGATGCCCTCCAGAAACTGGCTCAGCTCCGCATCGCCCATCAGGTCGGCCACCGGGTGGTGCTGGCGGGGCGTGATGCCCTGGCCCAGCATCACCTGCACCCACGAATTCTCCGCAAACAACTCGTTGCCGCGATGGAACACCCGCCCGCTCTCCTGGAACAGCGCAATGCGGTGGCGCAGCGAGTCGGGGATGTCCATGGCGGCGCAGTCGCGCCAGAACGGCGTGTCGCGGCGATCGGTGGCGTGGTAGTGCAGGATCACGAAATCGCGGATGTGGGCGATCTCATCGGCGGCCTGGCGGTTGTATTCGGCGATGTCCACCGGGTGGATGACCTGCGGAAAGGTCTGCAGCAGGCGCACGATGCCGCGCTGGATCAGGTGGATGTTGGTGGACTCGATCGGCTCCAGGAAGCCGCTGGCCAGCCCCAGCGCCACGCAGTTCTTTTCCCACACGCGGTGGCGCTGGTTGGGGGTGAAGCGCAGCGGCCGCGGTTCGGTGAGCGCGCGCCCGGTGAGGTTGCGTTCCAGCACCGCACGGGCGCCATCCTGGTCCATGTAGCGGCTGGAATAGACGATGCCGTTGCCCACCCGGTGCTGTAGCGGAATGCGCCACATCCAGCCCGACTGGTCGGCGCGCGCGCGGGTGTAGGTCACCGGTGGCCCCACCGACTCGGTCTGCACGGCCAGCGCGCTGTCGGCGAACAGCCACTGCGACCAGTCCTCGCTGCCCACGCCCAGCGTCTTGCCGATCAGCAAGCCGGCAAAGCCGGTGCAGTCGATGAACAGATCGCCTTCCACGCGGGTACCGTTGTGCAGGGTCAGCGCGGTGAGGAAGCCGCTCTCCGGGTCGGTCTCGACCTGGCCGATGCGCCCCTCGATGCGCTGTACGCCGAAGCCTTCGCTGAAGCGGCGCAGGAAACGCGCGTACAGGCCGGCATCCAGATGGTAGGCGTAGTTCATGCCACCGCTGGGCAGGTGTGCAAACCGCCCTTCCTGGGTGGCGCGCAGTTCCAGGCAGTAGTCGCCGAAGTCGCGCGCCACCCCACGCTGCTGGCCCTTCAGCCAGAAGTGGTGGAAGCCTGCGCTCCAGTGATCGGTGCCGGTATGGCCGAAGGAGTGGATGTAGTGCCTGTCCACATCGCGCCAGTGCTCGAAGGCGATGCCGAGCTTGAAGGTGGCCTGGGTGGCGGCCATGAAGGCCGCCTCGTCGATCTCCAGCAGGCGGTGGAAGGTGACCAGGCTGGGGATGGTGGCTTCGCCCACGCCCACGGTGCCGATCTCGTCCGATTCCACCAGGGTGATCTGCAGCTGCCGGCCAAGCAGCTTGGACAGGGCGGCCGCGGCCATCCAGCCGGCGGTGCCGCCACCGGCGATGACCACGCGCCGCACCGGGCGCTGGCGTGGATCGGAAGCGGGGGCAGGGTCCATCGGCAATCCTCAGCGATTCAAACGTTGCAGCAGCCGGGCGCGCAGGGTGCGGGCGCGGGTGTCGTCCATCGGCGCGAGCACGCCGCGTGCGGCCTCGGGCACGTGTGCGGCGGTGTGCGCATCCGGCTCGAACACGTAATGGCGGAACACTTCCTGCCAGGTGGCGCGCTGCTCGGGCGGCAGGTCGCGCACGGTGAGCAGCGCCAGCATCAGCGCGTTCATCGGCGAATCCATGTAGGCCGGGCTCTGCCGCCACCAGAAATTCACCAGCACGTTGAAGCCGTCCAGCGCCTGGACGTGATGCCACCACATGCTGGGAATGAACAGCGCATCGCCCGGCTCCAGTTCGGCCACCACCGCGTGCTCCAGCGCCTGGGCATAGCGCGGAAAGCGCTGCAGGTCCGGCGCGGTGATGTCCACCAGGCTGATCGGCTGCCCGGCCGGGGTGAGATCCAGCGGGCCGATGTAGAGGTTGCCCAGCTGGTCCGGCGGAAACAGGGTGAAGCGGCGGCGGCCGGCGACCACGCAGGCCAGGTTGTCCGGCAGGTCCTGGTGGGCGGCGATGCGGGTGCGGTTGCCGATCCAGATGCTGCCCAGCGGGGCGGCCTGCGGCAGTGCGATCGGGTTGGCGGCACGCAGGCCTGGCAGGTAGGTGTCCAGCGTGGTGGAGCCGACATAGATCGCCGGTGGCTGGGCGTTGCCCAGGTCGCGCAGCAGCGTGTCCAGCACCACGCCCAGCGGCACGCGCTCGGGGCGGAAATTGAATCCGCTCAGGTCCGCGTTGTAGAAGAAGCGCCCGCCGATCTCCGGCGGCCCGACCTGCGCCACCACCGCCTCGCCGCGGTCGAAACCGCGCAGGTACGCGGCGGCGGCCTGCGCGGACTGCGCGCCGGCGCGCGCCAGCGGCCAGTTGCGCACCAACCCGCGCAGCACCAGCGGCGTGGTCGAGCGCAGCAGCGTCGGATCCAGCTGCTGCGCAGCCAGGCCATGGCGTTCGTCGATGGCGCGCGGCTCAGCCGGCATGGCGGCGGTTGAGGCGTTCGAGCAGGTGACGGAATTGCGCGATCGAGGCCACTGCCATGTACAGCGGTTCCAGGTCGCCGTGGCGGTGCAGGTCCAGCAAGGCGGTATTGCCGAGCGTGCGCAGGCGTTCTTCGTGCACGGTGTGCAGGCCGGCCAGGCGGCAGTCCAGGCCATTGTCCAGGGTGGCTTCGAACACGAACGGTTCCAGCAACTCATAACGCAGCAGGCGTTCGACGAAGGCATCGCTGGCCGCCAGCCCGTCGTGCAGCGTGCGCAGCAATTGGCTGATGTGATACAGGAAATCGGTGGTGCCGCCATGTTCGCGGAACAGCAGTTCGCCGTCCTGGGTGCTCACGCGCGGGCTGTCCAGATCCACGTGCACCATCGGCCCTTCCGGTTGCTGGCCGATCAGGAACGGTTGGCGCTGGATCGCCAGCGGAATATACGGTGCATCCCAGCGCGCGCCATCCAGGAACAGGTTTTCGCCCAGGCGCAGGCCCAGCAAGGCCAGCGGCTGGAACCGCCCGCTGTCGCTGCGGTGGAACACGATCGGGTACTGGCCCTGCAGCTGGCGGAATTCCTGCGGAAACGTCGCCGCCGACATCACGTCGTCGCCATAGGCGGCGCCGCGGGCGGTGATCACGCGCAGATCGCGGTGATCGAGATTGTTCAACAACACGGCATTGGTCATGGGGGTCGCTATATCACGCGGGGGCGCGTGGCCCATGCTTGGACATTCCCCATCGCGCGGCAAGTGCCGGCTGCGCCGCATCCGGGCACTGCGCGTGAGGGTTGCAGCAGCGTCCCGGCAGCGCTGCCGCCGGGACGCCTGGTACAGGCCTCAGATCACCAGAACTTGTAGCGCAGGCCCAGCATGTAGCGCGGGCCGGTCTGGGTGGCATACACGATCTGGTTCGGATGCCGGCCGTGCTGGCGCTGCACTTCGTCGGTGAGGTTGATCGCCTCCAGACTCAGCGACAGGTTCTCGTTCCACTGGTAGCCGATGCTCAGGTCCAGCTGGCCATAGGCCTCTGTATAGACCGGGTTGGGCTGGCCACTGCCGTCGAAGCGCGCGGCCAGGAACTCGTCGCGCCAGTTGTAGGCCGCACGCACCTGCCACTTGTCCTTGTCGTAGAAGCCGACAACGTTGGCCGAGTCGCTCAGGCCTTCCAGCGCGAACTGCTCGCCGATCACGGCGTTGTCGTAGGTCAGCCCGGAGTCGACCTTGGTGTAGTTGGCCGACACGCCGAAGCCGCTGGTGCCGAACATGTGCTGCAGATTGAATTCCCAACCGTCCAGCGAGGCCGAGCGCTGGTTGGCCGGCGCGGTGATGGCGAAGTTGGCCACCGGGTCGCCCGGCTGCCCGCTGATCACGCCGGTGGCGTTGCCGTTGGCGTCGTCCGCACCCCGCACCACCCCCGGCGCGCCGGCGCGGTTGCGGAAGATGTAGTTGCGAATACAGGTCAGGTCGGCCGAGGCGCAGCCGTTGCCCAGCGCCTCGTTCCAGTACGCACCGCCAATCGGTGTGTTCAGGCCCAGCGAGGTGTCGTTGCGCGTGGTCACGCCGATGTAGTTGTCGATGTTCTTGCGGAAGAAGCCCACCGAGGCGTAGCTGGCATCGCTGTAGTACCACTCCAGCGAGACATCGATGTTGTGCGAGAGCAGCGGCTTCAGGCCGGGGTTGCCTTCCTGGCCGGTGCCGCCTTCCACGCGCGCGATCTGGTTGAGCGTCTGCCCGCCCTGGATATCGCCCCAGCCGGGACGGCCGATGGTTTCGCCGTAGCTGCCGCGCAGCACCAGGTCTTCGGTGAGCTTGAAGCTCAGGTCCAGGCTGGGCAGCCAGTATTCGTACTTGCCGCTGGCGCCGGAGAACGCCGAGTCGGCCAGGCGGATCGGCAACTCGTTGTTGGCGACCCAGTCGATGCCCACCGCCACCGGCACCAGCGCCTGCGCATCCACCTTGGTTTCTTCGTAACGCACGCCCGCGGCCAGGCTGATCGGCACGCGCAGATCGTCCCAGCTGTTGTTCCACTGCAGGTAGGCGTTCTTGGATTTTTCGGTCACGCGGCGGTCGGTGGTGAACACCGGCGCGATGCGGTACAGCGCGTCATCGCCGGCAGCCTGCGCGGCGGCCTGACGTGCACGCTCGAAGTCGAACAGGAACAGCTGGTCGAACTGCGCCGGATTGCCGCTGCCATCGATCGCATCGAAATACTGCGCGAACGAGCTCGGAATCCACAGGTCATCCGGATAATCGGCCGCGGTGCCGTTGCCGCCCCAGGTATCGCGCTGCACGTTGGAGAACGCCGAGCGGTTCTTGACCTCGGTGCTGCCGATACCGAACTTCAACTGCGAATAGTTTTCGAAGGTGAAGTCGCCGTTGACCTGCGCCTGGTCGATCTCCGACTTCATGTAGCTGTTGCGGAAGGCCGAGCCGGTGACCAGCGTGCGCGAGGGATCCAGCCCGGTCAGCCCGAAGCCCAGCTGCTGCTGCAGCACCGGGAAATCCTTGCTGAAATCCACCACCGAGGTGCCGCGATAGAACCCGGACACGCCCAGCGAGTTGCTCGACCCATACGGGCTGTCCGCGCCGGCTTCGGCGGTGGAGCGGTGGATGTCGAAGTTGAGCTTGAACTGATCGTTCACCGCCCAATCCACGTTGAAGCCCAGCGACTTGTTCTGGTTGCGCGTGGCCGCCTTGGAGCCGGCGGTGGCCAGGTCGCTGGTGGCCGGATCGACGATTTCCGAATAGGTGATCGGGCCGGCCACCGGCCCATTGGTCCAGGCGCTGGCAGACGGGCCGTAGTTGAACCACACCGACATCTCGTTGCGCTGCTGCTGGATCTTGTTTTCCGAGTAGGTGTAATCCAGCGTGGTGGTGATGTTGTCCAGCGGCTTGTACTGCAGCACCAGCTGGCCGTTGGTGCGCTGGCGTTCGACGCCGACCACGCGGTAGTTGAGGTTCTGCGGCACCGAGTAGATATCGTTGGGGCCGGGACGGTTGACGATGTTCTCCGAGCCCGCCGTGCCCGGCTGCGGAATGGTGCCGTAGGCGGTGGAATCGCCACGGAACGAGCGCCAGCCGTTGGGCACGCCGACCTGGCTGTAGCCGAAGTCGCGTTCCTGGTAGCTGCCGCTCAGCGACACGCCAAAGCGGCCATCGTCCGAGGTGGTGCTGAAGATGCCGGAGATTTCCGGCGTCAGCGAATCGCCCTGCAGGCGGCCGGGCAGGTTCTCGTTGGACGCATCGTGCACGCCCTTCAGACCCACATTGGCATGCATGCCCGGATTGTCCAGCGGGCGGGCCGTCTTGATATTGATGGTGGCACCGATACCGCCGGTAGGCGTGCTGGCGCGGCTGGTCTTGAACACCTCGATGCCGGAGATCGACTCGGACGCCAGGTTGGCGAAGTCGAACGCGCGCGAGTTGGAGGCATTGGATTCCTCGATGCTGGCGCCGGGCATCTGGCGGCCGTTCAACAGCACCAGGTTGAAGTCCGGGCCGACGCCGCGCACGGTCACGCGCGAGCCTTCGCCCAGCGAGCGGTCGATCGACACGCCGCTGATGCGCTGCAACGATTCGGCCAGGTTGGTATCGGGGAACTTGCCGATGTCCTCGGCCACGATGCCGTCGACGATGCCCTGTGCATCGCGCTTGACGTTCATCGACGAGGTGAGGCTGCCGCGGATACCGCTGACCTGGACGGTATCGAGGGTGGCAGGGTCGGCCTGGCTGGAGCCGGGGACGGTAGAGGCCGACTGCGGCGCTGGCGCGGTCTGCGCGGCCAGCGGAGTCGACAGGGCGAACAGCAGGGCAGACGTCAAGCGCCGCGTGCGCGGCAGGGTGCGTAGCTCTCTCACGATGATTCCATCCCCAAGTGAAGAAAAAGCCGGCCCCGGATGGGACAGGCAAAGGTCAGTGGCGCAATCGCGCATTTGTTAGCGCCGGCTTAACAAAGTCAATTTGCAGTGCAGCATCGGCCGCGAGCCAATGGCGTCACACATCGTTCCAGCGCCGGCTTCGTCCAGTGCAGGCGCAGGCAATGGCTTGGTCGTACCATCGGGCGTCGATGGCAGGGCGGGGAGTCGGGATTGGTCATTCGGGATCGGCAGGCTTGCCGCGCTTGTGCTTACGCAAATCTCCAATCTCCACTGCCCAATCCCGTTCCGAAGGAATCACCCCGACCGACAGGGCCAGGCGCAGGCTCGGCTTGGCCGCAAGCCAGCTTGCAGCGCGTTGACGCATGGCGATGCACGCTATTGGCGCCCGTGTCGGCTCAGCCGCGCATCACCCCTACGTACCGGAGCACGCATGATCGACCTGTATTACTGGCCTACCCCCAATGGCCACAAAGTCACCTTGTTCCTGGAAGAAGCCGGGCTGGACTACAGCCTCAAGCCGGTCGACATCGGCAAGGGCGAGCAGTTCGCCCCGGCGTTCCTGCAACTTTCGCCCAACAACAAGATGCCGGCCATCGTCGACCATGCCCCGGCCGATGGCGGCGCGCCGCAGAGCGTGTTCGAGTCGGGTGCGATCCTGCTGTATCTGGCCGAGAAGACCGGCCGCTTCCTGCCGCGCGATGCCCGCGGCCGCATCGCTGCACTGGAATGGTTGTTCTGGCAGATGGGCGGGCTGGGCCCGATGACCGGCCAGATGGGCCACTTCAACGTCTACGCGCCCGAAAAGCTTCCTTACGCAATCGACCGCTACAACGCCGAGGTTCGCCGCCTGCATGGCGTGCTCGACAAGCGTCTGGCCGAGCATGCGTTCCTGGCCGGCAACGATTACGGCATTGCCGACATGGCGAGCTACCCGTGGATCGAGGTGTACGGCGACCTGCGCCCCGACTACGCCGCCTTCCCGCACCTCAAGCGCTGGCACGACGCCATCGCCGCGCGCCCGGCCACCCAACGCGCGTACGCGCTCAAAGAGCAGGTCAACCCCAACGCAGGCAAGCCACTCAGCGACGAAGAGCGCAAGCACCTGTTCGGCAAGCGCTAAGGCAACGTCGTAGGAGCGGTTGCGCAACTGTACACACGGCGAAAGCGGCGGCTGTTGCGACTGCACAGCCAGCAGCAACAGCAAGCCGCAATAGCATCACCACTCGCAGTGTTGGCAGTAGTAGCAGTAGCGGTTAGCGAGCGCAGTAACCGCACGCGACATCATCGCGGCGGCTCAAGCCCCTCTCCCTCCGGGAGAGGGGTTGGGGTGAGGGTGCGCACGTAGCGCCAGGCCTACCGCCCCCTGCAATCTACTTCGCATGAAATGCGCATGCAGCAGCCGCAGCGCGCCCATTGCAACCAGCCCGCGCGCACTTCCATCGGCCCCAACCAGAGCGACCACAGCCTCGGTACCCCCCTGCATCACACGCACACAACCACGCGTACAGCTCTGATCGCGCACACGCATCATCGCCACGCTTCTCAAACACGCCACGCACACGCATCCTGTGTGCTGTCTTCCGACAGGATCTTCGATGCGCGCACTATTTGCCGCCCTTGCCCTCATGCTCAGCACCGCTCCCATGGCCCACGCCGAAAAACTCACTCTGGAGGCCATCACCGGCCCGTTGCCGCTGTCCGGCCCGACGCTGATGAAGCCCAAGGTGGCCCCGGATGGCGCGCGAGTGAGCTTCCTGCGCGGCAAGGACAGCGACCGCAACCAGCTGGACCTGTGGGAATACGACATCGCCAGCGGCCAGACCCGGCTGCTGGTGGATTCCAAAGTGGTACTGCCCGGCACCGAGACCTTGAGCGACGTCGAAAAGGCCCGGCGCGAACGCCAGCGTATCGCCGCCTACGCCGGCATCGTCGATTACCAATGGGCGCCGGATGCGCACGCGCTGCTGTTTCCGCTCGGCGGCGAGCTGTATCTGTACGACCTGCGCAAGACCGGCGCGGCGGCCGTGCGCCAGCTCACCCATGGCGAAGGCTTTGCCACCGACGCCAAGCTGTCGCCCAAGGGCGGCTTCGTCAGCTTCGTGCGTGCGCGCAACCTGTGGGTGATCGACCTGGCCAGCGGCAAGCAGGTGCAGCTGACCGGTGATGGCAGCGACACCATCGGCAACGGTGTGGCCGAGTTCGTCGCCGACGAGGAGATGGACCGCCATACCGGCTACTGGTGGGCGCCGGACGATTCGGCGATCGCCTTCGCGCGCATCGACGAATCCCGCGTGCCGGTGCAAAAGCGCCCGGAGGTGTATGCCGACCACACCGAGGTGGTGGAGCAGCGCTATCCACAGGCCGGCCAGCCGAACGTGGCCGTGCAGCTTGGCGTGATCGCCCCGCGCGCAGGTGCGGCGCCGCAGTGGATCGACCTGGGCAACAACCCGGACATCTATCTGGCAAGGGTGGACTGGCGCGATGCGCAGCGGCTGACGTTCCAGCGCCAGTCGCGCGATCAGAAAACCCTCGAGCTGGTCGAAACCACGCTGGCCAGCGGCGCGCAGCGCACCCTCATCACCGAAACCTCGCCCACCTGGGTGCCGCTGACCAACGACCTGCGGTTCCTCAAGGACGGCCGCTTCATCTGGAACTCCGAGCGCAGCGGCTACGAGCATCTGTATGTGGCATCGGAAGACGGGCGCACGCTCACGCCGCTGACCTCCGGCCCCTGGGTGGTCGACGCGCTGCTCGCCGTCGATGAGCAAGCCGGGCAGGTATATTTTTCGGCCAGCAAGCAATCGCCGACCCAGACCCACATCTACGCCGTGCCGCTGGGCGGCGGCGCGATAGAAAAGCGGTCCGCCATCCACGGCACCCATGCAGCCAGCTTCGCCAGCAATGCCAGCGTGTATGTCGATACCTGGTCCAATACCACCACCCCGCCGCAGATCGAACTGTTTCGTGCCAATGGCGAAAAAATCGCCACGCTGCTGAACAACGATCTGGACGACCCGCAGCATCCCTACGCCAGGTACCGCGACGCCCAGCGCCCGATCGAATTCGGTACGCTCGCCGCAGCCGATGGCAAGACGCCCTTGCACTATCGGCTGACCAAGCCGGACAACTTCGACCCGAGCAAACGCTACCCGGTCATCGTCTATGTCTACGGCGGCCCCGCTGCACAAACCGTCCTCGATGCCTGGGCCAGCCGCGGCGATGCCTTGTTCGACCAGTACCTGGCGCAGCGCGGCTACGTGGTGTTCTCGCTGGACAACCGCGGCACCCCGCGGCGTGGCCGCGATTTCGGTGGCGCGCTGTACGGCAGGCAGGGCACGGTGGAAGTGGAGGACCAGCTGCAGGGCGTGGCCTGGCTCAAGCAGCAACCCTGGGTCGATGCCAAGCGCATCGGCGTGCAGGGCTGGTCCAACGGCGGCTACATGACGCTGATGCTGCTGGCCAAGCACAGCGACGCCTATGCGTGCGGTGTGGCCGGCGCACCGGTCACCGATTGGGGCCTGTACGACACCCACTACACCGAGCGCTACATGGACCTGCCGGCCGGCAATGCCGCCGGCTATCGCGGCGCGCGTGTCGCCACCCACCTGGACGGCCTGCACGCCAGGTTGCTGTTGATCCACGGCATGGCCGACGACAATGTGCTGTTCACCAACTCCACCGCGCTGATGAGCGAGCTGCAGCAGCGCGGCACCGCATTCGAGTTGATGACCTATCCCGGTGCGAAGCACGGTTTGTCCGGCAGCACGGCGCTGCATCGCTACAAGACTGCCGACGCGTTCCTGGCGCGCTGCCTGGCGCCCTGAAGGCATGGCCTTGCGGCTTTCCCGCTGAATCGAGCGTCCGCGTGTCCATTGCGCGGACGCTTCGATCACCCGCAGCACACCGCATCCGGCGGTGGGTCGATCGTGCGCGCCTGGACCGACGATGACCTTCGGCAGGTTGCCGGCGCCACGCGCTCCGCGTACGGTCGCGCATCGTCCTGTTGGAATCTTCCCGATGAAGCCTCTCGTGATTGCCGTCGCCCTGGCGCTCGGCACCTGTCTGCCGCTGCAGGCAAAGACCAGCACCAGCACCGCCAGCGCACCGGCTGCGCCTGCCTGGGTACAGACCAGCAACGGCTATGCGCAGATCCTGCTCACTGCGCAGGCACCGTTCCAGCCCGAATACGCCAGCTTCTTCGGCGTGCCCGGCTATGACGATCAGGTCGTGGACCTGGGCCCTGACAACGCCGCGCGCTATCGCGATGCCATGCGCAAGGCGCGTGCCGCGTTGCAGGCCAAGCTGGCCACCGAGCGCGATGCCAACGTGCGCCAGGACCTGCAGATCATGATCGGCGCCGCCGAGCAGAACATCGAAGGCAGCGAGCTCAACGAGCGCTACCTGCTGCCCTGGAGCGACGCCCCGGAGGCGGTCTTCAGCGGCCTCAATGGCCTGCTGTCCGACCAGACCGTGCCCGAGCGCCGGGCAAAGGCGCTGGATCGCCTCAAGCGTTATGTCGGCCTGGTGCCGGGCAGCACGCCCACCACCACGCTGGCACGCCAGCGCTACGAGGAAAAGCTGAGCAACGCCGCGCTGCTGCAGCCCACCCAGCGCGAGGTGGAACAGGCACTGGCCAATGTGGACACCTACGTTGCCGGCATCGGCGAGCTGTTCGCCAAGTACAAGATCGCCGGCGCCGACGAGGCGCTCAGGGCCATGTCCACCCAGCTCAAGGACTACGCCAGCTGGACCCGCACCACCGTGCTGCCCAAGGCGCGCAAGGACACCCGCCTGCCGGAACCGCTGTACGCGTACCAACTCAAGCAGGTGGGCATCGATATCGCCCCGCAGCAGCTGATCCAGCGCGCGCAACTGGAATTCATGGAGACCCGCTCGGCCATGCGTCAGCTGGCCCCGCTGGTGGCCAAGGCCAAGGGCGTGCAAGGCGAGGATTACGTGCAGGTGATCCGCGCGCTCAAGGGCAACACCATCGCCGACGACCAGCTGGAAACCCACTACCGCGGTGTGATCGATCAGATCGACCCGATCATCCGCAAGCAGCGCATCGTCGATGTGCCCAACCGCCCGATGCAGATGCGTCTGGGCAGCGCCGCCGAAAGCGCCGCGCAACCGGCGCCGCATTTCCTGCCCGCGCCGCTGATCGGTAACACCGGCCAGCAGGGCCAGTTCGTGTTGCCGCTGGGCAACCCGAGCGCAGAGGAGGGCAAGAAGGAGCAGTACGACGACTTCAACTTCGGCTCGGCCGCCTGGACGCTCAGCGCCCACGAAGGCCGTCCCGGTCACGAGCTGCAGTTCACCGCCATGGTCGAACGCGGCGTCTCGCTGGCGCGCAGCATGTTCGCCTTCAACTCGGTCAACGTCGAAGGCTGGGCGCTGTATGCCGAAGCGGAAATGGTGCCGTACGAACCGCTGGACGGTCAGCTGATCGCCCTGCAGTTCCGCCTGTTGCGCGCTGCACGCGCCATGCTCGACCCGATGCTCAACCTGGGCCTGATCGACCGCGAACGCGCGCGCCAGGTGCTGGAAGACGATGTCGGCCTATCGTCCGCCATGACCCGCCAGGAGCTGGACCGCTACACCGTCCGCGCCCCCGGCCAGGCCGGCAGCTATTTCTACGGTTACACCCGCATCCTCGAACTGCGCATGCGCACCGAACTGGCGCTCGGCAAGAAGTTCGATCGCCTGGCCTTCAACAACTTCCTGCTCGACCAGGGCCTGTTGCCGCCGGACCAACTGGCCAAGGCAGTGGAGACGCAGTTCATCCCGGCGCAGCAAGACAGTAACTGAAAAGTGACGAGTAGGCGCTAGGGAAACTCTGAACAATCCATCCTGATCTGCGACAATCGATCAAGGACCCGAGTAGACGATTTCGATGCAACTGACCTTCGGCGACGCGGAGTACAACGGCAAGCGCAAGCGCACACGGCGCGAGGTGTTCTTGGCCGAGATGGATCAAGTGGTGCCGTGGAAGGCCTTGCTGGCGCTGATCGAGCCGCACTACCCGAAGTCCGGGCAGCCGGGGCGCCAGCCGTATCGGTTGGAAACGATGCTGCGCATCCACTTTTTGCAGCAGTGGTATGCGCTGAGCGATCCATCAGCGGAAGAAGCCCTGTACGACACGGTGTCGATGCGCCGTTTCGCCAAGATCGGCGAGCTGGACGAGGTGCCGGACGAGACGACGATTCTCAACTTCCGCCATTTGTTGGAGCAGCACGATCTGGCGCGCAAGCTGTTCGATCGGGTGAACGCGCATCTGTGGCGCAAGGGGCAGAGCTTGCGCGGCGGGACGATCGTAGACGCCACGATCATCGCTGCGCCCAGCTCGACCAAGAACAAGCAGGGCGAGCGCGATCCGGAGATGCATCAGACCAAGAAGGGCAACCAGTATTACTTCGGGATGGAGGCGCACATCGGGGTGGACGACGACTCCGGGCGGTGCACCACGTCGAATGCACGGCGGCCAACGTGGCCGATATCACGCAAGCGCACAAGCTGCTGCACGGCAAGGAAGCCACGGTGTGCGGGGACAGCGGCTACACCGGGCTTGAGAAGCGCGATGAGATGAAGGGCAAGCGCAAGCTGCGCTACCTGATCGCGGAGAAGCGCTCGAAGCTGAAGCAGATCAAGAACAAACGTGAATTGAAGCGAGCCAAGCGTAGGGAGTACACCAAGGCCAGCCTGCGGGCGAAGGTGGAGCATCCGTTTCGGGTGATCAAACGCCAGTTCGGCTACGTCAAGGTGCGCTATCGCGGTTTGGCGAAGAACACCGCGCAGGTGCTGACGCTGTTTGCGCTGTCGAATCTGTGGCTGAAGCGTAAGCATTTATTACCTGCCGTGGTCGACGTGCGCCCGTAGTTTGGGAAACCGGCAGCAAATGCGCCGAAAACGGCAAAAATCGAGGGTTTGAACGCAAAACACGCGGCCCTGGACGGCTTTTCATGTCTGCTGGTGGTGTTGATCAGAGTTTCCCTAGGGTGACACAACCCAAAACGCAGGGTTAGCCACACGTGCAGAAACACGTGTGGCATGCGCAGCTGGCTCAGTGCTTGAATGGCACCATTTCAGGCTGTTTTGTTCCTTTCCACTGCCCCTGCTTCAAGGCACCTGGACAAATGCTCTGGTACTGCTGGAGTGCAGTGATTGCTGTCATTGTCCAGCCTTCACAGTAGTTTGTTGATGTCGGTGTGGGGAATGGACAGTAGGGCGCAACGGGTGTCCAGGTACCAGAAATCGGGTCCAAAGGCTTCCAGTTGTAGTCAGGCGTGTCGCACCCCTTCGTGCAGAATAGAAAAGGATCGTCCATACGACAAACCAGTTTCTGGTGCGGTGTCGAGGCTGAAGCGGTGTTTTGCAAACCAACAGCGCCAACCAATATCCATATCCAGCGTTTCATAACGATTCCCTCTGTTAGCGAAGTGACACCGTGTGCTCGGTCCGATCCTCGTCATGAAGGATCTGCACGTTCGAGCGGAAACCCGATCAAGTCAGTCAGGCAACATAAGCAAAGGATACTATCCGGCCACCAAGCTTACCAAAGAGCCTTGGCAAGGCATCCAACACGCGATGGCTGCAACCCTCGGTGAGACGTGGGGCAACTAAGGTATCCATTTCTCCCCAGGCTTGCTCAACGTACCTGAGGCGATGATGGCTGTATGGGTTGAGGAACCTCTGCACCCGCGGGCACCCAGATCGCCATGCCGGCTGCGCGTTTTTGCGTGGTCGGGATGCCGATGCCCAGGCCGCCGCCGACGCGGCCGCCGTAGCTGCCACCGCCGACCGAGAGGCCGCCGCCGGAGCGCTCCGAGCCGACGCCGACGATCACCACGCCATTGGCACCCAGCTTGGCCGCTTCGCGCTTGAGCCGTTGCACAGCCGCATCTGTCTGGCCCTGGGTGCCGAAGCCGGCGGCGCTGGTGGATTCGAGCTGGGCGATCTCCACCGAACCGACCGGTGCGTGCGAGTACACCTGCACCTGGGCCGGATCGATTGGTGCGCGGGCCTGGCCCAGCATCACCTTGGAGCTGCTGGCGCAGCCGGCCAGCAAGGCGGCGGTGGCCACAGCGATGGCGGCGTTCCTGATCAGTGACTGCATGTGCATGTGGCCCCCTTGGGTAATGAAAGCCGGGTAGTGCTGGCGATGATCCGGCGCCTGGACTGAATCGCGCCGGACTTTGACGCACCCTAGCCATGCCGGTGTGAGGCTGCCGCCAAGCCGCCATTGGTCATGATGACCACCCGCCCACGGCGTGAGGACGGTCGCGCCGCTAAGCTCGTGCTTTCGTCGAGGCGGGGTGGCACGTGGGATTGATCAGTCTGTTGTGGGGCATCGTGGCGTTGCTGTGGATGGTGCTGGCCTTCATCCCGCTGCTGGGGTGGGGCAATTGGTTCCTGATTCCGTTCGCGGCCGTCGGTGCGCTGATTGCCGCGGTCGCGCTGTTGTTCACCTCGGCCGGTAACCGCGGCCGGGCCAAGACCGGCCTGCTGCTCAATGGCCTGGTGATCGTGGTCGGGGTGATCCGGCTGAGCCTGGGTGGCGGGGTGATCTGACGTTGCAGCGCTGCGACACTGCGTCGCAGCGCGTCCCGCATGGGATGGCGGGCGTAAACTGATGCGCTGTCTAAAGGAGCCTTGTCATGGCCCATCCACACTATCGCCCCCGCCGCATGCGCCACGACGCGTTTTCGCGTCGGTTGATGCGCGAAAACACGCTGACCACCGATGACCTGATCTGGCCGGTGTTCGTGCATGAGCTACCCGGCCGCGCGCCGATCGCATCGATGCCGGGCGTGGAGCGCCTGTCGCTGGACGAGCTGCTGCGCGAGGCGGAAAGCGCGCTGGAGCTGGGCATCCCGGTGATCGATCTGTTCCCGGTCATCGACCCGGCCGGCAAGAGCCTGGACGCGGCCGAAGCCTGGAATCCGGACGGCCTGGCACAGCGCGCGGTGCGTGCGCTCAAGTCGCGCTTCCCCGAGCTGGGCGTCATGACCGACGTGGCGCTGGACCCGTACACCACGCACGGCCAGGACGGGCTGATCGACGAAAAGGGCTACGTGCTCAACGAGATCACTGTCGAGGCGCTGGTCAAGCAATCGCTGTCGCATGCGCAGGCCGGCGTGGACATCATTTCGCCCTCGGACATGATGGATGGCCGTATCGGCGCGATCCGCCGCGCGCTCGATGCCGACGCGCATCTCAACGTGCGCATCATGGCGTATTCGGCCAAGTACGCCTCGGCGTTCTACGGCCCGTTCCGCGATGCGGTGGGCAGCGCCGGCAATCTGGGCAAGGCCGACAAGACCACGTATCAGATGGATCCGGCCAATGGCGACGAGGCGCTGCGCGAGATCGCGCTGGATCTGGAAGAGGGTGCGGACATGGTGATGGTCAAGCCGGGCATGCCGTATCTGGATGTGGTGCGCCGGGTGAAGGACGAATTCCGCGTGCCGACCTTCGCGTATCAGGTCAGCGGCGAGTACGCGATGCTCAAGGCGGCAGCGGCCAATGGCTGGCTGGATGAGCGCCGTTGCGTGCTCGAGGCGCTGATGGCCTTCAAGCGCGCCGGTGCCGATGGCGTGCTGACCTATTTCGCCCCGCAAGTGGCGCGTTGGTTGCGCGAAACGCGCTGAGCGTCAAGGCCTGCGGCCATCGCGCCGCTGGTGCACCTGCGCTGCGCGATGCGCCCATTGCCCATTGCCCATTGCCCGTAGAGCATGTGGTCCTGCGGCACGACCTTGGCGATGGGAAAGGTTTGCCTCAGCGCTTTCGGCCAGGGGCAGCGGGTAGCCACAGCGCTGCGGAAGTGCCGAACAACGCTGCCAGGACCAGGCAGCCACGTGCCAAGAGACATCAGACAACTCGCTGAGGCCGCGAGATTTGCGCCAGGCAACCGCTGGCGATGTGCCTGCAGCCAGGGGCGAGCGCGCTGTTTGGTGCGCTGCACCGCATGAGACGCATTCTCATCTACAATGCCGTCACGCCATCTTCAGTCTTTCCCGTCTTGATCAAAACGCTGCTGTTTCAACTGCATTGGCTGCTTGGCATCACTGCCGGCCTGGTGCTGTCGGTGATGGGAGCGACCGGCGCGTTGATGTCGTTCGAGGACGAGGTCGTGCGGTTGGCCAATCCGGCCATCGCGCAGCTGGCGCAGCGGCATGCGGCCGGCGAGCAGGCATTGCCGGTGGACGTGCTGCTGCAGCGGCTCGACCTGGCGCAGCAAGCGCCCGGCACGGGGCCGGCGGTCACGCGCATGCTGATCGACCCCACCGGTATGCGGCCGTCCAACGCGCGTCTGGCCGCCAAGGGCAGCGCACGGGTGTACTTCGACCCCTACACCGGGCAGCGCGTGGCGGCGCCACGGCTCAGCGACGCATTCGCCTTCATCGAAGACCTGCACCGGCATCTGGCTGCCGGCAAGCGTGGCCAGGCGGTCACCGGTGCCTGCGCGCTGATCCTGCTGTTCTTCTGTGCCTCGGGCTTGTACCTGCGTTGGCCGCGGCGCTGGTGGAGCCCGCGCACCTGGCTGGCAGTGGAATGGCGGCGGCAGGGGCGCAGCTTTCTGTGGAGCCTGCACGCGGTGTTCGGCACCTGGTGCCTGCTGGTCTATTTGCTGGTGGCCCTGACCGGGCTGACCTGGTCCTATCCCTGGTATCGCGATGGCATGGCGGCGTTGCTGGGCGCCGAACCGGCGCCGCACGCCGAGCAGCGCTCGCACGCCAAGGCCACGGTGGATGTCGCGCGGGTGCAGCGCACCCTCGGCGGCATTCCCGCCACCCGCCACGCGGCATTGGATGTGCGCATTCCCGCGCGTGCAGGGCAACCGTTGATCGCGCGGTTCCTGCCTGAGGATCCCGATCACGACCGTGCCTTCGACACGCTGGAAATCGATCCCGCCAGCGGCGCCTTGCTGACGCGCCGTGACTACGCGCAACTGGCGCGTGGGCAGCAGTGGATGGTCAGCATGTTTCCGTTGCACACCGGCAGTTTCTTCGGCCTGCCGGGGCGCATCGTGGTGATGCTGGCCAGCCTGGGCATGTCGGTGTTCTTCGTCAGCGGCTGGATGCTGTATCTGGATCGGCGGCGCAAGAAACGCGCGTTGCGTGCGGTGCGTGTGGTGCTGCAAAGCGCGCCGCCGGCCTCGCAGGCCGCGCCGTGGCTGATCGCCTTCGCCAGCCAGAGTGGTTTTGCCGAACGGCTGGCGTGGCAGGCGGCCGGACATCTGCAGGCGGCCGGCCTGCCGGTGCAGGTGCGCCCGCTCGGTCAGGTGGATGCGCAGCAACTGCAGGCCACCCGGCATGCCTTGTTCGTGATCAGCACCTTCGGTGACGGCGAGCCGCCGGATGCGGCGCGTGGCGTCGAGCGCGAGCTGCTGCGCCAGCGCATTGCACTGCCGCAGCTGGCCTATGCGGTGCTGGCGCTGGGCGACCGCCAGTACCCGCAGTTCTGCGGGTTTTCGCGGCGCATCGAACAGTGGGTGCAGGCACAGGGCGCACGCGCCCTGTTCCCGGCGGTGGAAATGGACAACACCGATCCGCAGGCGCTGGCGCAATGGCATGCGCAGCTGGAACAGATCGCCGGTACGCCGCTGACTGCGGTAGCGCTGGCGCGGCCGCAGCGAACGCAATGGGTTCTGGCGTCGCGCACGCATCTGAATCCGGGCAGCGCCGGCGCGCCGATCTGGCGCATCGACCTGCAGCCGCCGGCCGATGCGCAGTGGCAGGCCGGCGACATCCTGGAAGTGCAGTCCGCGCATGCCGACGCGCAGGTGCGTTCCTGCCTGGCGGCGTGGGGGTTGCCAGCAGAGGCGTCGGTGCACGTGGAAGCGCAGCTGCTGCCGCTGCATCGCGCCGCCGCCGAGCGAGTGTTGCCCGAAGCGCCGGCCACCGGCCCGCTGCCACCCCCGGATCCGCAGGCCTGGCTGGATGGCTGCGACTGGTTGCCCACCCGCGACTATTCGCTGGCCAGCGTGCCGGCCGATGGCCTGGCGACGGCGGTGGTGCGGTTGACCACTGGCGCCGATGGCCGCCCGGGGCTGGGCTCGGGCTGGCTGATCCATCACGCACCGATCGGTGCGCCGGTGCATGCGCGGCTGCGCACCAATCCCGGCTTCCATCGGGTGGAGACCGCCCCGATGGTGTTGATCGGCAACGGAACCGGCATTGCGGGCCTGCGGGCCTTGTTGCGCGAGGCCGACCTGGCCGACGTGCACGGGCACTGGCTGCTGTTTGGTGAACGCCAGGCCGCGCACGACCGGCTGTTTGCCGACGAGCTGCAGGCCTGGCAGGCCAGCGGCCATCTGCAACAGCTGGACCGGGTGTTCTCGCGCGACCAGGCGCACAAGCGCTATGTACAGCATCGTCTGCACGAGACCGGCGACGCGTTGCGCCATTGGATCGATCGCGGTGCGGTGCTGTACGTCTGCGGCAGCCTGGACAGCATGGCGCGTGCGGTGGACGCCACGCTGCGCGACGTTCTGGGCCAGGCGCGGGTGGAATCGCTGACCGCCGCCGGTCGTTACCGGCGCGATGTCTACTGATACGAGCGGTTGCCGCGGACAGCGGTCGCGGCTCTGGCAGGTGTGTCGCGCTATCGGTCGCATCACAGCTTTCTGATCGGCGGTGCGCAGCGATGGCGCGAGTTGGCGCTTTCAGGAATTGGCGGCATCGCGACCTGCCCGCGGGCAGGCTCGGCTCAGCGGCAGCCGGCCTCTGCATCCACCGTCGGCGCCTTCATCCGGTAGATGTCCAGCTGCCCGGCACGCGGTGCACGCGCACTGCCGGTCACCAGCAGCTCGCCCGGCTTGGCCGCATCCACCACCGCACCGAAGGTGCGTTCCTGCGGCCCGTTGAACGACAGCGGCAGTGGCTGGCCCACGCCGTAGTGGCCGCCTTTGCAGGCCGCCAGCAGCAGCTGGCTGGGGCCGCCGGCCGCGCCGCGCGCCCACACCAGGCCGCGGCCATCGGCAAGCCAGGCCGCATCGGATTCGTCGGCAGCGGTGTTGATCTCGCCCAAGGGCATGGGGGCGGTGAAGGCCTGCCCGTCCCAGCGCGCCACGAACAGGTCCATGCCGCCGGCGCCCCGATGCCCGTCGCTGGCGAACAGCAGGCGCGTACCGTCCAGCGACAGCGTGGGGGCCCGCTCATTGCCCGCGCTGTTGATCGCCGCGCCCAGCGACTGCACCGCACCGAGGCGGCCCTGTGCACCGGCACCCGGTACAGATCGCTGCCGCCGGCGCCGCCAGGCCGCGATGAGGCGAACAGCAGCCAGCGCCCATCGGCACTGAACACCGGCGTGCTCTCGTCCTGGGCGGTGTTGATCGCCAGCGGCTGCGGGTCCTGCCAGCGCCCGCCGCGCAGCTGCGCCTGCCACAGGTCCCAGCCGCCGGCGCCACCGGCGCGGTCGCTGGCCCAGACGATGCGTTGCCCGTCCGGGCTGAGCGTGGCGCGCGCCTCGTTGGCCGGCGTGGAGACCACGCCCATGCCTTCGATACCGAATTCGGCCAGTCCCGACGCAGACGACGCGAAGAGTAAACTCGCCGCCAGCGCGGGCAGCGTCCATCGAACTTGCATGCGGTGTTCCTGCCTCATCTTGCGCACAGTCTAGTCAACCAGAGAGCGTTACATGCCCGTATCCCGTTATGCCGTGTTCGGTCACCCCGTTGCCCATTCGCTGTCGCCGGCCATCCATGCCGACTTCGGGAAGCAGACCGGCATCGCGCTGGACTACACCGCCATCGATGCGCCGCCGGAAGACTTCGCCGCCGCGCTGCAGCGCTTCGCCGATGAAGGTGGCAAGGGGGCCAACGTCACCCTGCCGTTGAAGGAGGCCGCCTGTGCCCTGTCCAGCAGCCTGAGCGCGCGCGCGCGCCTGGCCGGCGCGGTCAATACCCTGGTGCGCAACGACGGCCAGTGGCAGGGCGACAACACCGACGGTGCCGGCCTGGTGCGCGATCTCACCGAGCGCCACGGCCTGGATCTGCGCGGCCGCCGCATGCTGCTGCTCGGCGCCGGTGGCGCTGCACGTGGCGTGGCACCGGCGCTGCTGGAGGCCGGCATCACCGAAATGGTGGTGGTGAACCGCTCGCCCGAACGCGCCGACGCCTTGTGCGATGCGCTGGGCGAACCGGCGCGCGTGATGTCGCGTTACATCGAAGACCTGCGCGAGCTGGGCGACTTCGAGCTGATCGTCAATGCCACCGCGGCCGGGCGCGACCGCGATGCCGGCGCCTTCGCATTGCCGCTGGGCCTGGTCAACAGCCTGACCGCCGCGGTCGACCTCAACTATGGCGAAACCGCCATCGCCTTCCTGGCCTGGGCGCGCGCGGCGCAGTGCCGTTACGCCATCGACGGGCTGGGCATGCTGGTGGAACAGGCGGCCGAAAGCTTCGCGCTGTGGCATGGCGTGCGCCCGGAGACCGACCCGGTCTATGCCGCGCTGCGTGCCCGCGAGGCGGTGCTGGTCAGCGCCGACTGAGCCGGCCGCCATGACGCTCACCGACATCCTGCTCAGCGTGATCACCAGCCTGCTGTCGCGGGTACCGATGCTGATCGCCGTGCTGCTGGGCCTGGTGCTGCTGTGGCGCGCCCCGCAGGGCCCGCTGCGGCGGGCGGGGCTGGTTGGGCTGTGGCTGCTGCTGGGTTGCGTGCTGGCGGAAGGCGCGTTCCAGGCCATCCCCATGCTGCTGCTGGAGCAGGGCAATGTGCGCCAGATCGGCATGGTGATGGGCATCAGCCGCGTCGTGCTGACGGCGGTGCAGGCGGTGGGCATCGGCCTGTTGGTGTGGACGCTGGCGCGCAGCCTGCAGGGGCCGGCGAAGGATGCCGGCCCGCGCGGGTGATCCCGCTCATTGCGTTCAGCCGCGGGGCGCGGCGGTCGCAGGCGCTGCGCCGGTCCGTGCGAAAATGGCGCGATGAGTGATCTTGCCCCTCCGGCCGCGCCGTCTGCGCCCGTTCCCACCCAGCGCGTGCTGACCGACCCGATCAAGGCCGGCATCCGCGATGCCTACGCCAAGCTGCAGGCCAATACGCCCGGTTTTGCCACCCGCCGCGCGCAGAGCCAGATGATCGGCCTGGTCTCGCGTGCGCTGGCCACCTCCGGCGGCATCGGCATCGCCGAGGCACCCACCGGCGTCGGCAAGAGCCTGGGCTACCTCACTGCCGGCGTGCCGATCGCCTTGGCTACCAAAAAAAAGCTGGTGATCAGCACCGGCACGGTGGCGCTGCAATCGCAGCTGGTGGAACGCGACATCCCGGCCTTCCTCAAGGCCACCGGGCTGGAGGCCACCGTGGCGCTGGCCAAGGGCCGCACCCGCTACCTGTGCACGCGCAACGCCGCCGAGCTGGAAGGCGACACCAGCCAGAACGCCATGTTCGAAGACGAGCAGGCGCTGTACGACCGCCCGCTGAGCCCGGTCGATGCGGATCTGGCCAAGCGGCTGGCCAAGGCCTATGCCGCACGTACCTGGAACGGCGACCTGGACGATGCGCCCGAGCAGGTCTCGGTGTCGTTGCGCATGCGCATCACCACCCCGGCCTCCGGCTGCGCGGGACGCCGCTGCAGCTACGCCGCGCAATGCCCGGTGCTCAAGGCGCGTACCGATGTGCGCGAAGCGCAGATCGTGGTGACCAACCACGCCTTGCTGCTGTCCTCGTTGTCGCTGGGCGATGCCGAAAACGGCCAGCCGCTGATCGCCCCGCCAGCGGACATGCTGCTGGTGCTCGACGAGGGCCATCACATCGCCGGCGTGGCGATCGACCAGGGCGCGGCCAACTTGCCGCTGGACGACATGGCCAAGCGCACCGGCCGCATGCAGATCCTCATCGCCGCGGCGTATCGCGCAGTGGACAAGGACAGGATCGGCAACCTGCTGCCCAACGAGGCCATCGAGGTGGCCGCGCGCGTTTCCAAGTTGCTCAAGGCCTTCCATGCCGAAGTCGAGCGCGTGTGGAAGCCCGAGCCCGGCGAGCGCGATCCGTTGTGGCGTGCGGCCAACGGCAAGTTGCCGCCGCAGTGGGGCCCGGCCATCGAGGAGCTGGGCGAAGAAACCCGCGCGCTGTTCAACTGGGTGCACGCCGCGCACAGCGCGGTGGCCAAGGGCAAGCAGGACGATGCCGCACGCGAACGCCTGCAGCGCAACCTGGGGCTGGCGCTGGAAATGGCCGAGCAACAACACAATCTGTGGAGCGGCTGGCGGCGCGAGGACAAGGAGGGCCAGCCGCCGATGGCACGCTGGATCACCCTCTCGCGCGATGGCGATCTGATCTGCCACTGCTCGCCGGTGTCGGCCGCGCAGGTGTTGCGCACGATGATCTGGAACGAGGTCGATTCGGTGGTGATGACCTCGGCCACGCTCACCGGCGGCGGCGATTTTCAATCCTTCGCCATCGATAACGGTCTGCCCGATCACGCCGAGATGGCCTCGCTGGCCTCGCCGTTCGACCTGCCCAACCAGGCCGAATTGATCGTGCCCAATTTCCCGGTGACCCCGGACGATCGCGAAGGCCATCCCAAGGAAGTGGCCAGGTATCTGGTGCGCGAACTGGATTGGAACGCCAAGGGCAGCATCGTGCTGTTCACCTCGCGCTGGAAGATGGAAAAGGTGGCCGACCTGATGCCGCTGGCGCAGCGCAACCGCGTGCTGGTGCAGGGCGAGGGCAACAAGTCGCAGTTGATCACCGAACACCTGCGCCGCATCGGCGCTGGCGAGGGCTCGGTGTTGTTCGGGCTCAATTCCTTTGGCGAAGGCCTGGATCTGCCGGGCGAAGCCTGCACCACCGTGGTCATCACCCAGGTGCCGTTCGCCGTGCCCACCGACCCGCAGACCTCGACCTTGAGCGAGTGGCTGGAAAGCCGCGGCCACAACGCCTTCAACCTGATCGCCATCCCGCACGCGCTACGCACGCTCACCCAATTCGCCGGCCGGTTGATCCGAAGCTCCAACGACCATGGCCGCGTCATCATCCTCGACTCGCGCCTGCTCACACGCCGTTACGGCAAGCGCATCATCGACGCCTTGCCGCCGTTCAAGCGGGTGATCGGGCGCTGATCTCCTTGGCGCATGCGGGTAGTAACATGACTACGGTGCCGGATCGCGTTACTGGATCGTGGGCTGGGAGTGCCGGGCCTCATGGGTCGGACACAGTGATTTTGCATCGCAGCGTCAGTGCATCGCCGTCGGCAGTTTCGTAATGCAATACAAACGCCCGCAACGCGGGCGCAGCCCAGCAAAGCGCTGCTATCTGCAACACGCTGCCACACCGAAAGCGATGCATATCACGCAACGCGGTCATCATCATGTTCGCCTATCGAAGCGATCATAATTAACGACTTCTCACGCTTCGGCCTGCTGGCGATGATTCAGCTTCCTCAAACGAGCTGACGCCATGCGCCCTGGACACCTCATGGTGCTAGCCCTGCTAGCCCCCACGCTGATCGCCCCGCCGGTCCTTGCCCAATCCGTTCTGACCCGCGACAACGGTGCCAAGGTGGGCGACAACCAGAACTCGCAGACCGCGGGCGCCACCGGCCCGACCTTGCTGCAGGACGTGCAGCTGATCCAGAAACTCCAGCGTTTCGATCGTGAGCGCATTCCCGAGCGTGTGGTGCATGCGCGCGGCACCGGCGTCAAAGGCGAGTTCACCGCCACCGCCGATCTGTCCAACCTGACCAAGGCCAAGGTGTTCAGCGCCGGCGAAAAGACCCCGGTGTTCGTGCGCTTTTCATCGGTGGTGCACGGCAATCACTCGCCGGAAACGCTGCGCGACCCGCATGGCTTCGCGACCAAGTTCTATACCAGCGAAGGCAACTGGGATCTGGTCGGCAACAACTTCCCCACCTTCTTCATCCGCGATGCGATCAAGTTCCCCGACATGGTCCACGCGTTCAAGCCGGACCCGCGCACCAATCTGGACGACGACTCGCGTCGCTTCGATTTCTTCTCGCACGTGCCAGAAAGCACCCGCACGCTGACCCTGTTGTACTCCAATGAAGGCACGCCTGCCGGCTACCGGTTCATGGATGGCAACGGCGTGCACGCCTACAAGCTGGTCAACGCGCAGGGCGAAGTGCATTACGTCAAGTTCCACTGGAAGACGCTGCAGGGCATCAAGAACCTCGATCCCAAGCAGGTCGCCGCGGTGCAGGCCAAGGACTACAGCCACCTGACCAACGACCTGGTCGGCGCGATCAAGAAGGGCGATTACCCGAAATGGGACCTGTACGTGCAGGTGCTCAAGCCCGAGGACCTGGCCAAGTTCGACTTCGACCCGCTCGATGCGACCAAGATCTGGCCGGACGTTCCGGAGCAGAAGGTCGGCCAGATGGTGTTGAACAAGAACGTCGACAACTTCTTCCAGGAGACCGAGCAGGTCGCGATGGCGCCGGCCAATCTGGTGCCGGGCATCGAACCTTCGGAAGATCGCCTGTTGCAGGGCCGCATCTTCTCCTACGCCGACACCCAGCTGTATCGCATCGGTGCCAATGGCCTGAGCCTGCCGGTCAACCGCCCGCGTGTGGCCGTCAACAACGGCAACCAGGACGGCCAGGGCAACATCGGCCAGACCACCAGCGGCGTGAATTACGAGCCGAGCCGCCTGGAGCCGCGTCCGCAGGACACCGCGGCGCGCTACAGCGAATTGCCGCTGTCGGGCACCACCCAGCAGGCCAAGATCACCCGCGAGCAGAACTTCAAGCAGGCCGGCGAGTTGTATCGCTCCTACAGCAAGAAGGACCGCGCCGATCTGGTGCAGAGCTTCGGCGAGTCGCTGGCCAACACCGACACCGAAAGCAAGCACCTGATGCTGTCGTTCCTGTACAAGGCCGACCCGGAATACGGCACCGGTGTAACCCGCGTTGCCAAGGGCGACCTGGCCCGCGTCAAGCAGCTGGCCTCCAGCCTGCAGGACTGATCCACCCGACGGCATCGCGGCCTCCACCGCGGTGCCGTCCTTCTTCAGGAGAGCGATATGCGCACTCTGATGTTGATCCTGCTGAGCGCGGTCTGCGCGCAAGCCATGGCTGCCTCGCCAACGACCACGCCGGCGCCGGCACGCACCGCGGTAGCCAGCCCCGAGCAGATCAAGCTGCAACTGCGCGACTATTTCTTCGACGCCGCGCGCGAAGGCCGCCAGGACATGCTGGCCGAATTCATCCGCTCGCACTACGACCTCAACACCCGCGACGAAAAGGGCTACACCGCGTTGATCCTGGCTGCCTACCACGGCCAGCGCCCGGCGGTGGAGCAGCTGCTTAGCGCCGGTGCCGACCCTTGCGCGCAGGACAAGCGCGGCAACACCGCCCTGATGGGCGCCATCTTCAAGGGCGAGCTGGCGATCGCCAAGCGCCTGATGCAGGCCGATTGCGCGCCCGACCAACGCAACAACGCCGGCCAGACTGCGGCCATGTATGCCGCGCTGTTCCAGCGCACCGACGTGCTCAAGGATCTGGCCGCCAAGGGCGCGGACCTCAGCCTCAAGGACGGGCAGGGCAACGACGTGACCAAGCTGCAACGCGGCGAGTTCGCTACCGCCCCGGCACGCTGACCCGGCACCACCGCGGCTTTCGCATAGGCCTGCGTGTCTCGGGGCTGGCTCGCCCGCGCAAGTTGCAGGCAACGCCGCGCCGCATGTAACCAGTCATTGATCGTTTACTGGATGTCGCTCCCTCTGATGGGGCCTGGAACGCACCGGAGCTGGCTGCATCGAGCCGAAGCGACAACGCATCACGCGTGGACAGCCGGCATCGGCAGACCGCCCGCCGCGCTCAAGCAACAGGTTCTGCCGTGGCGGCATCGTCTGGGCACCAGCGCTAGCCCAAAGCGCGCAGGGATTTTGCAGTGCAACATCGCCTGTTTTGGCACTGTCGGTTTTCCGCCACGCCTGCGTTGGAACTCTGGCGAAGTGGTGATTGCGCTGCTCGCAAGTCAGGGAATTTCCGACGCGCAAAGCCTTGTGCGCCAAGGCTTTGACAGAAAACTGAGCGTGCGCTGACTTGTGTTGAATCGGCCGAAAAAAAGCGCAGAAAACAGTTCAAGAACGGGCCGGGAACGCCGATGCTTCAGCCATCGCAGCCTGGAACCCCCACCATGAAGATCGATCCCTCCATCCCTTTCCTGATGTCGCTGCTGGCCATGGTGCTGTGCACCGCAACCGCCGTCGTCGCGCTGGTGTTCGGCCAGGTGCACGTGCTGGCAACCTCGTGGAGCTTCTACGCGGTGATGGGGACTTCGCTGATCGTGCTGGCTGCCTCCTACCACGCCCTCGGCAAGCCGCTGAGCGCCGAAGAGCGTGTGGGTGTCCGTAACCCGTAATTGCACCTGGGTCCGGGACGCGGGCGCGCGACGCGCCTATCCGAGCACCGGACGAAAGAAGCTGCATTCGTCACTATTGATGCAACGCGTTAGCTTCGCAGGCGAACGCCGCCAGGCACTGGGCATCCTGCAGCGATGCCTCCCGATAGCGCGCATACTCTGTAGCGAGGGAAACGAAAACAGCGCCAGGGCGATGGTGTTCGCCCCTTCCGAGGGCAGGAAGCAGCCGTGATGCTGGCCGCCCAAGCGCGCCACCAGCGAATCCGCAAGCGAGCGTCATGTTCGAATTCGGCCAACCGATACGGGTCGATCACATCGCGCAGCGAACAGGTGATCATCCAGCGCCTCCGGCAGACAGGGCGCTCCGGCATGCCATGCCGCACTGCCGCAGGTTCATCGATGCCCGTGTAAGCTCTTGATCCTGCTTCGCATTCCAATGGCCGCCTGCCGCGGCCGACCGTCAATGACCGTTGCTTCCGATCGTTACGCCGCCTCCCTGCGTCTGTCCGTCGCCCCGATGATGGACTGGACCGCAGTCGGCTGACCTAGTCCAAAAATCAACTAATTACGGACTGGTCTGCTTGCGATGTTGCAAGCATGTCGCGCTGGATGTCCTCTAGCACATGCAGGTCGCGGGGAGCCTAGTCAGGCCCGAAGCTTTGGAACGCCCGAGATCCTCGCTTGTCCGGTGCTCCGCGCGACTTGATCAGACCGGTGCGCAGATTCGGTCGGTCTGCTGTCTTAGATCTGGACTCGCGCTCAAGAGGCCTCCGTGCTCGCCTGGCTGGCCAAGTGAACTATGAAGAGTGGGCCTTGCCTTCGGATGGGGTGGGTATGCGCACGATTGCATTCCGTTGGCCCATATGAGACTATTTGGTCGTTCAATTAGGCCGCTTTTGCAATGAAAAAAATAGATGAAAAACAGTTAGTTGCAGAGTTGTCGGCCCAAAATGAAAGATTGATGGCTGAATTGGTCCAGGTCTCAAGGTTGGGCGCCAGAGGCGATGCGGAGCGTCTGAGGATCCAGGTGCTGCGCTTCATACGAACACTTCGGGCCGAAGGCAACGAGCTGGCCGAGCTACTGCAGGCAGCGGTATTCGGGCACGAGGAGGGTGGTAGTCATCCCTCTGTTGCCCGCGCGACCCGGTTGAGCAAACCGCCTCCAAGGCTGTCGATGCCGGTGCCGAGTGACGGTGAAACCCGTTTGGATCTTCTGCGTGTCGAGGATCCGCCGATTCTGCCGCACCCTTTAGTGCAGGCTCCCGAGGTGATGCGCGAACTCACCACCTTGATTACCGAGCGACGGTCATTGCAGCGCTTGGCCGATCTCGGCTTGGAGCCGGCCAAGGCAGTGTTGTTCACGGGTCCGCCAGGCGTCGGAAAAACGTTGGCGGCTCGTATGATTGCACGCGAACTCAGGCTGCCTTTGTTGGTGCTAGACCTAGCCAGCGTCATCAGCAGCTACCTAGGGCGGACCGGTAACAACATCAAGCAGGCGTTCGAGTTCGCCAAACGCACTCCTTGCGTCTTGTTCCTGGACGAACTTGATGCGGTTGCAAAGCGGAGGGACGATGAAGCTGACGTGGGTGAGCTGAAGCGGTTGGTGACCGTGCTGTTGCAAGAGCTTGATCTGTGGTCACCGAAGAATCTACTGCTGGCCGCGACGAACCACCGGTCTTTGCTCGATCCTGCGGTTTGGCGTCGATTCGATGTCACGATCGATTTCCCGTTGCCCGAGGCAAGTGAGCTTGCAAATCTCGGGCAACTTCTTTCGCCAAAGAATGACCCGCTTTCGGCTGGATGGATCAAGACGCTGGCGGTCCTGAGCGAAGGAACGTCCCAGAGTGATTTCGTGCGGGACATCAACCGACTCAGACGTGCCGCGCTCCTAGGAGATCCAAGAGAGCAGGCATCAGTTTTCGAGAGTTTCATCGCAACGAAGATCGAAAGGATGAAGATCTCGGAGCGGAAGAAGCTGGCGGTGTCGTTGGTTAAGAACGCTAAGCTTTCGCAGCGTGAAGCAAGCAAGGTGGCCAGCGTTGCACGGGAAACATTGAGAACCGCATTGCAGGAGTAAGCCATGACTGACGAACCGAAATTTCTTCTTGGTAGAGGCGAGTCGCTCAATCGGCCCAGCCGATACAGATCCGGCTTTTCCGAACCAACGACGCCTTACGAATGGTCGGAGCAACGAGCAAGATTGCTGCCGATGATTGCGCGGCAACAAGAGATATTCGATGAAATTCCAAAGCAGGCTAGGCCAGATGATGTCGTTGTCTCCCGGCTCACGCTAAATCCGCAGTACTACTCGCGCTCAGCCTACCCTGGTGAGCTTGTCGCCCACTTCGGTTTGCGTCTGATGGGCAGCAAACCGGTACGGGTCAAGCCGGACAAAGGCCGTGGCAGCGACAGCGCGTCTGGAACGCCTTCGACCGTCCTGTTCTTAGCGGGCAAGCGCGCGGCGTTCAAGAATCTGGCCCAAACGGTGGCTGCGCCGGAGATCGAAGAGAACTTGGTAAGCGAGCTGCAGAAGATTGAGGCGATCGATGCAATGACTGCCAGCAATCGCGTGCTGGGCGAGATCTCACGCAAGCCAGAGTTGCTTGAGGTTGTGCTTCACCATGACGCGGACTTGGATGCGAGCTGGGAAGATGAGTTCATTGCCTTCGCAAAGAAGACAGGTGTCAAGCTAGACGTTAGCCAAAACTACCAGTCGCGCGGTTTGTGGTTCATGCCCGCGGTCGCCGACGCCGAGCAAGTCCAGAAGTTGGCGCAGTTCAGCTTCGTTCGAGCGATCCGGCCGATGCCGAAGCTCCGCCCATTGGAGTTACCGAAGCTTATCCGTGTGCGGGCGACTGGTTCCCTCCTCATCCTTCCGCCGGAGGAGCCGGTGGACTCGTCATTTCGTGTCGCGGTCTTCGATGGAGGACTGCCTGAAAGGCACCCTTTTGGCCAGTGGGCGACAAGGATTGAACCTCCGCCGACCGAAAAGATTGGCGCGCCTGTAGGCGAGTTCGTGGAACACGGCACTGCGGTTACGTCGGCAGTACTATTCGGGCACGTCCAGTCAGGTTTGCAGCCTCGGCCGTATTGCGGAGTCGATCATTTCCGAGTGCTGGGTGATCAGACGACCGACCGCCAGCTTTACTCCGTGATGTTGTACGTGGACAAGATTCTGAGTCAGTCTACTTACGAGTTCGCCAGTTTCAGCATTGGCCCCGAAGAGATAGTGGGCGATGACGTCACCGCATGGACCACTATGCTGGACGATCACTTCCAGCAAGGGCAGATGCTGGGAACGATTGCTGTTGGAAACGCTGGTGAAGAACCTTCACCCTTAAATCGCATCCAGGTTCCCAGTGATTGCGTCAATGCACTCGCCGTGGGGGCAGCAGACTCCTTCGGCGACGCGTGGGTGCGGGCACCTTACAGCTGTGTAGGTCCAGGTCGAGCACCAGGTTTGGTGAAACCCGATCTGGTGCAGTTCGGCGGCTACGGAAATAACCCTTTCCGGTTCGTATTCCCCGGCCCAAGCATTGCCGAGGCAGACGGAACTAGTTTTTCGACGCCAGCGGTGATGCGTATCGCTAGCGGCGTTAGGGCGCATTTCGGCACGAGCATTTCCACTTTAGCTATCCGCGCGTTGCTCATCCACAGTGCTAATCCGCTGGAGCATCCGCGCGACGAAGTGGGTTGGGGAATGGTGCCTGACGATTTGTCCGAGATCACGATCTGTCCCGAAGGCAGTGTGCGGGTTTTGTACCAAGGTGTACTGGATCCATCCAAGGTCATTCGCACCGAAATACCACTTCCTCCCGGAGATCTGAAGGGTATGGTCGAGATCGCTTCCACGTTCTGCTACCTATGCCAGACGGATCCCCACACGCCGGGCGACTACACGCGAGCGGGCTTGGGGATCACCTTCCGGCCTCACCAGAAGAAATTTCCGAAGCCTTCGCCGCCACTGTACAAGCCCGTGGATAAAGACTTCCCGGCATCCAAATCGTTCTTCGAGGGAGTTGGACGTAAGAGCGAACAGAATCTACGCAACGATGCCTTCAAATGGGATACGACACGACATGCGCGGGTCAGCATGCGCGCTAGCTCCCTTGATAGGCCTGTCTTCGACATTCACTACATGGCACGCGAGCCTGGTTCCAGCGTTAGCCCTACGCATGCGCAGAAGCTCCCGTACGCACTGGTCGTGACTGTTCGGGCGAAGCAGCATCCGCGTCTGTACGACGAAGTGCTGTCTGCCTATCCCTCTCTGGCTGCCATCAGACCGAGGGCGCGCTTGCCACTCCCGGTGCGCGTGTGACAACAGACTCTCTCTCGCCGTGAATCTTTATTACGGGGGCGGAATTGACCATCTCGTATCCAGCCTTCACAGTTCGATGGTCAGCCTTGGCAGGTGCTGGCGACTCCGTATAAGCCGTGTTGTATGTTGTATTGCGCTACAACATACAACACGCTACATCCTTCGGACTTAGCTCAGCCTGCTCTGACGATGTTGGCCGCTAGGGACTTCTTCCTGGCCATCTCGAATCCCTTTTTAACCACGTGGTTGGCTGCTCTGGCAGTGCTGGCGGCTGTAGAGCCGATGGCCTTGCCGACGGCGCTGTTCCCGGAAGTGATCGCTCGCTTGGAATGCCCAGTGGCCAACATCCTGCCGGCACCTGAGCCAAGTGACGCTAGGCGGCCGCCAAATCCGCTGGCGGACGCGGCTGCGCCGCCACCAAGTGCCGCGGCGATCGACGGCATCGAAAACATCACGCCCAGAACGAAGGCGGCCATGCCGATTGCCTTGAGCGAGGCCATCAGGATCTCGGCCGTGCCCATCGTGGCCATGTGCTGGAAGAACGTGTCGAGTACCTTGAACATCAGCGAAGCGGCCAGCACGATCAACAGCACGCCGATCGCATAGTTCACGACTTGCCCGAGCCACGATTCGAACCAGCGCATGGTTCCTGGCAGCAACGCAAACAAGACGAAGAGCGGGCCGATAGCCAGGAGTATCGTCAGCGCTGAGTAGGCGACCAGGATCAGGCAAGCGGCGATCGCAACTGTAAGCACGACGATTGTGCAGAGGAGAATCGCAACGCCTTGGAACAGCAGGCCTTCCCCACTGACGCCAGTGAGGGCTGCCGAGTGCATGACGATGCCTTCCTGCCATGGCTTTGCGGCCACATCGAAGCCGCTGGCCGCAGCCTGATCGAGCATGGTCGACATCGAGTTGATGTCGTCCCCGATCGGATTGCTTCCGGGGATGGCGACCTGGCTTGCAATCTCCATCGGCGCCTGCATGAAGAAGTCGACGACGGTGCCTTGGTAGATGCCGGCAGTCAGGGCGAAACCAACGATGATGCACATGCGGACGATGCGCTTCATGCCGTCGGTAAACGGTTCCGAGATTTGGCCCGAAGCCATCGAGACTCCCCAGAACAGCACGTAGATCGTGAGCAGCACCACGGCGGGCGTGGCGATGATGCCCATGATGGTCGTGCTTCCGTCAGTGACGAAGGCCTGGAAGGCGGGTTGTACGTTCTCGAACAAGAATCCTGCGATCTGAAGGTCATCGGGTTCCATGGTCTGTCTCCTTTCAGCGCCGACGCGCTTCGGCTGCTTCGGCATTCACTTGGGCGGAGTCGTATCCATTGGCTTGGGCCTCTTTCGTCGCGAGGCAGCGGCCTACCTCCTGGATCACCAGACAGCCCTTGGATTTCATACGGGCATCGAGCGAGGGCTGTGCGAGGCATTCCCGCTTTGCTGCGATCCGGTACTCGCGGTTCTGAGGTGCGGTCAACGTCAAGCAGTCGGCAATCGGTTCGCTCTCGACTCGTGCGGTTGGGCTGTCTTGCATCGAGCAGCCGCCAACGCAGGCCATTGTCAGGATCAGAAGGATCAGGCGGCGGTCGTGCACGGCACGTCTCCCTTCTTGAGCAGGCCAAGCGCATGCCCTAGCCATCCGACCGCCATGCCGGCGCTGATCGCGGCAAGAAGCGTTGGGCTGACTTGAAGAAACGGGGCGATCGAGAAAGCGACCGGGAGCGGGGTCGTGACGAGTACGAGGGCACCGCCAACGATACGGTTGGGAACGAGACCGGATCGTAGCAACTGTCGGTACAGAATCATGCCGGTGGCGAGCATGCCGGCGATGCCAATCCAGAAGCTGGCTGACGTGTCGACAAGTGAAGCAGTGCTGCTGGCTACCCAGGTGATGCCCGCCATGACTGTAGCCGAGACGATGGGGCGTACGAAGCGGCTGTGCCACGTGTCGGAGCCGTTCGGCTCGATCGAGGAAGTAGCGATGCGGGTAGGCGAGATCGAGATGACGACTGGCGCCTTGTTCTTGTCCGTGGACATTGGTCTGCTCCTAGTGCGGTGAATTGCCGGCTGGATGCGGCCGGATCGCAATGGAGGGATGCCTCGAGCTTCGGCTTAATCGCCGGGCGTGACCCTTCGCCCTTGGTGCGATTTCAGGACAGGCGATGCGTGATGCCGTTGACCTTCTGCCACTCCTGGAGTGCCTGGCGTCGCTGGCTCTCTATGTAGTCGGCGAGGTCTTCCACGTTGACCAGCCAGGGGGATTTCTGGCTACCGCATCGGAACGCAGGTACAGGTAATGCTGCACGGGCGGCGCGCTTGGCTGCCTCATCAGGCGAGTAGCCGAATAGTTCGGCACATCGGGTTAGGGGGACGGTAGTGCTCCCGTACTCGTAGGCCATCAGGAACATCCGCATTGCACGGCCGGATTCGCCGGTCTGGAGACTGGCCAAGTCTTCAAAGCGTCCTTTCGGGTTTCGCATCTTCTTGCTCCTTCTGTTGTTGGAGATGGCGACGCAACTGCTTCTGTAGCTGCATTCGTTCGGTCTCCGCCGCAGGCATTTCGGCGAGGAACCGGCGGATCTGGTGTGCAAGTGCTTGGCCTTTGCCAGCGGATGCTCGAGAAAGTTCTTCGGCAAGCTGATTCCAGTCGGCTCGCACGAGGGCGTTCTGCTCCAGCGCCGCCCTGTCTAGTTCGAGCGGCGCAACCGATGGGCGCATGACGGCCATCAGAGCTTCCTGCACCTTCGCCTTCTGCACCGTCGATCGCTTCGCGTTGTCGGCGTGGAACACGGCCTGCCTCTTGCTTTTACGCACTGCACCCCGAGCGCGTCTGGGCGTGGCCTCGGCGGCAATGCCGTGGGTGCGGCAGGCCGCCGCGAAGGCGACGCGCCATGCCTGCAGGTCATCGCGCTTTGGATTCAGGCGACGGCCTGAGAAGGCGAGGGAGCGTACGGTCAGGTGGCAATGCGGATGGTCGGTGTCGTCGTGGCGGACGAGCAGATAAGAGTGGTCGGAACCGAATGTCTCCCTGCCGAACTGGCGCGCGGCGGCCAGGAGCTTCTCCCTGTCCGTGCCGGGCGGCATCGACAGGATGACGTTGACCGTGTCCCGGCTGTTGTTGCGCCGGTTGAGTGTGCTGCCTTCCATCCAGGCAGCTGCGGTTTCCTTCACCATCCGCCGGCCGGTAACAAGTCGGCCGCTTTCGTCCTCGGCGGACAGCTCACCGTCACGGGTGATGTAGCGCAGGTGCTCTTCGACGTGCTTCGCGCCCTTGGCCTTGCCTGATATCCGCACCATTACCTCCGGCGTCCTTGCGGTCACGCGGGCGACGGTTTGTAGATCTTCGGCTAGTGAGGGGCGTCGCCGTTTGGTGCCCTGATCGGAAGGTGCCTTCCGCCACCGGACGGGGCCGCGGAGGAGGCGGTCCAAGACTTCGATTGACTGGCTCACTTCCCGCTCTCCCCGGGGACCCAGCGGGTGGTAGCCGTTTCCATCAGCGCATGGATGCTTTCGCGCAAGGCGATGACCGCTGATGTGGCCGATGCGAGCACCGGGTCACGCTCGGCTAGCGCTTCCAGTCTTCCTTGGTGGACGAGTCGGGTGAGCTGGTTGAGATTCGTGCCGACCATGGAGAGCTGGTAGGCCGCGCGTCCGACGGCCTCCGCCTCCACTGGGAGCAGCGTTGGTGCCTGGAGGAATCGTGCCCGCAGTGTGCCGAGGACGACGCCTGGTCGGCTCATTCCCGCATCGTGTGCCGTCCTGGTGACTGCTTCGAAGATGTCCGGTGTAACCCGCACCGTGAGCCGCATCGAGCGGTCGGCATCCACCTCCTGGCCGGAGCGCGTGACCGGGTTCGATTTCACGACGGCAGCGATAACCCGCCGGAGGAGGGCCGCCTCGGTCGTGCCCGACTGCCTCGCCAGATTATGAAACGCGTCCTTGGTGGCGCGGTCCAGGCTGGCCTCTACACGCGGCATGGCATGCCTCCGTGCAGGTGCTGGACGTGTGGGGAGTGGGACATTCGGGAGAAATCCCGGGCCTTGGCACCGCCAAGGCTATCCTGCACTCCCCACAAACATGGCTTGAAAAGTCCAGCATGCTGGACTTCGGCAGTGATGAGAACGACTAGCACGGCGTATCCCTCTGCCTGCTGAGCAGTGCCGTGATCTCGCTCAGCCTGGCTTGCACGAGTCCAGGGGCTGGCGGGGCTGGCCTTGCTTGGCGCTCCTTGATCCTGGCTTGACGCTCTGCCTCTTCACGATCTCGGCGTGCAGCGATGGCTGGTCCGTAGGCAGGGGTGAATCGTCCGGCGCGTGCGCGTTCGACCAGGACCCGCATGAAGTTGGAGGGGGTGGTTCTGATCTTGCTCGCGGCCAGCTGGCCTGCCAGCTCGTCGAGCAGCGACTGACAGGTTTTGACGTCCAGCCCATCAAGCAGACCCACAACCACAACCCGCTCGCGTTCCGAGAGTTGTTGGGGAACTACGAGGGCTTCGTCAGTCTGGGTGGGTGGTAGTGGTGGTTCAAGTGATGGTTCTCTGGTGGTTCGGGTGACATCAGCGTCACCGGTGGGGGGCGCTGATGTCATCCCCTGGGGTGACGCCTTTGCCACCGGTGACGTTTTGACACGGGTGACGCTGGTGTCACCGGTCCGTAGGGCTTCGACATTGATCTGGTATCGCCTGGAGGAAGCGCCGCCGGTTAGGTTCCCGACCACCTCCATCCACCGATCATCGGCTAGTTGGTGCAGCACGCGCTTGCATTGGCGCGGAGACAATGATGCTCGAGAGGCGACACGAGCGACGCTCGGAAAGCAGATGCCTTCATCGTTCGCCCAATCGCAGAGCGCCAGAAGCACGATCTTCGGCGTTGCCGGGATCTTCAGTTCCCACGCCAAGGTCATGAGGCGGATGCTCATCGTGCGTCTTAGGCCTCGTCGATCAGGCGGGCAATGTCGGTGACGCGGAACATCACCCGGCGCCCGAGCTGAGCGCGACAAGCTCGTAGCTTGCTGGCCAAGATCTGATCACCGCGGCCTTGATTCATCAGAACACGGAGTGCGTTCGGGCTCCTGCCGAGGATCGATGCAACGGCGTCCAAGGGAATCAGCGGCGCTCCGTACTGTTGCGCTATCAGAGACTCGGTCGGTGTCATCGGCGGACGTGATTCATTCAAAATGACCGAAACGCACCATAACATGGTGCGATAAGGTCTATCAAATAGTCCGATAACTGTCCATACTATGGACACTACGCCGATGGCATCAGAGGCACGGAATGGAGACAAAAGACGAAAACGGCGTCCTTGGCGAAGGTGTACGGCCTCAAGATCTAGTTGCTCCGAAGGGGCTGACCTATCGAGAGCGGGTGATCTGGGTGATCGATGACCTGGTAGGAGGCCGATCCAAGTATTCGTGGCTTGAGCGCTATACGGGAATAAAAGCTCGTAGATGGAAGAACGTGTATTTGCAGGTTCAGCAGCCGACCATAGAAATGGTTGCCGCCCTCGCAAAGGCCAGGCCTGAACTTCTGGAGTGGATGGTCACGGGCACAAAACGGAGCTATGTTCAAGTCAATCCGGAAGAACTCGGATGGCACGAGCGCTATCTGGATCGGACCTTTGAGCTACTGGACAAAGCTCTGCCCCGTAAGGGGTAATCCGCTGAAAGCTCAGAGGGGCGAGATGAATCGAACGTCGAAGTTTGCATGGGCGCTTTATGTTGTCCCCATCGTTGCCGTCGGGATGCTCTGTGCACGCAGGCACCGCAGGTTCAAAGGGCTATTGGAAAGGATGCGGCGCACCACTCGAGCCATCGACGCTAACCTCTCCGAGATCAAGAGACTGAGAGAAGCGTCGTTGCGAGTCGAGCAGTCGGCAGCCGAACGTGCACGGGTCGAGTTCGAGAGCATCGACTTTGCAATCGTCGCCGAGCATCTCCAGCTAGCGACGTATTGCACTCGCCGGGGATAGTCGATTGTTCGATGGATCCATAGGCGTTCTTGTTAACAATCCCGTCTCGATAGTGGGAATGTTCGCCAGCGAATTTTACTCATGCTGACGGAACCGGATTCGCAAGAATCCGGCGAGCCGCAGGACGCGGCGAGCAGGCCGCCCGGACGGCGGCCAAGTGCCAGGACGGCACGCCAGTCGCGGAGCGACATGGATCAGCGATTCGTCAGGCAAGCCACAGCCGCCAAGCGGCGCTCCCAATGCCGAATGCAATGGCCGTCAGGATCAGTGCCCATATGATGCGCCGCACTGCGTGCAGCACGATGGCGCTTACGAAGGTGGATGCCACGAACGTAGCGACATAGCCGAGCAACCACGCAGCGGTCAGGTTCTCTGGATGCGTCAGTCGATAGGCTGTGACAGTGATGACAAAGCCGAGTACTGCTGCAAGGGCAAGGACGATCAGGTCCGTTGTTGCATCCAGTAGCTCGTTGCCCGGTGATCGAACAAATCCTGGGCCGTAGTGGTTGGGGTCTTCACTGTTGGACCAGCGAGGGTCACTCGCGCTTTCGTTTCCCGTTGCGCCCGGCTGGCCGTATCGGTCCGGGTACATGGCGTTCTGTCTCTCCAGATAGGTGCGATTGGGATCTGGCCCCAGGCGGAGTGGTCGATCGGTCATGTCAGAAGCCGCGCTTGCTGATCTGGTAACGGAAAGCCGGGTCGTAGCTCATCCGCCGCATGGCCTCTCCGACACCTACCACCCATCGCGAAATGCCGTCTGCGCCATGGTTGGCCAGCCATGCCTTTCCTGCGGCCTGTGCATCTCGGAAGCCATCGTCCCCGCCTGCGAAGTCTTGATGTTCGACGGTCTGCCCGCAGTGCATCAGCGTGAGGCGCCATCCGATGATGGGCAGGGGCACGTCCTTCCAATCGTTTTCGGACCAGCCTGGCGCGCCTTCAAGCATGACGGCCAAATCTGGATCGAGGGCGCTTTGTGCTTTGATTGGATCGATATGGAAGCTGTAGTCGGGCATGTCTGGCTCCGGTCGCAGGGAATGCCTCTATGCGGCCTGCAGTTCGACGTGTACCTGCTGGCCAAGCGCGGATGCCACGTTGACCAGTGCATCGAGCGAGAAGCGCGAGATGCGACCCCGAAGCAGGTCGTTCATGCGTGGCTGGGTGATGCCGCAGCGTTCTGCCGCCGCCGCCTGTGTCCAGCCGCTCTCGTGGATCAACGATGCGATCTTCCGCATCAGTTCGGCGCGCACCTTGAGGTTGGCGGCTTCCTCGGCCGTGTCGGCAAGCGCGTCCCAGACGCTGGCGAATCGTTCGGTCTTGGTCTTGCTCATGATCACTTCCTGCTCAGCAGAGCGAAGCGTTGCTTCGCCAGGTCGATGTCGCGTTTCGATGTGGCCTGCGTCTTCTTCTGGAAGGCGTGGAATACGTAGATCACATCGGCCAATCGAGCCGTGTAGATGACGCGGTAGGCGCCGGTGTCGTCGCGTACCCGGATCTCCTCGACGCCCTTGCCGATCGTGGGCATGGGCTTGAAGTCGTCCGGCTGCAATCCGTGCTGCACGCGATCCAACTGGTATCCGGCATCCCGCTTCGCATCATCCGGGAACTCCCGCAAGCTGCGCAGGGAGTCACCCAGGAACTCGATTGGCTTGGTGGGCATTAATATATCCGTATTGATATAAATTGCAAGTGAGTCAGGAGGCGCCCTTTGCCGGGCGTTCTTCGACCTGTTCCGGCCGGAGGTGGGTGTACCGCTTCAAGGTCGTCCAGGACTCGTGCAGGGTGAACTGGGCGACTTCCGGGATGTCGTAGCCGCGCTCAAACAGGCGTGAGGTGGCCTCGTGGCGGAGGTCGTGGAAATGCAGATCCTGCAGGCCGCGTAGCTTGCAGGCGCGGGTGAAATTGGCGCCGATCGACTTGGGGTTGTAGGGGAAGACGCGCGGGTCAGGAATCTGCTTCCCATCCGGGCCCTCCGCCATGACCTTGGGCTGTCGGTCGATGATCTCCCAGGCCTCGGACAGCAAGCGAAAGGCGCGGCGGTTGCCGACCTTCTTGCGTGGGTGCTTCACGTCGTCCAGCCAGGCGATGCCCTTGTCGCGATCGAGGTCGGCCCATTTCAGACGGGTGATCTCCTCCTGTCGTCGGGCGGAGAGCAGGGCAAATCGGACGATGTCTGCCATCGGGATCTCGGCACGTACGTCCCGGACGGCGAAGTGGTCGAGCAGGGCTTTCTCTTCGGCAGCCGTTACCCGGCGCTGGCGCTCCTTGGGCTTGCCTGTCACCCGACGCTGCCGGAGCTCGTGCGAGGCGTCTTCCAGTAGCTGCAGATCGATGGGCACTGACAGCGATGCGCGTGCGGACCGCAGCACCTGGCGAAGCCAGATCAGGTCGTTGTTGGCGGTCGCGGGGCCGGCACCATTCCTGCGGCGCGCCTCGACATGGCCGATGTAGTCAGCGGTGGTCAGGCGCAGGACGTTCTTCTTGGCGATGTCGTAGCTGGCCAACCGCTTGAGGTCGGCTTCCTTGGTTCGGCCCCAGGGCGTCAGCTCCTTGATGTCCTTGCCGTACCAGTCCAGCAGCTCGGCCAAGGTTGAGCCTTTGCCAAGGGGTTCTCCGCGGGCGCGCTGCTGATCCAGCTCGGCTTCCCGGCGGCGCATCCATTCGTTGGCCAGCTGGCGTCGGTCGAAGGTGGCGGACTCTGAAACGACGGTCTTGCCATCGCGCTTGACGCGAATGATGGCCGTGTAACCTATTGATCCGTTCTTCCGGCGGCGGGTGAGGATTGAGCCCATGCCCGGAGTGTAACAACGGGCCGAATGTTGCACTACGCGTTACACATTCGCCCCGAAAACTACCGAAATTGACCGATCATGGGCGCAACTGAGAAACACGAAAACATCGGCAAGCCATTGGATTTGCGCGAAAAATCGCGCTATGAAGCGTCCTTGCGTCTGTCGGTGGCGCCGATGATGGACTGGACCGACCGCCACTGCCGGGTGTTCCACCGCCTGCTGGCGCCGTCGGCCCGCCTGTATACCGAAATGGTGCATGCCAATGCGGTGATCCATGGCGATCGCGCCCGGCTGATCGGTTTCGATCCGGTGGAGCACCCGCTGGCGCTGCAGCTTGGTGGCAGCGAGCCGGCTTTGCTGGCGCAGGCTGCCGCCATCGCCCAGGACTGGGGCTACGACGAAATCAACCTCAATTGCGGCTGCCCGTCCGATCGGGTGCAGGCCGGCCGCTTCGGTGCCTGTCTCATGCGCGAGCCGGCACTGGTGGCCGACTGCGTCGCGGCCATGTGCGCTGCCACCGATCTGCCGATCACGGTCAAATGCCGGCTGGGCGTGGACGACGATGACGACTACGCGGTGTTCGCCAGCTTTGTCGACCAGGTGGTCGCCGCCGGTGCGGCGATGGTGGTGGTGCACGCCCGCAATGCCTGGCTCAAGGGCCTGTCGCCGAAGGAGAACCGCGAGGTTCCGCCGCTGCGCTACGACTGGGCCTATCGGCTCAAGCGCGAGCGCCCCGAGCTGCCGGTGGTACTCAATGGCGGTATTGCGGCTGTCGACGCCGCCCTGGCGCACCTGGAGCAGACCGACGGCGTCATGCTCGGGCGCGCCGCCTACCACGACCCGTATGTGCTGCATCAGCTGGATGCGGCCTTGAACCGGCGTCCGCCGCAGTCGCGTGAGTCGCTGCTGCGCGCGCTGCAACCCTATGTGGACTCGCAATTGGCACAGGGCCTGGCGTTGAAGCACATCACCCGGCACGTGCTGGGGCTATTCCACGGCCAGCCCGGCGGGCGGGCCTTCCGCCAGGTGCTGAGCGAGGGCGCGCACCGACCCGGAGCCGGCTGGGAGCTGGTTGAGCAGGCCTTGCAGCGTACCGATAGCCGACCCTGGCGCGTCGTGGCCTGAGTGGCCCGGCACTTGCATCAGCTGAACGGGTGGCGCAAATGTCCGGTTTGACTCGTTTCCCGGCTTGCCCGGGTGGTGGGAACGCCCGTGGATAGGGGCTATACCCCTCGCCGACATTCATTTCACTGAATGGTGTTAACACGAAGCTAAAAAGTTCAGATCGGATTCACCCCCCAAAATCAAGAATTTGGCTCAATTTCTGGTTCCAGCTGCAGTGTGATGTGCGGCCGGTTTCACGAATTTTGAATGTTCCTGAACAACCCGCTAGGATCCAGTTGTGACCCATTCCCTCAGCCGCGCTCGCTCTGTTGTCCTGGTTGCCCTCTGGGCTGCCACGGCTGCGCCGTCGGCATGGAGTCAGGGCTACCCGCCGATGGGGCAGGGCGGGCGCGACGCGATGCCGGCATCGGCGCGCGGCGGCAGCCGCACCCTGTCGGACACCATCCGCCACGTGCAGCGGTCTACCGGTGGACAGATCCTGGGTGCAGAGCGCGTGCCGTTCGACGGCGGCAATCTCAACCGGGTCAAGTACATGAAGGACGGACGCGTGCACACCGTGTACGAGCCGGAGCAGACCCAGTCTGCGCCACCGCGCAACCCGGCTGCGCCCGACGTGCCACCACGCGACGATAACCACTGAGCGTAGATAGTCCCACGTTCAGTCTCATAAATTCCCCGGCCGCCGGCCGATAACGTAACTAGGGAGAGTGCATGCGTATTCTTTTGGTCGAAGACGAAGCTCCGCTGCGCGAGACCCTTGCCGCGCGCCTGAAGCGTGAAGGCTTTGCTGTCGACGCTGCACAAGACGGCGAAGAAGGCCTCTACATGGGCCGCGAAGTGCCGTTCGACGTCGGCATCATCGACCTGGGCCTGCCCAAGATGTCGGGCATGGAACTGATCAAGGCGCTGCGCGACGAAGGCAAGAAATTCCCGGTGCTGATCCTGACCGCGCGTTCCAGCTGGCAGGACAAGGTCGAAGGGCTCAAGCAGGGCGCCGACGATTACCTGGTCAAGCCGTTCCATGTCGAGGAGCTGCTGGCGCGCGTCAACGCGTTGCTGCGTCGTGCGGCGGGCTGGAGCAAGCCGACGCTGGAATGCGGCCCGGTGGCGCTGGATCTGGCGGCACAGACGGTCAGCGTCAATGGTGCCAATGTCGATCTGACCAGCTATGAGTACAAGGTGCTGGAATACCTGATGATGCATGCCGGCGAACTGGTCTCCAAGGCCGACCTCACCGAGCACATCTATCAGCAGGATTTCGACCGCGACTCCAATGTGCTGGAAGTATTCATCGGCCGCCTGCGCAAGAAGCTCGACCCCGATGGTGAGTTGAAGCCGATCGAGACCGTACGCGGCCGCGGCTACCGCTTCGCCATCCCGCGTACAGAAGGCTGAGATCGCACGTCGGCAAGCAGGACGATTTCGTGCCGGGGCGCTCCAAATGGTACAAACGCTGGCGCCCGCGCTCCTTGCAGGCGCGCCAGCTGCTGGCCGCCAGCCTTAGCCTGGTGGCCTTCCTGGCACTGGCCGGTTATGCGCTGGATGTCGCGTTCGCCGACACCGCCGAGCGCAACCTGCGCGAGCGGTTGAAGAATTACGCCTCCGCCTACGCGGCCAATATCGATTTCGTTCGCGACGGCTCGCTGTATATCGGCGGACAGCCGCCGGATCCGCGTTTCGATGTGCCCGGTGGCGGGCTATACGTCGAAGTCGTGCGGCCGGATGAAAGCTGGACCTCGATGTCGGCCGAAGGGCCGAATATTCCGCATGGCCGCATGCTCGAGCCGCGGCAGGAAGAATTCATCGGCCCGCTGGAAATGACCCAGATCGACGGCAGCGTGGGCCAGTTGTATCGCTATGGCCTGGGCGTGAGCTATGTCGAGCGTGAGCACGGCGGCGAGATTCCATACACCATCTACGTGATGGAAGACGCCCGTTCGATGGGCGCGCAGCTGCGCGTGTTCCGGGGCGCGGTGTGGTTCTACCTGGGCAGTGCCGGTGTGGTGTTGCTGGTCCTGCAGGCCTTCATCCTGCAATGGAGCCTGCGCCCGCTGCGGCGGGTCATCAACGAGCTGACCAAGGTGCAGCGCGGCGAGATCCAGCGCATGAGCGAACAGCATCCGCGCGAGCTGGAGCCGTTGACCGACAGCATCAATGCCTTCATCGAGAGCGAGCGCGATAATCTGGAGCGCCAACGCAATACGCTGGCCGACCTGGCGCATAGCCTCAAGACGCCGATCGCGGTGCTGCGCACCCAGCTGGACAGCGGTGCCTCCGAGCGCGATCTGCACGAAGAAATGGACGTGCAGCTGCGTCGCATGAACGACCTGGTGTCGTATCAGCTGGCGCGCGCGGCCTCCAGCGGCCACAAGCTGTTTGCCGCGCCACTGCCGATCGAGCCGACCGCCGAAGAAATCGTCCGCGGGCTGGAGAAGGTGTATTCGGTCAAAGGCGTGCTGTGCGAGTTCGATATCTCGCCGGAGGCGCGTTTCCATGGCGAGCCGGGCGATCTGCAGGAACTGCTCGGCAACCTGCTGGAGAACGGCTTCAAGTGGGCGCGCAGCCGCGTGCTGCTGACCGCCCAGCCTGGTCCCACCACCGGGAGCCGGCGTGCCGGGCTGATCCTGTCGGTGGAAGACGATGGCCCTGGCATCGCGCCGGAAGATGTCGCCAAGATCCTGCAGCGTGGCGTGCGGGGCGATGAGCGCGTGCAGGGCCACGGCATCGGCATGTCGATCGTTCAGGATTTGATCAAGGCCTACCGCGGCGAGCTGCAGGTGGTGCGTTCGCAGGAACTGGGCGGCGCCCGCTTCGACGTGACCCTGCCGCCGGGACTGTGACGCCTGGCCTAATGCGATGAACTCTTCGGCAATGGCGGCGAAGGCTCCGACAACCGTTTAACGCCTCGTGCGTTGGCTTGACCATACTGGTCCGGTTGCAGGATGTCGCGATGGAGAGCCGCATGGTCAAGCGTGTTGTACAGGCACCTGGCGTGGATATGCGCCATGCGGGTGTGCGTCGCCGACGCTGGCGCATCCCGTTGCTGGTTGCCGGCTGTGCTTGCGCCATCATCGGCCACGCTGCCGACACACCGCTGACGGCAACGCAGACGCGTTGGCTGCAGCGCGCCACCTACGGCGTGGACGGCCAGAGCGCAACCCAGTTGCGGCGGCTCGGCCCCAAGCGCTACGCCACGCTGCTGCTGCAGCCCAGCGACGATGCCGTGTTGCCGGCACCCATCCGCGCACAGCTGCAACAGTTCGATGCGCTGCATACGCCCCTGGTGAGCCTGCTGACCCAGTACGAGGCCGACAAGATCCGCCTGCAGGGCATGCCCGATGGCGACGAAAAGGCCGCCCTGCGCAAGGACTGGCAGGCACGCGGCGGGCAGATGCTCACCCAGGCCCGTCAGGCCCAGCTGTTGCGGGCGGTGTACGCGCCGGATCAATTGCGCGAGCAACTGGTGTGGTTCTGGCTCAATCACTTCAGCGTGTATGCCGACAAGGGCCGGGTGAAGTGGATGGCGGCCGATTACATGGAAAACGCGATCCGCCCCAACGCCACCGGCAAGTTTGCCGATCTGGTGATGGCCACGCTGGAAAGCCCGGCGATGCTGGAATATCTGGATAACGCCAAGAACGCCAAGGGCAAGGTCAACGAGAACTACGCGCGCGAGCTGATGGAGCTGCACACGCTGGGCGTGCATGGCGGCTACAGCCAGCAGGATGTGCAACAGCTGGCCTTGATCCTCACCGGCGCTGGCTTGGTGCCGATCAAGGCAGAGGGTGCGCCGCCGCTGCCGGCGACCAAGCCCGGTCAGCCGCCAGTGGTGCGCAAGGGATTGTTCGAATTCAATCCGGCGCGCCATCAGCCCGGCGACAAACTGCTGCTGGGCCAGCGCATTGTCGGTGGTGGGCTGGATGAGATCGAACAGGCGGTACACCTGCTGGTGCGCCAGCCGGCTTGCGCGCATTTCGTGTCGCAACGCCTGGCCGAGTATTTCGTCAGCGACACGCCACCGGCTGCATTGGTTGCGCGCATGGCCAGCACGTTCCAGCGCAGCGATGGCGATATCGCCAAGGTCATGCAGACCATGCTGGCGTCTGCGGAATTTGCACAGGCGCAACCGCGCAAGTTCAAGGACCCGAACCGCTTCGTGGTGTCGGCGATGCGGCTGGCCTACGAGGACCAGCCGGTGATCAATGCCGCACCGATGGCAAGCTGGGTGCAGCAACTGGGCGAGCCGTTGTTCGGCCGCATCACCCCGGATGGGTGGTCGCTGCAATCGCAGGCCTGGACCAGCTCCGGGCAACTGGCACGCCGGTTCGAGGTGGCGCGTTCGCTGGGCAGTGGGCCCAAGCAATTGTTCCGGCGCGAGGGCGATACCGATACGCCGATTCCCGCACTGACGCAGATCGATGCGCGCGCATCGTATCGCTGGTTGGCACCGTCGGTGTCGGCGGGGACGCGGCAGGCGCTGGAGCAGGCGCGCTCGCCGGCGGAGTGGAATGGCTTCCTGTTGTCGTCGCCGGATTTCAACTATCGCTGATTCACCGCAGGCGGTGTGTCATCGCCGCAGGAGAACCCTCATGCAACGTCGTCGTTTTCTGCTTGCCTCTGCCGCCGCCGCGAGCCTGCCGTGGACCGGCCGCCTGTTTGCCGCCCCGCGCGACAGTGCGCGCTTGCTGGTGGTGTTCCTGCGTGGCGGCTACGACAGCAATAACCTGCTGGTGCCGCATGCCAGCGATTTCTATTACCAGTCGCGGCCCACGCTGGCGATTGCGCGGCCGGATCCTGCAAATCCCGATAGCGCCATCGCGCTGGATGCGCAGTGGGGTCTGAATCCGGTGATGCGCGATGCGCTGCTGCCGCTGTGGCAACGCCGGCAACTGGCGTTCGTGCCGTTCGCCGGCACCGACGACACCTCGCGCAGCCATTTCGAAACCCAGGACGATATCGAATCCGGCCAGGCCGGCAAGCATCGCGATTACCGTTCCGGTTTCATGGCGCGCCTGTCGGGTGTACTCAGCGGCGTGCCGGCGATTGCCTTCACCGATTCGCTGCCGCTGACCTTTCAAGGCGGCGGCGATCTGCCCAACGTGTCGTTGAGGGGCATCGGCAAGGGCGGACTGGACGCGCGCCAGGCGCAGATCCTGTCGCAGATGTACGACAGCACGCCGCTGGCGGCCGCGGCGCGCGACGGCCTGGCGTTGCGTCAGCAGGTCACCGCGCAGCTGCGCGAGGAGATGGAGCAGGCCGGGCGTGGCGCCGCCAGTGCGCGCACGTTTGCCGATGAAACCCGGCGCATGGCGAGCTTGATGCGCGAGCGCTATCGCCTGGGGTTCGTCGATGTCGGCGGCTGGGATACGCATGCCAACCAGGGCAGTGTCGCAGGCGGCCTGGCCAACAATTTGCGCAACCTGGGCGAAGGCTTGGCTGCGTACGCCGATGCATTGGGTCCAGCCTGGAACGACACCGTGGTAGTGGTGATTTCCGAGTTCGGCCGCACCTTCCGCGAGAACGGCAGCAAGGGCACCGACCATGGCCATGGCACCACCTACTGGGCGTTGGGCGGCGGCGTGCACGGCGGGCGCATCGCGGGCGAACAGGTTGCCGTGGAACAGGCGCAGCTGCTGCAGAATCGCGATTATCCGGTGCTGACCAATTACCGCAGCCTGTTCGGCGGCGTGCTGCAGCGGCTGTGGGGGCTCTCGCCAGCGCAGCTGGAACGTGTGTTCCCGGGCGCGACGCCGCGGGATCTTGGCCTGGTGTAGGGCGCGCCGACCGGCGATGGTGTTTGCGCAGTTGTCGAAGCGGCTGGCTGCACTACCTGCGTCGCAAGCGATGGCTCGAGCACGAAACAGCCACCGCCACCGCGCAGCGCCCTCAACGCGCCGGCGGTGACGCAAACGGCGATGGCCCATACACGCCGACCAGATGTGCGGCCACCGCTGGCATCAGGCGTTCCAGCACCTGCGGCGCGGAGAAGTGGTATTCGCTGACGACCGCGAAGAATTCCTCCGGCGCTTCGGCAGCGTACGGGTCGATCTCGGTGTCTTCGCCGGCCTCCACCCGTTGGCAGAACGCATCGAAGGCCTGCTGGAAATCGCGTGCCCAACGGCGCTGCAGCTCGCGCGGCAGTGGCGGGGTGCCATCGAGCGCGCCATCCAGGGCATCGAGCTTGTGCGCCATCTCATGCACGATCACGTTGAACCCGGCGCACGGGTCGTGCAGGTCTGCCTGCACGTCGGCCCAGCTGACGATCAGCGGGCCCTGTTCCCAGGCCTCGCCGATCAAGGCGTCGTCCCAGGCATGCATCACGCCGGCCGCATCCAGGTGGGTGCGCTGGACGCGGAAGGCATCGGGATAGACGATCAGCTGCGACCAGCCACGCCACCCTGCGGCCCCGAACTCCAGCAGCGGCAGGCAGCAGGTGGCTGCCAGCAAGACCTGATCCCGGGGCTGCAGCTGCAGGCCATCGACCGGCGAAATGGTTTTCTGATACAGGAACTGCGCGGACAGTGCGCGCAGGCGTTGCTGACGTAGCGGATCCAGCGCGGCCACCCAGGCGCACTCGGTACAGACCGGATGCCACAACGCGTCGGGAATCTCCAGCGGCGGCCGGCGCAGCCAGCGCATCACCCACTGGATCAGCGGAACATGCCCGGCAGGAAGCTGTGCCAGCGCGGCATCATGCGCATGCGCGGAAACAGGCCGTCGCCATCGCTGCCACCACCGCCGGTGGCAGGTGCGGGCTTGTGCTGTGGCGGCGTGCGTGCCGGTGTGGCCGGTTCGCCGTTGGGCGTCCTGCCACGTGCGGCAGAGTTGGAGCTGACGCAGCTGTCATGATCGCCGTCGGTCAACTGGTCCGATGCCAGGGCGGCAAGCGGAGCCAACAACAGAAGCAGGCAAACCGTGAGTCGGCGCATCGTCCACATCCAGGGCAAGCGGCGTGAGTCGCCGATCATAACGCGGTTTTCACTCCCTCACGCAAGCCGCGCTGGGCGGCCGGGAAGCCATGGCGCATACTTTCGCGTCTCGATTTGGGAACCGTTGCCGTGGACGACCGCGCGTTGCTGGCCAAACTTGCGAGCGGCCGGCTGTCCGGCGATGCGCTGGCGCGTGATGCGGGCTGGACCCGCGCCGCGGTGTGGAAGCGCATTCAGAATTTGCGCGCCGCAGGCGTGGCGATCGAAGGACGCGCTGGCGATGGCTACCGGCTGGCTGCACCGCTGGACCTGCTGGACGCCGCGCGCATCCGCGCCGCCATGACCGCTGATGCCGCCGCCGGGCTGGCGGCGCTGGATGTGGCCTGGACGCTGGAATCCACCAATACCAGCCTGCTGGCGCGTGCGGCACCGGAGCGCGGCGTGGAGGTATTGCTGGCCGAGCGCCAGACCGGCGGGCGCGGTCGCCGCGGGCGGCAATGGACCTCGCCGCTGGGCGCGCATATCTACCTGTCGGCCTCGCGCCGGTTCAGCGGCGGGCTGGGGCAGCTGGCCGGGCTGAGCCTGGCAGTTGGCGTGGCGGTCGCCGAGGCCTTGCGCGGCTGCGGGTTCGCCGATGTCGGCCTGAAGTGGCCCAATGACCTGCTGGCGCGCGAGCGCAAGCTGGGCGGGCTGCTGATCGAAGGCGGCGGGGAGATGGCGGGCAACGCGCGCGCCGTGATCGGCCTGGGCTTGAACGTGCATATGCCGCCAGCGGCTGCGGCCACCATCGACCAACCGTGGGTGGACCTGGATACCCTGGCCGGCCGCGCAGTGACGCGCGATACCGTGGTGGCCGCGGTGCTGTCGGCGTTGTTGCCGGCGTTGGACCTGTTCGAAGCGCAAGGGCTGGCTGCGTTCCTGACCCGTTATGCGGCGCTGGATGTGTTGCGCGGCCGCACGGTGCAGGTGGAGGAGGCTGGCAGCCTGCATCGCGGCGTCGCCCTCGGCCTGGCCGCCGACGGCGCCTTGCGGGTGCAGGTGGGCGAGACCGAACGGCTGTTCCACTCCGGAGAAGTCAGCGTGAGACCTGCATGAGCGAGTGGTTGTTCGACCTGGGGAATTCGCGGTTCAAGTACGCGCCGCTGCACGGCAACCGCGCAGGCGAGGTGCAGGCCTGGGCGCATGGCGCCGAAGCGATGGATGCGGCCGCGCTGGCGGCGCTGCCATCCGGGCGCGTTGCCCACGTGGCCAGCGTGGCGGCGCCGGCATTGACGCAGCGCGTGATCGGCTGCCTGCAGGAGCGTTTCGCGCAGGTGCGCATCGCACGCACCGTGGCCGACTGCGCCGGCATCCGCATCGCCTACGCAGACCCCAGCCGGTTTGGCGTGGATCGGTTTCTGGCCTTGCTGGGTGCGCGGGGCGATGCACCGGTGCTGGTGGCCGGGGTGGGCACGGCCCTGACCATCGATGTGCTCGGTGCCGACGGCCAGCACCACGGTGGGCGCATCGCCGCCTCGCCCACCACCATGCGGCAGGCGCTGCATGCGCGCGCGGTGCAGCTGCCGGCCAGCGGCGGCGACTATGTCGAGCTGGCCAACGACACCGACGATGCCTTGACCTCCGGCTGCGACGGCGCCGCGGTGGCGTTGATCGAGCGCAGCCTGCATCACGCACACCGCAGCCTGGGCGTGCCGGTGCGACTGCTGGTGCATGGCGGTGGCGCGCCGCCATTGCTGCCGTTGCTGCCCGATGCCAGCTTCCGCGCCGCACTGGTGCTGGACGGCCTGGCGACCTGGGCGACCGATTCGTCCTGCGCTTAGAATCCAGGCATGTACGTACGTGCGCTTATCGTTGTGCTGATCGTCCTCAATGCCGGAGTGGCGTTGTGGTGGGCGATGCAGCCGCCGCCGGCACTGCCGGCCGCACCGCCGCAGCCAACCGGCGTGGCGCGGCTGGAGGTGTTGCCGATGCTGGCGACCGGTGCGCCGCGGCCGTCGCTGGCCAGCGCAGCGCAACCGGAGGCTGGCGCAATGCCGGCTTCCAGCACGCCGGCATCCGCGACGGCAGCGGGTGCAGCTGCGGCCAACGCCGCCAACCCAGGTGCCGGGACGGCTCCCCCGCCGGCCGGGACGCCGGCGCCGCCCGTGCGTGATGCCTCGTCGGTCGACGCGGCCACCGCCGCGGCAACGCCGGCATCGACGGTTCCAGCAGCACCGCTTGCGCCCGAGCGCTGCGCCAGTCTCGGGCCGTACACGGCACGCAGCGATGCCGATGCCGCGTTGACGCGGCTGCGGGGGCAGGTGAGTCGCGCCAGCGTGCGCGAAGACACCGACGCCGGCGTCAGCACCTTCCGGGTGATGCTGCCCAACGTGGGCGACCGCGCGGCGGCGCAGGCGCTGGTCAAGCGGATTGCGGCCGCCGGCATCGGCGACTATTACGTGATCGCCCAAGGCGAGGGCAATACCGTTGCGCTGGGGCAGTACCAGAGCCGCGAGCGCGCCGAGCGGCGCCAGGCGAGCCTGGTGAGCGCGGGGTTTCCTGCGCAGCTGGTGCCCAGCGGCAGCGGTCGGTCGCGCTGGTGGCTCGATGTGCGCAGCACGCTGGCGGCCGCGGCATTGCAGGGCGCCGCAGGTGCAACGCGCCAGCGGTCGCTAGATTGCGCCGCGCTGCGCTAGAATGCGCACCGGCGCGCAACGCGCCTGCCTTTGCCGGCATAGCTCAGTTGGTAGAGCAACCGCCTTGTAAGCGGTAGGTCCCCAGTTCGAATCCGGGTGCCGGCACCATCTTGCAGGCTGTCCCTGGCTATTTCCGAATCGCTGCGTTTTTCGCGGCGTGCGGCGTGCGTCTTGCTTGAAGCGAGCGTGCTGCGCGCGGCAGCATCATGCGCTTCGTCCAGGCGGTGAGCTCGCCAGTTCCAGGCTGCGCGCGCCACCACGGTCGAGAGGCGGTGACGCTGCGCTGCGTTGCTCAGGCCGGCCGGCCGGCCGAGAGCAACTGCAGCGCGGCAGTGCCGGCGTCGGCGTGCGCGTTGCTGCGCAGGCGCTGCGCTGCGGCGGCGACCACACGTGCCAATGCCTGGCGCAGTACGCTGTCGGCGTCGGCGCTGGCGTCCACCACGTGTTTGCCCGGCAACTGCAGGCCGTTGAAGATTGCGCGGCAACGTTCCAGGTTGTCCTGGGTTTCGAAATGGTTGGGCGCATCGCCGCGGGCGCGGATGCGCGACAGGCCGGTCGGCGGCGGCAGGTCGAGCAGCAGCAGCACGTCCGGGCGCGGCGCGAAGGCGTTGCGCTCAAGCAGCGCGTCCAGCGGCAACCCGGCGGCACCCTGGTAGGCGACCATGGAAGGAAAATAGCGGTCCAGGATCACGATGTCGCCGCGGGCCAGCGCGGGAGCGATCAGGGTCTCCACGTGTTCGTGGCGGTCGCGGATCAGCAGGTCGGCTTCTTCGTCGGCGCTCAGGCGGCCGGTCGCGGCGGATTGGCGCAGCTGCGTGCCCCACGGGCCGTTGGTCGGTTCCTTGCTCAGCACCACGCGCGCGCCGGCCGTCTGCAAGGTGGTTGCCAGGCTGCGCGCCAGCGTGGTCTTGCCGGCGCCATCGATGCCTTCGATCGCGATCAATAGCCCGCCGGGCTTCAGTTCGATTGTCATCGCGCTACTTTATCTGATCGGGGCAACAGACCAGTAGCCAGCAGCGCGACGGCGCCAATCGTGCTTCGACTGAGTGGCGGCAGGCCATGCCGTGGTCGAGTGCGGTGGCCAGGGCGCACCGACTGTGCCTACTGCAACGGCGACGTGCGGACACCTGGGGCAGAGCGTCTTGCACCGCGTGCTGCCGGAACCGCGCGCCGGCGCACCGCGGCACCTGCGCCAGATACGGGCCAGATGGCAATCAAGCGCAGGCTCGGCAGAGACCGACACCGGCGAGATGCAACGCCGCTATTGCCTAACAGATATCACGGGTATGTCTTGTGTGCTGTCGGGAATGTCCCGATGCCGGTGTTTCCGTGCACTGGTCATACTGAATAAGTCAGACGCAGCGCTCATTCGTATCACGACCGAGTCGCGTTTCTGACTTCAAGGAAGATGGACGCGTCGCCGCCACCCTAGAGGCGGCATCCCCCGCGTGACGCCCTTTCAGGCCCGTCGTGACCGGATTCCTTGTTTATCGTTCTTACATCCACCGCGTCCACCGCGCAGCACATGCAGCCAATCAGGTCGCCGAGGTATGGCGGTAGGACAGCAGCGACTTCACCAGGAACGTGATCTGGGTGGCCGAGCGCGCATCCACACGCATCACCGGAATACGGAACCCTTCGGCGACCAGGCCATCGCGGAACGGCGGCAGCAGGAAGTCTTCGACCTCGTCGGTCATGGTGATGCCCACTGCCACGCTGGCGTCGGGTGCGATCTGCGCGAACTCGCGGAGCAGCGCCAGGGTGGCTTCGGGCATCTGCGGATCGCGCGCATTGGCCAGCACGATCACGCCCAGCGCGCCGTCGCAGACCAGCGGCCACATGAAATCCAGGTACTTCTGCCCCGGCACGCCGTAGACGTGCAGCAGTTCGCCGTCTTCCAGTTCGATCGAGCTGTAGTCCAGCGCGACCGTGGTGTAGGTCTTGTCGCCGTAGGCATCCTGGCTGAGCGGCATCTCGGTGCTGACCGGCTCCACGTCGGAGATGGCGCGCACGGCGGTGGTCTTGCCGGCGCCCATGCCGCCCACGAACACCAGTTTGTTGGCTGGAAGACTCATGACTGCGCCTGGAAAAGAGAGAGGCCAAACCGGCGTGCCACCCAGGAAAAGAACCGGGAATTGCTGCTGCTGTCCGGACGAGGCGGCAGTGACGGCACAGGAATCTCCGCAGTCTGGGCAAGGCCGCTGGCGAGTGCGGCGGCGAACAGGCATTCCACCGTCTGCAGCGGGAGCTTGCAAGCGCTGGCCAGCGCCTGCGGACGCCATGGGCGCGCATGCAGGTGGGCGATGGCGAGCAACTGCGCCGGCGAACTGGTCTGCGCGCTCAATTCCGGCCACTGGCGCAGCTGCAGCGCGTGGCTGGGTTCCACCGCCGGCAGGGCGGGGCGCAGATGCTCGGGCAAGGCGAAATACAGCGCTTCGAAGGAGACGCGCTGCGGCAATGGGGTGTGGGCATCGTCGGCCGTGTGCTGCCAGCCGGAGCGGTCCAGCGCGGCGATCAGCGCGTCCAACGCGACGCCGGCGGGCAGATGCAGGCAGTGTTCGGCCGGATCCACGCGCACCTGCAGCCCGGCGTTGCGCAACACCACCACGCCGGCACCGAATTCACCGCGGCAATGGCGCAGCAATAAGGCCGGCTCGGCCACCGGAGTGGCATGTGGCGAGGACAGCAGCAGGCGCATCTGTTCGTTGAGTTCGCGCACGGTGGCGCCATGCTTGAGCCAGGCGCCGGCCACCGGTGTGCGCGAGACCACCAGCACGCGCACCGGCTGGCCCTGCAGCGCCTGCCATGCAGCCAGGCCGTCGGCGGTTTCCAGGCCCAGCACCACGACATCGGCCGCGTGCTGCGGCCACTCGCCCAGCTGCACGTCGATGCGCTCGGCGAGCAGCAGCGAGCACGCCAGTTTCAGGCGCGTGGTGTGCAGCAGGTCCAGGCCGGCCGTGGCGACCCGCATGGCGTGGATGGGTGTGGTCATGAGAGGGCGCCGGCGTGGCGCAAAAGAACGACAACGCCTGCCGGTACGCACCGGCAGGCAGGGCCGGCGACGCGGGTGCGCCGCCGGACAGGCATCAACCGAAATCCAGGGTCTTTTCGAACGCCTTGAGCTCGTGGCGGGCCATCGCCAGATTGGCCTTGGCGCGGTCCAGCACCACGTACAGGAACAGCGTGCCGTTGCTTTCCAGCGGACGCAGCAGGTGGTACTGGCGCGACAGCGTGATCAGGATGTCTTCGATGGTGTCGTTCAGGCCGAGCTGCTCGGCGATGCGGCGCTTGGCGCGCACCACTTCGGTGTTGCCGGCGGCGGCCAATTCCAGGTTGAGTTCGGTGCCGCCGGTCATGCCCAGCGCCATGCCGCTGTCGCTGTCGACCAGCGCGGCGCCGACGAAACCGGCGAGCGAATGCAGGTGTTCCAGATTGAGTTTTGACATCGGTGGTCCCCTTCCAAACGGTGAGAAAAATCGGTGCGCTCGTGCAAGCACGAACAATGCCAACGGCATCAGCCAGCCGGTGGTGCCAGCGCCGTGGCCAGGCGGCCGGCGCAATCGCGCGCGTTGAACAACAGCGCGGCGGCATTGAGGTCGGCGCTGCCCACGGCGGTCAGTGTCAGTGGCTTGTCGGCGCGGATGCGGATCAGCACCAGCTGCCCACCGCGGGTGCTGACGGTGGCGTAGTCGGCTTCACTGAGGCCCGATTCGCGCGCCAGGGTCTCGCCCAGGGTCAGGAACGAATTGGCCATTGCCGCAAGCCGGCGCCCATCCACGCCCAGACTGGATTGCTCGGTGATGGCGCGGCCGTCGGCGGTGGACAGCATCAGCAGGGCAATGCCCGGCTCGCGCTCGATGGTCTGCGCGAACTCGCGCCCGATACGCTGCAAATCGTATAAATGCGACGCCCGCGCGACTTCGCCCACGGCAGCCTTGACGACCTGGTTGACGGCGTTATGCGGCATGAAACTCCCCCTGTTGCTGATGGCTCGAGCGCGTACGTGATGCGTGTCCTGCGCTGGCCGGCGCACCATACCATCCAGGTATCAGTGCGCAGTCACACCAGCCTCAGGTGTTTCACTGGGCGGTCAGACAAGCAGAATCTGCAAAGTCCAGCGCGCCACGAACTGCCGTGGCACGTCACAGTAGCGGCGCGTTGAGGCAGATCTAAACCCGTCCGTTGTGCGGCCAGGCGCAATGCAAGCCACATGCCGTGCTGCGCTGCCGCGCGTCACTGCGCGGACGCGCCACTAGACTGCACGGCTTTATCGATGCTGGAGCAATGCATGGCAACGCAGTACGTGCCGGTTTCCCTGATTGGCGTTCCCACCGACATCGGTGCCGGCCACCGCGGCGCACGGATGGGCCCGGAGGCGCTGCGCATCGCCGGGTTGCAGGAGGCGCTGGCCGGGCGTGGGGTGGAAGTGCGTGACCTGGGCAACCTGGATGGTCCACGCAATCCGTGGCAGCAGCCGCAGGCCGGTTATCGGCACCTGGACGAGGTGGTGGCCTGGAACCAGGCCCTGATGGATGCCAGCTACGCCGAGCTGCAGGCCGGCCGCATGCCGGTCATGCTGGGCGGCGACCATTGCCTGGGGATCGGCTCGATCACCGCAGTGGCCAGGTACTGCCGCGAGCAGGGTCGCCCGCTGCGGGTGCTGTGGCTGGATGCACATTCGGACTTCAATACCAGCGAGGTGACCCCCTCGGGCAACGTGCACGGCATGCCGGTGGCCTGCCTGTGCGGGCTGGGCCCGCAGGCGCTGACCCACCTGGGTGGCAGCGCACCGGCGTTGTTGCCCGAGCAGGTGCGCCAGATCGGCATCCGCTCGGTGGACCCGGATGAGAAGCGGCTGATCAAGCAGCACCGTATCGACGTCTACGACATGCGCTACATCGACGAAGCCGGCATGAAGCGCACCATGGAAGCGGCGCTGCAGGGCATGAGCGCCGACACTCATCTGCATGTGAGCTTCGATGTGGATTTTCTCGACCCCAGCATTGCGCCAGGGGTAGGCACCACGGTGCCGGGCGGCCCGAATTATCGCGAGGCGCAGCTGGTGATGGAGATGATTGCCGACACCGGCCGTATGGGGTCGCTGGATATCGTCGAGCTCAATCCGGTGCTGGACAACCGCAATGCCACTGCCGAGCTGGCGGTGGATCTGGTCGAGAGCCTGTTCGGCAAGTCGACCCTGATGCGAGATTGATCCAGCGCTGAACGCGGCACGCTGCCGTTCACATCAAATCCACGTCCGCGCAGTCAGATTTGGCGCCGAGCGAGGTGCGATCGCACCGGGCGCAGACCGAGGAAGACCTATGAAGCGACTGCTGACACTGATGGTGCTGGGCCTGTTTTCGGCCGGCGTGATGACTGGCTGCAACACCGTGGCCGGCGCCGGCAAGGACATGCAGGGCGCGGGCGACAAGGTCGAGAAGACCGCCGAAAAATGCAGCGACGGTAAGTGCTGATTCGCCACCGTTGCGTGGTGCTTGTTCGATTTGATTGATCTGCGGCAACGCGCCGCTTACCCATGAAGGAGTCTGTTATGAAGCGTGCAATTGTGCTGCTGGTGCTGTCGGTGTTCTCGGTCGGTATGCTGTCGGGCTGCAACACCGTCGCAGGTGCCGGCAAGGACGTGCAGGGCGCTGGCGAGAAGGTGGAAGATGCCGCGCGCAGGTGATCCACTTGCTGCAACGGTGAATACAAACGGGCCGAAAGGCCCGTTTTTTATGGCATTGTCTCCAGCGACGCTACAGGCCGGCCGCTAGCGACAGGCCTTACGCACGGCAACCATTCATCACGGTGAGCATGGGCTAGACATCTCTTGACCTGTGCGCAACGGTGCCGATCCCACTCTGGGCACACGGTCAATCGCGACCGCATGCAGCGGAGAACCGCAATGAACAAAGACATCATTTCCGGCAAGTGGACCCAGCTCAAGGGTCAGATGCAGGCCAAGTGGGGCGATCTCACTGACGATGACTTCAAGGTTGCAGAAGGTAATGCCGAATATCTGCAGGGCAAGTTGCAGGAACGCTATGGCTGGGACCGCGACCGCGCCCAGACCGAGGTGCGCGCCTTCGAAAAGTCGCTGCACGACGACCGCTGAGGCAACTCGCCCGCTCGCCCCTGGGTTGAGCAGGTCGTCTGGAAAGCGGGCCGCATGCGGCCCGCTCTCTTGTGGGGCAACGGCAGCGGCGGGGAGGCGGATGGGGCGGCGCGGAACCGTTAAACTTGCCGGCTGATTCCCTGGCCTTTGCAGATGACCACTCGCGTTCTTACCGGCATCACCACCTCCGGCACACCGCACCTGGGCAACTATGTCGGTGCGATCCGCCCCGCCATCCAGGCCAGCGCTGCCGCCGATGCGGAGAGCTTCTATTTCTTGGCCGATCTGCACAGCCTGATCAAGGCGCAGGATCCGGCGCGTACGCAGCGCTCCACCCTGGAGATCGCCGCCAGCTGGCTGGCCTGCGGGCTGGACCCGGACAAGGTGTGGTTCTATCGCCAGTCCGATGTGCCGGAGACCACCGAGTTGATGTGGCTGCTGACCTGCGTGGCCGGCAAGGGCATCCTCAACCGCGCGCATGCCTACAAGGCGGCGGTGGACAAGAACCGCGCCGACGGCGAGGACGACGATGCCGGCGTGACCGCCGGCTTGTTCATGTATCCGGTGCTGATGGCGGCCGATATCCTGATCTTCAACGCGCACAAGGTGCCGGTGGGGCGCGACCAGATCCAGCACATCGAAATGGCGCGCGACTTCGCGCAGCGCTTCAACCATGTGTACGGCCACGACTTCTTTACCCTGCCCGATGCGGTGATCGACGAGCAGGTGTCCACCTTGCCGGGCCTGGATGGCCGCAAGATGAGCAAGAGCTACGGCAATACCATCGCGCTGTTCGCCCCGCGCGAGGAGCTGCGCAAGCTGGTGTTCTCCATCGTGACCGATTCGCGCGCGCCGGGTGAGCCCAAGGACACCCAGGGTTCGGCGCTGTTTCAGTTGTACCAGGCCTTCGCCACGCCGGCGGAGACCACGGCCTTCGCGCAGGCGTTTGCCGAAGGGATCAGCTGGGGCGACGCCAAGCAGCAGCTGTTCGAGCGCATCGACCGCGAGATTGCGCCGCTGCGCACGCGCTACGAGGCACTGATGGCCGAGCCGGCCAGGATCGAAGCGATCCTGCGCGCCGGCGGTGCACGCCTGCGCGCGCGCTACGCCACCCCGCTGCTGGCCCAGCTGCGCGATGCGGTGGGCCTGCGCGACCTGTCCGATCAGGCGGGCCCGGTGGCGGTGCAGGCTGGCGAAAAAATCGCCTTGCCGGTGTTCAAGCAATACCGCGACAGCGACGGGCAGTTCTATTTCAAGTTGAACGATGGTGCCGGCGCCTCGCTGCTGCAGAGCGATGGCTTTGCCTCGCCACGCGATGCCGGGCAGTTGATCGCGCGCCTGAAGCAGGCCGTGCAGGCCAGCGATTTGCAATTGCCCGGTGTGCATGCCCAGGCCGATGCCGATGTGGTTCTTGCCGCGCTGCAGGCGCTGCGCGAGGCCTGATCGCAACGGCAAGGCGGGGCCTGGCTGGATGCATGGCCAGTGCATCGCGCGTCGTGCAGGAGGCTGAGCGATGCGTGTGTCCGGCGCTCGACCGTGTTGGGCACATCGTCATCGTTTGCCCGAAACCTACGGCATTGCGTGCGCGGTGACTTGGATCTGTGCCGCAGCTGCGAAGTCGTTGACTGCGCCGCTGCGGTGCTCGACCGGAGCCCATGATCCCGGACCGCTACCGCAATCAGGGGGCGCGTTTGTATGCCGCTGCCGCGGCGCACGTTCCGGTGCGTGTGGCGCAGTCCGGAGAACGCCACTGACGGCGCGCCAATGGCGACACGGCGCGGCACGGCGCGCCGATAATGGTACGGTCGGGGCGTCACTCGTCGTGCAGCTACGGAGTCGCAATGACAGCACTGGTTGATTCCAGCATCCATACCATCGATACCGGCTTTGGCGGGGCGCAGTTCGATGCGGCGTACCTGATTGTCGAGGGGCACCACGCAGCCTTTGTCGATTGCGGGACCTCGTTGTCGGTACCGCGCCTGCTGGCTGCCCTGCAGTTGGCGGAGCTGACGCCGGCGCAGGTGGACTGGTTGATCCTGACCCATGTGCATCTGGATCACGCTGGCGGTGCCGGCGCCTTGCTGCAGCACCTGCCCAATGCGCGCGTGCTGGTGCATCCGCGCGGTGCGCCGCACATGATCGACCCCACCCGCCTGATTGCCGGTGCCACTGCGGTGTATGGGCAGGACGAAATGGCGCGCAGCTATGGCCAGATCGTGCCGGTGCCGGCCGAACGGGTGGTGGAGGCCGTGGACGGGCAGGCGGTGCTGCTCGGCGCGCGCGCGCTGTGCACGGTCGATACGCCCGGACATGCGCGGCACCACCTGTGCGTGTGGGATGCGCGCAGCCGCAGCTGGTTCACCGGCGATACCTTCGGCCTGTCGTATCGCCAGCTCGATAGTGCGCAAGGTGCCTTCATCCTGCCGACGTCCTCGCCGGTGCAGTTCGAACCGGAGGCGATGCTGCACTCGATCGCGCGGCTGATGGAGGCCGCGCCGCAGGCGATGTATCTCACCCACTATGGCCGGGTCGACTCGCCCGGCCCGTTGGCGCAGGCGCTGGTACAGCAGATCCACGCGATGACCGAGATTGCGCTGGGCTGCGCGGCACACCCAGATCGCCACCGCTGCATGGTGGCGGCGCTGACCGCGCTGTATCTGGAGCGTGCCCGGCAGCACGGCTGCCAGCTGGACGATGCGGGCGTGGCGCAGCTGCTGGCCACCGATATCGAACTCAACGCGCAAGGGCTTGCGTGCTGGCTGGATCGCGCTGTGCGCTGACGGTGTTCGGAAGGCAGGCAGTGCAGTGCGCGTCAGCAGCCATCAATGCTGCCGACAGAGGCAATGGCATCGCCCGCGCGCTCAGCAGTGAACCCATCGCCGCGCATCGCGCTCCCGATCGGGCCGCGCGCTTGTAAACTGTCTGTCATCCATCCGTTGCAAGGCCTCACCGTGAATCCGATGCGCATCCTGTTGTTGTCCGCCTGCCTGTTCGTGGGAGGCGTGGCGCAGGCCGCCAACGATCTGCCCGGTGGCGGCATCGATGCCGAGGCGTTGTCGCGGCACGTGCGCCTGCTGGCCTCGGACGACTTCGAGGGCCGTGCGCCGGCCAGTGCCGGTGAGCAGCGCACTGTCGATTACCTGGTCGAACAATTCAAGGCGGCGGGCCTGCAGCCCGGTGGCGAGCAGGGCAGCTGGACCCAGGCGGTGCCGCTGGTGCGCGCGCAGGTGGAGGGGCCGGTGCAGGCGACCCTGCGCGTGGGCGGCAAGACCCAGACCCTGGTCAACGGCACCGATGTGACCTTGCAGAGCCTGCGTCCGCAGGCCGCCGTGGCACTGAAGAATGCGCCGCTGGTGTTCGTGGGCTACGGCATCAGCGCGCCGGAGCGGCAGTGGGACGATTACAAGGGCGTGGACCTGCGCGGCAAGATCGCGGTGGTGCTGATCAACGATGCCGACTTCGAGAGCGCGCAGCCGGGTGCGTTCGATGGCAAGGCGGTGACCTATTACGGCCGCTGGACCTACAAGTACGAAGAAGCCGCGCGGCGTGGCGCGGCCGGCGTGCTGATCGTGCACGAGACCGCGCCGGCCGCGTACGGCTGGGCCACGGTGCAGAGTTCGGGCCTGTCGCCGCTGTTCGACATCGAACGCAGCGACGCCGATGCCCGCGCGCAGCATGTGCAGGTGCGTGGCTGGATGCAGCGCACACTGGCACAGTCGCTGTTCAAGCAGGCCGGGCTGGACTTCGAGCAGGCCAAGGCACGCGCGCAGCAGCGCGACTTTGCGCCGGTGGCGCTGGGCGATGCGCGCCTGTCGGTGGACTTCAAGCTCAAGCGCGAACGCGTGGTCACCCATAACGTGGTGGCCAAGCTCACCGGCAGCCAACACCCGGACGAGACGGTGATCTTCTCCGCGCATTGGGATGCGTTCGGGATCGGCAAGGCCGATGCCTCCGGCGACACGGTGCGCCGTGGCGCGGTGGACAACGCCACCGGCGTGGCCAGCGTGCTGGAACTGGCGCGCGTGTTCGCCGCCGGCCCCAGGCCGCAGCGCACGCTGTATTTCATTGCGTTGACCGCCGAGGAGAAGGGCCTGCTCGGTGCCAACTACTACGCCGCGCATCCGCTGGCGCCGTTGGACAAGACCGTGGCGGTGCTCAACATGGAGATGTTCAGCCCCGATGGCCCCACCCGCGACATCGCCTCATGGGGGCGTGGACGGGTGTCGCTGGAAGGCGATCTGGAGCAGGCCGCCAAGGCGCGCGGGCGCACGTATTCGCCGGACCCGAATCTGGAAGCTGGCTTCTTCTACCGCGCCGACCATTTCGCGTTCGCGCGCATGGGCGTGCCGGCCATCACCGCCGGCCCCGGCCTGGACATGCGCGATGGCGGCATCGCCAAGGGCAAGGCGCTGCGCGAGAAGTATTTCGCCGACTGCTATCACCAGCCCTGCGACCGCTGGACCCCGCAGTGGGATGCCAGCGGACATGCCGCCGATACCACGCTGGTCTACGACGTCGGCGTGGCGCTGGCCAACGGCCGGCAGTGGCCGAGCTGGCAGGATGGCTCGGAGTTCAAGGCCATCCGTGCACGCAGCGATGCAGCGCGCAGGTAAGGGCCGCTAGAAAGCGGCTGCGCAGCCGGCAGGCGGGCGCGGCGGTTGCCTGGAATCGGACTGCGCCACGCGGACGCTCCGGCTCCGAGCGTGCTGTCCGCACTCCACACGTGCCGCACGACGGCTGGTGCGCCGCTGCAGAGCGTGACGGCCTCGGTGTCCGCCGCGTTTCGCCAGCCCGGCTTCATGCCTGCCTTGCGCTGGTGCCGATGCGGAGGGCATCGGTGCAGCACGGCCTCATGCAGCGCTTTGCAGGCGACTTCCTGCCAGCGTTCTACTTGCGGCACGGATAGCGTTTGGCCAATGCCTGGACGATCAGGCCGGGTGCGGGCTCATCCAGTCGTGCATCGGGCAATGCGCTGAGATCAGCCAGCAGTGCCCGCAGGTCCGGCGGGCCGGCCTTGCCTGCGGGCATGCACCACTGCGTGCGATACGTGGCGCTGGCCACGCCCAGCAGATAGGCGCCGGCGCGGCTGGCCGACACCATGACCTTGACTTCGGGTTGCCCGGGTGCGTCGATCTCCGGTGCCAGCGAGCCATCCAGTCCGGCGTCGATCAGCGCGTGACCGGTGAGCTCCCAGGGCTCGGGTGCGCGCGCGGCGGCTGCGGTGGTGGAGAACAGGCCAAGCGCGACCAGGGCCAACCAGGGAGTGCGATGCTGCATGGGCATTCCATCGTGATGAGGGTCGGGCGCACCATACCGCGCGCGCTGTGCACTGCCTGTGCGGCGTGTGCGTGTGCAGGTGATCTAGAATTGCAGCTTCCGCTGCAGTTGGCAGGTCCGATGTCTTCCTCTCACGACGCTGCCGCGCCCGCGCGCAGCGGGTTGGTCGTTATTGCGTTGTTGCTGGTCTACGTGGTCTGGGGCTCGACCTATCTGGCGATCCGGTTCGCGTTGGAGGGCGGTGCGCAGCCACTGACGATGGTGTCCGGTTCGCGCTTCATCATTGCCGGCAGCGTGCTCTACGGCGCGCTGCGCTGGCGCGGCGTGGCGGCGCCCACGCGCGCGCAATGGAAGAACGTGGCCTTGATGGGCGCGGCGCTGTTGTTGCTGGGCAACGGCATGGTGGTACTGGCCGAGCGCAGCGTGTCCTCGGGCCTGGCGGCTACCGCGGTGGCCTCGGTGCCGTTATGGATGGCCTTGTTCGGCGCCTTGCGCGGGCAGCATGCCAGTGGCGGCGAATGGCTGGGCATCGTGATCGGCTTTCTGGGCGTGGTGTGGCTCAATGCCGGCAGCAGCCTGACTGCCACGCCGGGTGGGCTGGTGCTGTTGCTGATCGCACCGATCGGCTGGGCATTCGGCTCGGTGTGGTCGCGTGGCCGCGATCTGCCGTCGCCCTTCATGACCGCCGCCGGGCAGATGCTGTGCGGTGGCGTATTGCTGGTGAGTACCGGCCTGCTGATCGGTGAGCGCCCGCACGCCTGGCCAACGCCGCACGGGCTGATGGCAGTGGCCTACCTGTGCGTGTTCGGATCGATCGTGGCATTCACCGCCTATGTGTGGCTGCTGCACCACGTGCGCCCGGCGCTGGCTGGCAGCTACGCCTACGTCAACCCGGTGATTGCGGTGGCGCTGGGCGCGTGGCTGGGGCATGAGCGGTTCACTGCGCACGACCTCGGCGCCATGGCGGTGATCCTGGCGGGCGTGCTGGTGGTCACCCTGGCCAGGGCGCGGCGATGAGCGCGCCGGTGCCGGTGTCGGCAGTGGAAGCGCGGCGCGGTCTGGTGATGACCGCCGCGAGCTTCGTGATCTGGGGCCTGGTGCCGCTGTACTGGCATCTGCTCAAGGTGGTGCCGTCGCTGCAGATCATTGCGCACCGCATCGTGTGGAGCGCCGTGCTGGTGGTTGCGTGGCTGGTGGCGAGCTCGGGCCTGAGGTGGTGGCGCACGATTGCCGCGCAGCCGCGCGCGCTGAGGATGCTGGCCGCCAGCAGCGTGGCGATCGCCTTCAATTGGGGCCTGTATATCTGGGCCATCAACGCCGGGCATGTGATCGAAGCCAGCCTGGGCTACTTCATCAATCCGTTACTGAGCGTGTTGCTGGGCGTGCTGGTGCTGAAAGAGCGCCTGCGCGGCATCCAGTGGCTGGCGGTGGCGTGCGCCGCACTCGGCGTGCTGTGGCTGACCATCGATGCCGGTGCGCCGCCGTGGATTGCGCTGGGGCTGGCGGTTTCGTTCGGCCTGTACGGGTTGCTGCGCAAGCTGGTGGCGGTGGACTCGGTGGCCGGCCTGGGTGTGGAAAGCGTGTACCTGTTCGTGCCGGCACTGCTGGTTGCCGCATGGGGCGAGCAGGGCCATGGCGGCGCGTTCTTCAGCGGCTGGAATCTGCGCACCGATCTGCTGCTGATCTTCGGTGGCGTGGTGACGGCGGTACCGCTGATCGGATTTGCCTACGGCGTGCGGCGGATCCCGCTGTCGCTGGTGGGCATCCTGCAGTACATCGGGCCGAGCCTGCAGCTCCTGCTGGGCGTGTGGTTCTTCCATGAGCCGTTCGACCAGGGGCGCGCGCTGGGGTTTGCTGCGATCTGGGTCGGGCTGCTGCTGTTCGTCGGCGACAGCGTGGCGCGTTCGCGGCAGCCGGTGGCGGCGCGCTGAGCCAGCGCCGCACTGCACGTGATGCGTGTGGCGTGGAGCAGCGCGCTTGCCGCGCTCAACTGCGCGGCACCGCCAGGGGGCTGGCCACTGCCAGCGTGGAGGCCGGCAGCGCTTGCGGCGCAGGGCAATGGGTGGGGTCTTGTTGCACCTGCGCCAGCCACTGATCGATTGGGCCACCGAGCAGATCCAGCCGTAGCGGCAGGCTCAGATGGTTTTCGCCGGCCAGCTCCAGGTAATGCGCACGCGCGCTGGCCAACGCCAGTGCGCGGCCATGCGCCACCGGAATGTGCTGGTCGGCATCGCCGTGCAGGAGCAGCACGCAGCTGCGCGTGTGCGCCAGCGCCTGCGCCACATCGACGTGGTCCAGATCCAGCCTGAGCTGGGCATCGGCGGCGGCGATCACCGCATCGATGTTCTGGTCGGCGTAGCGCCAGCGCGCATAGGCCGCCACCGCCTGCCCGCGCCAGCCGCTGGGCTGGCTGGCCAGCAGATGCGGCACCATGTCGCGGATGCCGCGGCCGGCATTGGCAAAGGATTCCATTGCCACCACGCCGGCCACGCGCGGGCCGAGCTTGTCGGCCGTGAACAGTGCGGTGGCCGCACCATAGGAAATGCCGAACAGGTACAGCGGCCCCTGGATTTGGCCACGCGGCTGCAGCGCGTTGAGCACATCGATCACATCATCGGACTCGCGCGTGCCGTAGCCCGACGGGCCGCCACCGGAATGGCCGTGGTTGCGCAGATCGATGGTGATCACCCGATAGCCGGCCTGCGCCAGCTGCAGCGACCAGGGCAGCAGCGAATCGCCGTCCATCATCCAGCCGTGCAGCAGCACGATGGTGCCGCGCGGCGCAGGCGGCGTGGCGGTGGGCACTGAGAAGGTAAAGTCCACATCCAGCGCGTGCGCCGGGTCCTGGCGCTGGCCCAGGTAGCGGTAATGCACGGCGTACTGGCCGGGATCGATCGCACGCCAGAAGATCGGCACCTGATCGCGCGTCACCACATGGCCGCTGCGGTTGGGCACCGTGGCGATGGTGGCGGCGATGCGATCTTCGTCCAGCAACGGCGACACGCCACCGGGCGCGACCAGGCGCTCGCTGAGCGAGGTGGAAGACGAAGAACAGCCGGCCAGCCACAGGCAGGCGCAGGCCAGCAGAAGCAGGCGCGTCATGGCAGTACATCCATGGAGCAAACGGCCGAGCAGGCTACGGCCTGCCGGCCCGCGCATCTACCGCACTGCGGTGACAAAACCATGACAACCTGCAATACATTCAGCCGCAGCAGCGCATTTGCTCCGCTTTGGCTGTCACGATTCCCCACTCCCGATTCCCCATTCCCGGCGGGCCACCGCCCGCCTACACCTCACGCAAGGCCGTGGTGATCGGCAACCGCGCCGCCCGCAGGGCCGGAAACAGCCCGCCCACCAAGCCGATGCCCAGCGCCCATTTCAGCCCGCTCCACAGCAGCTCCGGCGACACCTTGAACTGGAACACCACCTGGCTGAAGTTGTTGCCCAGCGTGGAGACCGTGTAGCCATTGAACACCGCCCAGGCGATCAACCCGCCCAGCAGCCCGCCCAGCAGCGCCAGCAGCATGGTTTCCAGCATCAGCGCCATGATCACCGGCGTGCCGCGAAAGCCGATCGCGCGCATCGTGGCGATTTCGCGCGCACGCGTGGCGACCGCCGCATACATGGTGTTGAGCGCACCAAAGACCGCGCCCACCGCCATGATCGCGCCGATCACCGTGCCCAGGATGCTGATCAGCTTGTTCAAGCCACCGCCTTGCTTGCCGTAGTACGCGCGGGTGGTTTCCACATCCAGCTTGAGCCGCGGGTCGGCGGCCATGGCGGCCTTGAACTGCGTAAAGCCAGCCTTGCCAGTGGTGCGCACATGGATCGACTGGTAGGCGCTGCGGTTGTAGGTGGTGGCCAGCGTCTGCGCATCGGTCCACAGCTCCGAATCGTGCGCATCGCCGGAGGCGAACACGCCGACCACGGTCCACTGCTGGCTACCCAGGGTGAGCGTCTTGCCCAACTCCAGCCCGCGGAACTGGTTCAACGCGCCCTTGCCGACCACCAGTTCGCGCAGGCCGGGGGTGAAGCGGCGGCCCTGCGCGATCTTGACCTTCTGGTGCACCGCCCAGGCCTGTTCGCCCACGCCACGCAACTGCGCGTTGACGTCGGTGCCATCGGCGCGCGAGGCGATGTTGACCACCTGCGACAACTCCGGCGACACCTGCGGGCGCCCGTTGGCATCGCTTGCGATGCCGGGCAGGCTGCTGATCAGTGGCACCAGGTCGCGGGTGATCACCGAATTGGTCTCCGCCTGCGAGCCGCCGCGCAGAACAATCGCGGTGGTGTCATCGCCGGTGCTGTTGAGCGTGGCCTGGAAGCCCTCGCCCATTGCCAGCATTGCCACCAGCACGCCAACCACGCCGGCAATGCCGACCACGATCACCGAGGTGGACCCCCAGCGCTGCGGCAGGCTGGCGATGCCGATGCGCGCGGCCGCCAGCGACAGGCGGCCGCTGCGCGTGGCCACCAGCCACAGCGCCAGGGCCACCGCGACCGCCAGCACGCCGATCCACGGCAACGCAATCCAGATTCCCAGCCCCACCGCCAGCACCACCACCGACAGCAGGTTTGCCCCACGGTTCTTCCATTTGCTTTGCATCTGCGTGCTCCTGTCAGCGGCCGGCGAGGGCATCGACGATCTTCAAGCGCTGCGCGCGTAACGCCGGCAGCACACCCACCACCAAGCCGATGCCGACCATCAGGGCCAGCGCAACCAGCCAGGTCTGCAGCGGCACGCTCTGCGTGGGCATCAGGCCGCCGCTGCGTGCGGACACCGCCGGGATCACCAGCGCGGCCAGGCCCATGCCGATCAAGCCGCCCAGGCCGATCAGCAACACCGATTCGATCATCACCAGGCTCAACACCGTGCGGTCCTGGAAGCCCAGCGTCTTGAGCGTGGCCAGTTCCGGAATCCGCTCGCGCACCGCTTGCGCCATGGTGTTGCCGGTCAGCAGCAACAAGGTGAAGAACACCGCGGCCATGATCGAGGTGACGATCAGGCCGATGTCGGCGAACTGCTTGACGAAGGCCTGCTGGAACGCCGATTCGGTCTGCGACTTGGTTTCGTGATCGGAGTTGGCCGAGAGCGCATCGATGGCCTGCGCCACGCGCGAGGCCTGGTCGGGATTGCTCAGGGTCACCGTCATCCAGCTCACCTGGTTCTTGATGTAGTCGTTGGATTCATCGAAATATTTCCAGTTCATCATCAACTGGCGTTCCTGGTTGGCCGCCACCGTGCGGTCCTTCATGCGGAAGATGCCGACCAGCTGCAACGGCCAGTCGTTGCTGCCGCTGCGCGGGAAGATGGTGGCCTGCAGCGGAATCGTGTCGCCGATCTTCCAGCCGAACTCCTTGGCCAGGGTTTCGCCCACCACCGCGCCGGTGCGTGTGGTCTGAAAGGCCTTGAGCTGGTCCTTGGGCAATTGGTATTCGCTGTAGACGTCGAAGAAGTTCGGCGCCACCGAGAAATTGGGGAAGAAATTCTTCGGGTCGCGGTAGATGCCGCCGAACCACATGGCCGAGGTCACATCGCGCACGCCCGGCACGCTGCGCACCTGCGCTTCCAGGCGGATCGGCAGCGACTGGGTGATCGACAGCCGCGAGGCCACCACCAACCGGTCCACGCCACTGACGCTGCCGCCGGAGGTGAAGGCCACGCGCACCGAATCGAGCATGCCGAACAACAGGAACGCCGCCACCACCGACAACAACGTCAACAAGGTGCGCGTCTTGCTGCGGAACAACTGCGCCCACACCAGCGAGAGATACTTCATGGCAGCGCTCCTTCAGAGCACGAGTGGCGCGTCGGCCAGCTCGCCCTTGTCCAGATGGATGGTGTGGGTGGCGTACTCGGCCGCCTTGGGGTCGTGGGTCACCATCACGATGGTCTTGCCGTGTTCTCGATTGAGTTCCTGCAGCAGGCGCAGGATGTCCTCGGCGTTCTGGCGGTCCAGATCGCCGGTGGGTTCGTCGCAAATCAGGAAGGTCGGGTCGGACACGATGGCGCGCGCGATCGCCACGCGCTGCTGCTGGCCACCGGACAGCTCGCTGGGCTTGTGGCTGCGGCGTTCCTGCAGGCCGACCAGGGTCAATGCGATCTCGGCATTGCGCTTGCGCTGCGCGGCATTGAGCGAGGTCAGCAGCAGCGGCAGTTCCACGTTCTTCTGCGCGGTGAGCATCGGCATCAGGTTGTAGAACTGGAAGACGAAGCCGACGTGATGGCTGCGCCAGGTGGCGAGCTGTCCGCCGCTCATGCGGTCGATGCGCTCACCCTCGATCTCGATCTCGCCGCCGCTGGGGCTGTCCAGGCCACCGATCAGATTGAGCAAGGTGGTCTTGCCGGAGCCGGACGGCCCCATCAGCGCGACGAAATCGCCGCTGGCGATTTCCAGGTCGATGCCGTGCAGCACCTGCACCTGCTCGGGTCCGCGTTGGTAGGTCTTGGTGATGTTGCGCAAACTGACAAGAGCGGTCATGGCGAGTCCTGGCGATGCAAGGGAAGAGGAAAGCGAAGGGCGGCACGGCGACGGCGACTGCACAAGCGGTGGGGCGGATGGCGCTGCTGTGGCAGCGATGCAACAGGGCGCTGAACAAAACTGGCGTGCGTGTGATCGGGATATCCGGCTTCAACAGCTGGTTGGGTCAATAATCAATTGCGCAGCACTCATGGTGGATACGGGCATTGCACAAAGAGTCCTGGGCTTGCCCGGAGCGATCGCAGCGCAGCTTCCGTACAACGCTGCGATCACCAGTTCCAGCCCACTGCGGTTTTGGTGGGACGACGCGGCATGCCTGCACAGCAGTAACGGCAACACGGAGTGCGCCGCGGCCGCAGCGTCTGCGCGCTGCCGCCGCGAATGGTTATTCGGTCGGGTCAGGCTCCGCTTCGGCCACCGTGTCGCCATCCTTCAAGGTCTGCGGCGGGTTGAGCACCACGCTATCGCCCGCATTCAAGCCGGTGACCACCTGCCGATCCTGGCCCATCAGCATGCCGGTGGTGACGGTCCTGGCGGCCACGGTGTTGCGCTCACCGACAACGAATGCCAGCGTGGCGCCATCGCGTTCGACCAGGGCAGCGGCCGGTACGCGCACGCCCTGGGGCCTGGACGCCTGCTGCGGTTTGGCCTGCTCCAGGAAACTCACCCGCACGCCCATTTCCGGCACGATGCGCGCGTCCTTGACCTTGAAGGCCACCCGCACTTTCACCGTGGCCTTGCCGCGGTCGGCGGTGGGAATGATGGCGATCACCTCACCGGGGATCTTCCAGTCCGGGTAGGCGTTGAGCACCGCTTCCACCGGCATCTTCGGTTGTACGCGGCCGATGTAGGACTCGCCCACTTCCACTTCGATCTCCAGCGAGTCCATGTCCACGATAGTGCCGATGCCGGTGCGGGTGAAGCCACCGCCGGCCGACAATGGCGAGACGATTTCGCCCGGCTGCGCAGCCTTGGCGGTGACCACGCCGGCGAACGGCGCGCGCACCACGTTGAAGTCCGAACGGATGCCGGCAATGGCCAGTTGGTCCGATGCCACCTGCACGTTGCGTTGCGCATTCTGCAACTGCGCACGCAAGGCATCGCGTTGCGCGGTGGCCTGTTCGTACTGCGAGCGCGAGACCAGCTGCGCGTCGACCAGCGACTGCAGGCGCGTGGCATCGGCATTGGCCACCGCCAGCTGCGCCTGCATGTTGTCGACCTGGCTGCGCGCGGCCGACAGCTGCGAGGCCGACAGCGTGCGCTGCGCATCGGCATCCAGCGGGTCGAGCGTGGCCATCACCTGGCCTTGTTCGACACGCATGCCTTCTTCGATCATCACCTCGCGTACCTTGCCGGTGACCTGGGCCGACACCGTGGCCATGCGCCGGGCAACCACGTAACCGGACGCATCCAGCACCGAGGCGCTGCTGCTGCCGGCACTGATCGCCACCACCGGTGCGGTCTGCACCTTGACCACCGGAGTGCGGGTGAACCACCACACCGCAGCTGCCAACACCAGCACCAGGACGATGGCGGCGATGATCCAGCCGCTGCGGCGTGCGGGTGGCGGCGCGGCAGGGCGCTGGCGGTCGATGCGAAGTTGCTTGAGCAGATCGGCGGATGTGTTCATCGAGAACCAGGACAGAAGGCTGCGCAGAATGTGACCGCCTGCAAGGCGCGCCGCAAGCTGCCGGAAGTCACCAACCCCAACGCGGCGACAAACGGTAGGCGAACGGTGCAGTGGCAATGCCGTGCAGCATGCGGCCCGAGCGCGGCACCCACCAGTGACAGCTGTCATCCGCAGCCCATGACAGGCGCGACTGTGCGCCAGTGGTGCCCACGCGCAGGCTGGCGCTACCGAACAACCGTGGGATCCCGCATGCGCCAGCACCGCCTCGATGCAATGCACTCTTGCAGGCAGCGCTGCAGCGCGCTGCGCGAGGGCGTTGCATGAGCAGGCGCGCGCATGAGGCCGCTGATCGGGGCCACTCTGCGACGCCGCGTGCCCAGGCGGACCCGGCAGTGGCAGAATCCGCGCAACGACAAGGATCCATTCCGATGCATGCAAGGCTCCCGGCCTGGCTTCGTCCGGCCGCACATTCGCAAGTGGCCGCACGCCTGGCGCAAGGCCAGTCGCCGTGGATGGACTGCGTGCACCTGCTGTGGTCGGCCTGGGTGTTCGTGGTGCCGGTGTTCTCCCCGCGTGGCTATGACAGCACCTGGCTGTTGTGCACGGTGGTGTCGTACCCGCTGTTCCTGCTGCTGTACGCGCGCATGTTGCTGGCGCCGCGCGACAGGCTGTACCGCTATGCCTGGGCGATGGGGATACTCAGCGCCGCGCTGCTACCGGTATACGCCTCGGGCATCAGCTACTTCGTGTTTGCCTGCCTGAGCCTGCGGCCTTCCACGCGGCATGCGCTGTGGCGGCATGTCGCCATCCTGCTGCTGATGAACGCGCTGTACCTGGCCTGGGCACGCTGGCTCGGGCTGGGCTGGCAGGGATTGGTGTGGTTGCCGGTGTCCGTGCTGGGCATGGCCGCGGTCGGCGCGGTGTACAGCATCAACGAGCGCAAGGACGCGTTGCTGCGCCTGTCGCAGGACGAAGTGCGCCGGCTGGCGGCCACTGCCGAGCGCGAGCGCATCGGCCGCGATCTGCACGACCTGCTCGGCCACACCTTGTCGCTGGTGGCGCTCAAATCCGATCTGGCCGCGCGCCTGATCGAGCGCGACCCGCAGGCGGCACGCGGCGAGATCGATGCGGTGGCGCAGATCTCGCGCGATGCCCTGGCGCAGGTGCGCCGCGCCGTCACCGGCATTCGCGCCGCCGGCCTGGTGGCCGAGCTGGCCTCGGCAAAGGTGCTGCTGGACATGGACGGCATCGTGCTGGAACACACGCTGGACGCGTTGCCTCTGCCGCCCGAGCACGAGACCGCCCTGGCGTTGGTGGTGCGCGAGGCCGCCACCAACGTGCAACGCCACGCCCAGGCCAGACGGGTCCGGGTGAGCCTGCGCGCGCAGGACGGCCGGGCGGTGCTGGAGATCACCGACGATGGACGCGGCGGGGTGATCGTGCCCGGCAATGGCCTGGATGGCATGCGTGCGCGCCTGCAGGCCCTGGGTGGCGGGTTGGAAGTGGACGCGCTGCCACGCGGCATGCGCCTGCGCGCCAGCGTGCCGTTGCCGCACGCCATGCCGGAGCCGGCCCACCCACCAGTGCCGCTGCCCCTGGTGCCGCAACCACGCTGAGCGCTCACCGGCCCGGCCGCTGCACGTCGCCGTGCTGCGCTGTTATCGTGCGCAACCGTTGCACAACTGCGAGCGCGAGCGATGATCCGGGTGTTGTTGGCCGAAGACCAGGCCTTGCTGCGTGGCGCGCTGGTGGCCCTGCTCGGGCTGGAAGACGATATCGACGTGGTCGGCAGCGCCGGCGACGGCGAGAGCGCCTGGCGCGAGCTGCAACGGCTGCAGCCGGATGTGCTGGTCACCGATATCGAAATGCCCGGGCTGAGCGGCCTGGAGCTGGCCCAGCGCATCCAGCGCCAGGCGCTGCCGGTGCGGGTCATGATCGTCACCACCTTTGCGCGCCCCGGGTTTTTACGGCGCGCGCTGGATGCCGGTGTGGCCGGCTATCTGCTCAAGGACGCGCCGGCCGAACAACTGGTCAGCGCCTTGCGCCAGGTGCATCGCGGCGGCCGGGTCATCGACCCGCAGCTGGCACTGGATGCGTGGGTGGAAGCGGACCCGTTGAGCGAGCGCGAACGGACGGTGTTGCGCCTGGCCGGCGAAGGCCGCTCGGCCAGCGAGATCGCCCAGCAGCTGCAGCTGTCGCACGGCACCGTGCGCAACTATCTGTCCGAATGCATCGGCAAGCTGGGCGTGGCCAATCGCATCGAAGCGTATCGGCTGGCGCGGCAGAAGGGCTGGCTCTAGCGTTGCCCGGTCGCGTGATTGCCTGCGCGCGTCGCTCGCTTCAGGCTGGAGCAGGCGCGAGGCTGCGATCCACAGCTATTCCAAATGCGTGCGAAAGCATGCCGTCTGCGCGCAGGTACACTGCAGAACGATCGTAACGTGGACGAGCAAACGCATGAAGTATTTGTGGCTGTTGGGCCTGCTGCTGGCCTGTGCATTCAATGCGTCCGCCGAGCAATTCAAGATCCTGGTGGCGGCCATTCCCAACCAGTATCACCACGACTATATCCCCGTCGCCAAGCCGCAGTTCGAAGCGATGGCGCGCAAGCATTATGTCGAGATGGTATGGGCATGGAATGCCAAGGCCTTCGATGGCGATCTTTCGCAGTACGCGGCCATCGTGCTGCTCAATACGCCGGCCACCGACCTGGATCCGGTCCAGCGCGCCAACTTCCAAAAATACGTACGAAACGGCGGCGGCGTGGTTGCCGTGCACAAGGCATTTGCGATCAAGCGCGGCGACTGGGAGTGGTACGACCATTTGATCGGCCGCTCGTTCCGCACCCATCCCTACCTGCAGACCGCGATGGTCGACGTGGTGGACGCCAACTTCCCGGCCACTGCCGGCCTGCCCAAGCGCTGGGTGTGGAGCGACGAGTGGTACGAGTACGATCCGCCCTACAGCGACGATCTGGTCACGCTACTCACGGTGGATGAAACCAGCTACGACCCCACGCTGATCTGGCCGGGGCAGGTCGCCAAGGGCATGGGCAAGCACCATCCAGTGGCGTGGTACCACCATTTCGAGGGCGGTCGCGTCTTCGCCACTGCGTTGGGCCACCAGGCCGAGGCCTACAACGACCCGCGCTATCTGGAGCATTTGTATGGCGGGATTTACTGGGCCGCCACCGGCAAGGGTATCGAAGCGCCTGCATCAGCGATTAAATGAAAACACCAGCATTAAGTAGACTTTCTCGCGCAGGATGAGGAACGATGCCTCTCTCCACGGGAGCGGGTTGGGGTGAGGGTACGGGGCGAAGCCCCCTGGGAATGAGCATTGCGAGGCTTCGCCCGCACCCTCATCCGCCCCTGCGGGGCACCTTCTCCCCCATAAAGGAGGACAATGTCCCGGCGGGAGAAGGGGACTGAGCTCCTCTCGTCGGGACTTCGGTACCTTTCACGGGGAGGAGGAATCAAGCCCCTCTTCCATTGAAAAAGGGCGCGCGGTGGAGGGTACATCCGCGCAGCGAAATCACTCTGCACAACACGTCACCCAGCCCAGCTCCACCGCATCAACGCGCCGACCGCTCCCCACGCGCCATGCTGGAAAACACGCCATCGCGGCGCACCCAGGCATGGAACAGTGCCGCGCTCAGATGCCCCAGCACGGTGGCGAACAGCAGATACGCCAGCCAGCCATGCGCGCTGCGCAGCCAGGCATACAGCGCCGGATCGTGCGGGGCGATCGGCGGCAGGTTGGCGCCTGGCCACAGTACGATCGGGTAGCCGCCGGCCGACAGCATCGCCCAGCCGATCAGCGGCATGCCCAGCATCAACGCATACAACAGCCAATGCGAGGCGATCGCCGCGGCCTTCTGCCAGGTGGGCAACTCCGCAGGCAGTGCCGGCGGGCGATGGCGCAGGCGGTTGATCAGGCGCAGCACGGCCAGGACCAGGATCGCGATACCCAGCGGGCGATGCAGGTCGATCAACCACGGCCGTTGCGTCACCGAGGCGACCATGCCGACACCGACGAACAGCATGGTCAGGATCATCGCGGCCATCAGCCAATGCAGCACGCGCGCGGGAAGATTGAAATGCGTCGGACGGCTCATTGATGTGCTCCCTGGCCGGTGGCGGCACTGCCCTTGCCGCTGGCGATCTCGCGCTCGCGACGGTTGAACGATTGCGAATACACCGACGAGCGCGCGGCCAGTATCGGGTCGTTGGAGGCGGCAAGGCCCTTGGGCAGGATCAGCGGATCGTAGTTCAGATCGCGGCACGGCCCGCTGGCCTGCGGTTGCGCGTGATCCAGGGTCAGCGTGCCGGCCACGATCTGCTTGCGGCTCTCCGGCCACGGCTGCGAGGGATCATCCACCGCATCGCCGGGTTCGGCCACGGTCAGCACCATGTCCCAGCGCAACGGCCCCTGCGCCAGCCGCGCATCCAGGTCGGTGGCGAGAAAATCGCCATCGGCCTGCTTGCGTTGCTCGGCGCTCAATGCCTTGAACGGCGTATGCGGGCGCATCGACCAGCGGATATAGCGCTCGCGTCCGTCGGCTGCAATTGCGCGGAAGGCGTTGACGCCGTTGTACTGGGTATTGGCCCAGCTATCGGACCAGGGCGCGGTCTTGGCCCACTCCTGGAACTTGGCGGCCTCCGGATACTGCTTGCCGAACGCGGCCAGTTTTTCCGGATCCGGTTTGCCGGTGGCCGGGTCGGGTTTGGAGGCCACGTTCAAGGCCTGGAAACCGGCCGGGGTGGCCACCACGAAGAACGGAAAGCTGTTCATGGCCGTGCGCCACTCCTGCCCGTCGTCGCTGCGCAGCAGCAGCGCCATGCTGCGCACGCGCGCCTGTCCATCGGCGCCATGCGGGTCGCCACCGCCGATCGACATGCGTCCCAGCACCGGCGTGCTGGTCTGGCCGAAGACCCGCGCCGACGACAGCCAGCTCGCCTTGCCGCTGGACTGGAACTGCCCGCTCACGCACACGCCCTTGCTATGCGCGCGCCGGAAGCCCGGATGCGGCGGGCCGCTGGATTCGATGGTATCGGTCATGCGCGCGGCGGTGAGCCGGTCGCCGCCGATCCAGCCGGCGGTCCAGGCAAAGGCGATGGCGATTCCACCGGCGATGGCAGCAATGCCCAGCAACGGCAGCACCGGGCGGCGCGTGTGTCCGGGGGAGGGAGGTGGCAACGTCATGGCTGGCTCCGAGTGGATGGATGGAGTGAGACGGCGCGTAGACCCATCGATTCCACGACCGTGCATGCGGTGCGAGACGTTCGCGGCAGGCAGGGAATCATCTTCCTCCCGGCGCGTCCATATCGTGATGCCGCTGCCACTGCCCATGCATGAGCCCGACGACGCCCAGCTGCAGGCAGTGCTGCCCCTGCGCTCCACACCCGAAGCCGCCGCCGTCATGTTGGTCTCCACCGGAACCGGGCGCGCGCATCGGCTCGTACCTGCGCCCGGGGATGTCCGGATACCCTGCATCCCAGGGATGTCCGTACCTACGTGGCTGGGGTTTGCTGCGGCAGCACGATGGTGTACTCGGGAACGCTAGCCACTCCAATCTGGTCCTTGCGCATTGATTTTCTGCCCAGGACTGCATCGACTGGAACGAGCGTCACCATGGTGCGCCGGTCGTTCGTATTCCACCCGTATGCGACAAACGACTTGTCTGCTCGGACGGATACGGCGAGCGGATGCATCGCTTCCAACGTGGACCGCTCAGCCGCCGTAGCGCTGCTGCAGCATCGCAAACGCCGAGCGCAGCGCCAGCGCTTCGCCACCGGCGGGGCGGCCCGGGCGGTCGCTGTCGTTCCAGGCGTAGACGTCCAGATGCGCCCATGGCTGGCCTGGTGCCACGAAGCGCTCCAGATACAGTGCCGCGGTCACCGCGCCGGCCATGCGCGAGCCGGCATTGGCCATGTCGGCCACATGGCTGTTGAGATAGCGCAGGTACGGCCGCCACAACGGCATGCGCCAGACCGGGTCGCGGGTTTGCTCGCCGGCGCTGATCCAGGCCTGCGCCAGCGCATCGTCGTTGGCGAACAACGCCGGCAGATCCGGGCCCAGCGCGATGCGCGCCGCGCCGGTGAGCGTGGCGAAATCCAGGATCAGATCGGGCTTTTGCTCGGTGGCGTAGCTCAGTGCATCGCACAGCACCAGACGGCCTTCGGCATCGGTGTTGTCCACTTCCACGGTGACGCCGGCGCGGGTGGTGAGCACCTCGCCGGGGCGAAAGGCATTCGGGCCTACGGCGTTTTCCACTGCGGCAATCAGCAAGGTGAGCCGAACCGGCAATTGCTGCGCCATCACCAGCCCGGCCAGCGCCAGCGCATGGGCGGCGCCGCCCATATCCTTTTTCATGTTGCGCATGCCATCGGCGGGCTTGAGGTCCAGCCCGCCGGTGTCGAAGCACACACCCTTGCCGACCAGCACCAGGTGCGGATGCGCGGCATCGCCCCACTGCAGCTGGATCAGCCGCGGCGCGCGATGCGAGGCGCGGCCCACGGCGTGGATGGTGGGGAAGTTCTGCGCCAGCAGCGCATCGCCAACGATCGCCTCCACCTGCGCGCCGTGGGCCTGCGCCACTGCACGGGTGGCCGCTTCCAGCTGCTCCGGGCCCATGTCTTCGGTGGGCGTGTTGACCCAGTCGCGCACGCGGATGCAGGCCTCGATCAGCGCGCGCGTCGGTGCGGACGGCGTGGCCGCCAGTTCGGCCGGTGCGCGCGGCACGTTGCGGTAGCGCGCAAAGCGGTAGGCGCCCAGCCCCCAGCCCAGGTGCAGCAGCGCCTGCTCGGCGTCATCCAGCGGGGTCGCCATGGTCCAGCGGCTGGCCGGCGGCAACGCCATCGGCGCATGCGCATAGGCGTAGGCATCGGCGCGGTCGCCGATCCCGATGACCGCCCCTGCCAGACCCTGGTCGTCCGGCAACAGCAGGACGCTGCCAGGCGCAGCATCGAAACGCTGTGCCTGCGCCCACGCCAGCACCCGCGTGGGCTGCCCGGCGCACCAGTGCGCGAAGCCTTCGCGGTCGAGCACGTGCAGCGGCAGCGCGGCGGCGGTGGGATCGGTGAAACCGGTGAGGTGCGACATGGACATCCTTCAATGGCGGCGTGCGCCAGATGGGGGCGGCTCAGGCGGGAAGGCAGATGCCATCGCGCGCGGCGCCGGGGTGCGGTTGCTGGGCATCCAGCCAATCGGCCAGCCCGGTGAGGCTGTCGAATTCCAGGTCCGGCTGCTGGGTCGGGTGCGACCACTGCGCGCCATCGCGGTTGATCCAGCACGCGCGCAGACCGGCGTCCAGCGCGCCGAGCACATCCATGCGCTCGTGGTCGCCCACATGCAGCACCTGTGCAGGCGGTACCTCCAGGCGTGCGCAGGCGGCCAGGAAGATGCTGGCCTCCGGCTTGGCGCTGCCGTGTTCGCGCGAACCCAGCTGGAAGGCGAAGTGGTGCATCAGCCCGATACGCTGCAGGTCGGCATTGCCGTTGCTGAGCGCGGCGACCGGCACGTGCCGGGCCATGCGTGCCAGCGCATCGAGCGCATCCGGGTAGCACTCCACCTGGTTGCGTGCGGCATAGAACACCTCGTAGGCCGGCTCCACCAGCGCCAGATCGCCGCCGCTTTCGCGCAAGGCCATTTCCAGCGTCAACCGGCGCAGCGCGCTCAGGTCGTGATGCAACTGCGGGTTGTCGGCGAAGCTGCGCTCGCGCAGCGCGCGCATGGCCTCGACCGGAAAGCGCTCGGCGGTGACCGGACTGTGCTCGCGCATCCAGTCGTACACCACCTGGTCGATGCGCGCACCGATCGGTGCGAAAGGCCACAACGTATCGTCGAGGTCGAGGGTGATGGCGCGGACGAGAAAGCTCATCGCGCGATTTTACGGCCGTTGCGCGGGAATGGGGAATCGGGAGTGGGGAATGGGTAGAGCAGCGCAGCTGCGGGCAGCATCACCGCTCTTGCGATTCCCGATTCCCGATTCCCAAATCCCGATTCCCGGCTACTCAAGCAGCCGCGCCCAGCGCTGCATGCCCTCGACCCGGCTCAGCACCATCTTGATGCAGACCAGCAGGGGCACTGCCAGCAGCAGGCCGACCATGCCCCACAGCCAGCCGAACAGCATCAGCGCCAGGATCAGCATCAGCGGCGAGATCGCCATGCGGCGGCCCAGCACGATGGGGGTGACGACCTGGCCTTCGATGGTGTGCAGCGCCAGGTACAGGATGGCCGGCAGCAGCGAAGACAACGTGGTGCGGAATTCCACAAAGCCCATCAGCAGCATCAGCATCACGCCGATCAGTGGGCCGACGTAGGGCGCGAAATTCAGGAGCGCCACCACCGTGCCCCACAGCAGGGCCTCGGGCAAGGGGATCTGCAGGACATACAAGATGCCTGCAAAGATCAGACCGACCAGAGTGTTGATCACGCTGATGGTGAGCACATAACGCGACACCTCGCGCTCGATGTCCAGCATGATCTCGGTCGTGAAGCGTTGCTGTTGCCGATTGGGCAACAGGGCGATCGCATGCCGTTGCAGGCTTTCGCCGTAGACCATGAAGAAGAAGGTCAGCAGCACCACCGCAAGCACCGAGGCAGCCAGCTTGGGCGTGCGCACCAGGGCTTTGTACGGGTCGTCCATCTGCGTGCGCACGATCTGCACGCCGCGCTGGCCTTCGCCACCGGCGGCGCGTGCGAAATTTTCTGCGGCCTGGTTGGCCTGCATCACCGGCTTGGTGAAATCGCGCACGTCACGGGCAATCTGACGCATCTGTCGCGGCGCCTGCTGCACCCATTCGGCCGCCGGACCGGCCAGCTGCGCGGCCAGCGCGGCCGTGCCCGCCAGGCCCAGGCACAGCACCATCAACGCGCCGAGAAACCGCGGAACGTACAGCTTGCGCAGTCCGCGCAGGATGGGGTTGCCGATCAGCGCGAAGAACGCTGCCAGCATGATCGGCAGGATGATGGTCTGCGCCGCCCACAGCGTGTAGCCCACAGCCAGCGTGGCCAGCACGACCAGTGAGGCAGGCGCGCGCGGACGCGGTGCCGGAGGCGGCGGAAGCGACTCTGCCGGTGCGGCAGGATCCAGCGATTCGACGGAGACAGACATGCGCGCCCTGGCAGCAGACTGGCGTGCTGCCAGCGGTGGGCCATTATCGGCACAACGCGTCAACAGCGCGCACAGAGCCTGTGCGCGTGATGTCACCAGACGAAAGGAAACCTGGCGGCCTCGGCCGCAGTAGCACGGCCAGGCCGGTGTCGGATTGAATTACGTATCCAAGGGCAGGCCAAAACCGAACGCCGGGCCGCACGGTCTGCCGAAACACATGCCAGCGCAGCGTCAGGCTGCCTGGTCCTCCGGAACCTGCACCACCGTCACCGGCGGATCGGCAGCAACTTCTTCGGCATTGTCGGCGGCGCGTTCGGCCTGTTCGGAGGCTTCCTGGGCGCGGTGCGCGGTGAATAGCGCAGAGATCGTGCTGATCATCTGCAGGATCTTGGGAATGCCGCCCAGTTTGCTGGCGATGCTGCCCAATGCTGCCTGTGGCTCGTTACGGCCGGTGACAAAGCCCAGCCCGAAGCCAACCAGTACGATCCGCACCGGCGACCAGCCGGCACGCCAAGCCGTACGCAACGTGCCCCAGTGCAGGCGCGCTTCCTGCGCGCGGCCTTCCACCAGGAATTCGGCGCGTTCAACGCGCTGACGCAAGGTACCGAACTTCATGGGTGTCCTCCACTGGCAGGTGCTGTCGAAGGCTCGTCGTCGCTGCTGTCATCGAAGATGCCCAGCTTGACCAGCTGACGGCGCGTTGCATTCATGCCGGTGTGATCGAAGTAGAAGAACACCCGCCATGCCGCGATGGCCGTGACCAGCAGACTCGCCAACGCGGTGAAGAACATCGCCTGGAACCATGACAGGCCGGCACGCTGCAGCAGGGCAATGATGGCGCCGGCCAGCAACAACCAGGACGAGGCACCGAAGACCACGGCAACGCAGGCCCAGGCCAGGCCACGCCCAAACGCGCTGCGTGCCAGCTGTAGATCCGCCGACACCAGCCGACGCAATGCGCGGCTGGTGTCCTTGGCCGAGCCCAGCGTGGCGCGACCGGCAGCACCGACCGCACGCACGCTTTCATCCAGTCCCGGTGTGTCAGGGCGCGCGTGTGGCGCGCCGGAATCGCCCGCTGTAGAGGCCTGATCGCTCACGACTTAGTTGTCGTTGCCGCGTGCCAGCTTGGCGATGACCCAGCCAGCGGCGAAGGCCACGCCGAAGGCAGCCAGCGGGCGCTCGCGGATCAGATCGGTGGCGCTGTCGAGCAGGTCGTTGCCCTTGGCAACCAGCACATCCATCTGTTCCTTGGCGGCTGCACCGCCGAATTCGGCAGCGGCCATGCCGGCCAGTGCGGAGTCGGAGAGTTCGGCCTTGACGTTGGCACGACCGAGCTTGAGCTCATCGCCCGCCGCACTGGTCGCACCCTTGACGGCTTCGCCTGCAGCGTTGGCGGCCGACTTGAGGTGGGTGCCGGCTTCGCTCAGGTTGTCCTTCAGCTGTTCGGTATTGGTGGGGCTCATGCGATATCTCCTTCGGTCATTGAGGGCAGCCGCCACTCACGTGCGGTCGTGCGGTAGCAATAGCACCGGGGGGGTGTAGGAGGCGTTAGTGGAGGCGGGGTGGAATGCACATCGCGTCAACGCATGAGCGCGTCGTATTGCGCGTTGCCACGCAAAATGCGCACCACCAGCTGCTGTGGCTTGCGCTGGAAATTGGCACGCCAGCTGGCGAGGTCGGCGAACTCGCCCACGCTGCTGGCCACGATGACATCGCCAGAGACCAGGCCGTTGGCTGCGGCGCGTCCACCGCGTTTGACCTCGCTGACCATCACCCCGGTGATGCCGGACTGCCGCAGCGATTCGGGCAGGTCCACGAAGGTGGCCCCGCTCAGGCGCGGGTCCAGCATGTCGCCGGTCACTGCGCGATCCTGTTCCTTCAAGGTGGTCTTGAGCTTGAGCGGCTTGCCGTCGCGACGGATATCCAGCGTCACCGCACTGCCCACCGCCTGCAGACCTTCGTAATTGTGCAAGGCTTCGGCGCTGTCCACGCGCTGGTCGTTGGCGCCCACCACCACATCGCCTGGCTGCACGCCGGCAGCGGCAGCGGCCGAGCCCGGCAACACGCGCGTTACCAGCGCGCCACGCAGCGAATCCACGCCCAGCCCACGCACCATGTCCTGGGTGAGGTTCTGGGTTTCCAGGCCCAGGGTGCCACGCACCACCACGCCCTTGGTCACCAATTGCTCGACCACGTTACGCGCCAGGTTGGAGGGAATCGCCAGGCCCAGCCCGATATTGCCGGCCATGCTGCCCTGCGGATTGAAGCTGGCGGTATTGATGCCCACCAGCTGGCCCTGCAGATTCACCAGCGCACCGCCGGAATTGCCCGGATTGATCGAAGCGTCGGTCTGGATGAAGTTCTGGTAGCCCAGCCCGCGAATCCCGCTACGCCCAACGGCCGACACGATGCCGGAGGTGACGGTCTGGGTGAACCCGAACGGGTTGCCGATCGCCACCACAAAATCGCCCACGCGCAGCGCATTGCTGTCGGCCAGCTTGATGTCGGTGAGCTTGTCGGCCTTGATGCGGATCAACGCGATATCGGTGTCGGCATCGGAGCCGATGAAGTCGGCCTTGACGGTACGGCCGTCGCCCAGCGTCACCTGCACGTCGTCGGCGTTTTCGATCACGTGGTGGTTGGTCAGCACGTAGCCCTTCTGCGCATCGATGATCACCCCCGACCCCAGCGACTCGTTGATGCGGTCCTGCGGTATCTGCGGGAACAGTCGGCGCAGGATGGGATCGTCGAAGAACGGGTTGCGGACCCGCACCACCTGCTTGGTGTTGACGCTGACCACCGCCGGCATCGCCTGTTGCAGCATCGGCGCCAGCGAGGGCACCGGCTGGCCGGCGACCGCCGCGGGCAAGGCGGCGGACGTCGGCAGGCTAAAGGGCACAGTGCCGGCTGGCGTGGCCTCGGCGCGGTTGTCCAGCCAGGCATTGATGCCGGTCGCAGCGAAGCCGCCAAACGCGGCGGCCAGGGAAAGCGTCAGCAAGGTGGGAAGCGGTCGCATGGAACGGATTCCGGGTTACGCGGTGGGAAAGGAATAGGGCGTGTGACTGCGTAAATCAAGCTGAACGAGAGTGCCAGCCGGCAATTTAACTGCTGGTGAAAGCACTCTGCATCGCCGGTTGCCCTCGCGTTGACAGTCCGTGTGGCCCGGCGTAGCGTCCGCTTCATCCGATGCCTGTTCAGCATGTGCATGCTCGCGCGCATCGCCCGCGTGTCCCGCATTGATGCCCTTAAGGAGGGTCTATGAGCAATGGCAATGGTGTGACGGCAACCCTGTCCGATGCCGTCGAGAGCGTAAAGAGCAGCGCAACCAAACTGACCGACACCCTCGTCAGCACCACCAGCGATGCGGTCAGCAGTGCGCAGGACGCGGCCGGTACCGCGGTGGAAGAGGTCAAGACGCGGGTCGCCAAGGCACGCAAGGCGGTGGTCACGGCCGAGCAGCGCGTGGCCGAGAAGGCCGGCGAAGCGGCCGGCGCCGTCAAGCGCCGCGTGGTCAGCACCAAGCGCTCGTTGAGCGCGACCAAGGACGCTGCCAAGGACAAGCTGGTGGCCACCAAGGATGCAGCCAAGCAGAAGCTTGTCTCGACCAAGAACGCCGCCAAGCAGAAGCTGAGCAGCACCAGTGCCGCGGCCAAGAAGAAGATTGCCACCACCAAGGCCGCTACCAGGCAGAAGCTGGAGACCGCCAAGGCCAACGCCAAGGCCGAAGCCGCTGCACTGACGGCCAAGACCGCAGCCAAGAAAGCTGCGCGCAAGACTGCCGTGGCGACGGTGGGTGCGCGCACGGCGGCCAAGAAGGCGGCTGCCACATCCGCAGCGGCGAAAAAGTCGGCGGCCAAGAGCCTGGCCAAGAAGGCGCCGGCAGCCAAGCAGACTGCCACCAGGCAGGCTGCGGTCAAGAAAGCACCGCTGAAGAAGACGGCGACCAAGACGGCCTTGAAGAAGGCGGCCAAGGTGACCAAGGCCCCGGCCACGCGTGCAGTGGCCAAGACCACCGCCGCCCGCAAGGCCGTGGGCAAGAAAGCCGCCAAGCGCGTCACGCGCTGAGGCGTCGCGCCATCGGGCGTGTCGCAGGCGGCATCTCCAAAAAAGCCGGCGCTGTTCGTACAGCGCCGGCTTTTTTATGGGCGAGGGTGGTGGGTGACCATGTGGCGGACTGACATTTCCGTAGAGCGCGTTGCTCGGGTAAAGCCGTTACTTCACTACCAGCGAATTTCTTTCCGCGGCAAGCGTTGAAGGGAGGGCAACGCGCGGAGCTTGCCGTTGTGCCGATGACGCAGTGCGCAGGGCGCCCCCGCATCCGCCCCTGCGGGGCACCTTCTCCCCCATAAAGCAGGGCAATGTCCCGGCGGGAGAAGGGAGGCGGCCTCCGGGTAGCCTGATCTGCAATCTGCAATCTGCAATCTGCAATCTGCAATCCCCAATCCCCAATCCCCAATCCCCAATCCCCAATCCCCAAACAAAGAGGCATAGACGTAACGAAACAGCGGTGGAAAGCATCGACAACAGAAGGGAGAAAAGCAGGATTCGAGCATTCGCCGGCCAGGCCGATGTGCAGCAGTACCGCGGTGTAGCGGTGATCCACCGGCGCGGTCTTGGCTGCGCTGGCAGTGTCGACGTGGTCGATGCTCCAGCGTTGCTGGCGTACACCCGCGCAGATGGCGTTGGCCAGCATGGTGGCGTCTTCGACCAGGAGCAGATGCATAGAGATTCCGCCGGGCACTGGGAGTCCGAGATCCGCGCGGTTGTCGGAGATGGTCGTCAGGCAACTATCGAGTGCACAGCGCACGCCCTGGTGCCAGCGGCTCAGCGTTTCAGGATGGCGCGCAGGGCAGCGTCCAGCTGCGTGTACTGGAAGCCGAACCCGGCATCGAGCGCGCGCTGCGGCAGCACCCGCTGGCTGACCAGCAGCAGCTCTGCCATTTCGCCAAAACCCAGCCGCAGCAGCCCGGCCGGCAGCGCCAGCAGTGCCGGGCGATGCAGTACCGTGGCCAGCGTGCGGGCGAACTGTGCATTGGTGACCGGCTCGGGTGCGGTGGCGTTGTAGGCGCCAGACTGCCCGTGCTGCAGCAACCAGACCAGCAGCGCGACCATGTCGGCGCGGTGGATCCAGCTCATCCAGTGCCTGCCATCGCCGAACGGCCCGCCACCGCCGAAACGAAATGCCGGCAGCATGCGCGCCAGTGCGCCGCCATCGCGGTCCAGCACGATGCCGGTACGTACCACGCTCACCCGGGGACCGAGCGCGCCGATACGAGTGGCTTCGGCTTCCCAGTCGCGGCACAGCAGCGCTGAAAAGTCATCGCCGGCACTATCGGTCTCGGTCAGTGCGGTGTCGCCACGTTCGCCGTAATAGCCCACCGCCGAGCCCGAGATGAGGACCGAGGGACGCTGCTCGGGCGATTGCCGTGCGATCCAGTCGTGCAGCTGGCGGGTGATGCCAAGCCGCGAGTCGCCGAAGCGCTGCTTGCGTGAGGCGGTCCAGCGCCCGGCGGCCAGCGGTTCGCCCGCCAGGTTGATGACCGCCTCGGCCTGCACCACGTCCAGCGTCTCCACCGCGGCGACGCCGGGCAGGACGCGGCCGGCACGGCGCGGATCGCGGGTCAGCACACTGACCTGGTGGCCGGCATGCAGCAACGCCGGGCACAGGGCCTGGCCGATGAAGCCGGTGCCGCCGGTGATGAGCAAACGCATGGGAGGCTCCTGGGCCGGGTCGAACGGGCACCATAGGCTAGCGCCGGCCGCAGCGGAGTGAAGCTGCGTGGCCGACAGGCCTACGCTGCACTGGGCCCTGGTCGATGCAGGGCCGTGCCGGTGCGCATCGCCGGGCACATCGGTGTACCGAAACGCAAACGCGCCGGACTGGCCGGCGCGCTGCAGACTGCCTGGGTGCGGCGCTTAGCGCGACGACGACACGGCGTGGGCGCGTTCGAAGTGGGCCGACACCACACGGCGGGTCTCTTCCAGGTGCTGCTTGACCGGCGCGCTCTCGGCGGCGGGCAGAAGCTCCGCATCGAGGATCTTGATGGTGTCGCCATGGTCGCTGACCATGGTGCGCATGAAGGCGTTACGGTAGGCATCCTTGCCGTCGGGCAGGGTCAGCGTCTTGGACAGGGCGTCCACTGCAGCCTTGCCCTTGGCACGCATCGCCTCGGCACGCGGGCTGTCCTTGGCACCCAGCGCCTTGGTCTTTTCGAGGTTGGATTCATGGTCGTGCAGCATCTGTTCGGCGAACTGGGCAGTGGCGCCGCCCAGATCCTGCCCGACAGCCTGCTTGGCCAGGGCAATCTCGTTTTCGTCGATCGCAGCCAGCACGCCCAGCGCCCCGCCGTCGCCCTTTGCCAGTTCGGTCGCGCCACTGCCACTGACTGGCGCGGCGGTCGGTTCCGGCGATACCGCCGGTGCGGTGCGCGAGGTGTCGCCACCGGGACGATAGCAGGCGGTAAGGGCCAGCATGGCCAGCAACGAAGCAGCAACGAGAGTGGATTTCATGGATGTCCTGAGGTAGGTCGGCGCAGCCGATGGTGAAATGCAAAGGAGCCGCGATGCGGCTCCGGTGATGCGTCGGTCAGGCCCACTGCGGCTGGGCGAGTGGAGTAATCCCCATGGGTCTGATCGGTGTGCGAACCGCGTCTTGCGCACTGCGGCACAGGCGCGCCATGCGCGCGGTGCGTTCGCGGATGGTGGCGTGCTCGCTGGCAGGCGCACTGCCCAGCAGGCTGGCGACATGGAAGCCAAGGATCTCCTCCGCGCGGTCGCCCTGGTCGCTGATGATGTGCGGCACCAGCCGCTCCAGTCGTTCCAGCTCCTGCTGCACTTGATACGGGGTTTTCATGACGATCTCCAATGAATAACAGGTGGTGCGTACTACATGCGGACTCAACTATTGCGTGCGCCAAGGCGCTGCCAGCAGTCGGTCGCCAACTGTTCGTAGTTGGATTGCGTGCTGGACGAAATGAAATGGTGCTCGAGGCGGTCGCGGAACAGACGTAGCCGTTCCTGGTCACTCGAACGCGGCGCCTGCAGATAGATATCGCAGGCCATCTTCACCACCGGGGACAATTCGCTGAACTTGCCTGCACCCAGGTTGCCCTGCGCGTGCCTCGCCTGCCAATGCGCGATTTCGGCCTGTACATCGATGACGGATGGGTCTCTGCTCATAATTGCGTGCGTTCCGGCGTAAACAAACTTGACCTGCAGGGTAACGACGCGTATGTCAACGAATGATCATCGAACGCAACTGTTATGGGCATCCACGCTTAATTGGTCAGTTTGCTTCCGTGCGTCTACACGCGATGCATGCACGTACGCACCAGGCGCAAACGCAGTTCCACTCGATGGTCAAGCAAGTGCACGGCTCAGCGCGCACACCGCAATGATGACGGAGCCGGCACGTGTTCAGTCGCTATCACGCAGGCTACTGCGCACACACCTATTCACTCTGAATGCCGATGCAGCGCGGCATTTTACGGAAGATTCTGAACCGCTCCACGCTTGTGTAACGTCTGATCCTTAAGGTGTGCAGCCACGATATGGAGAGAGCGCACAGGATGCAGGACAGCGAAAGCAGTGGTCGGAAGCCGCATCACGCCAGCGGTACACCAGAAGCACGTGTTTGGTGGCATGCGTTGTTGGAACTTCGCGGGGGACGGGTCGCCATCAGTCTGATCGTCGTGGCCTTGATCGTGTTCGGCCTCTATCTGGCCTTGAAATAGCGATCCAGACCGACTCGACCATCGCTGGTGCGCTCGCGTCGCACTGTTGCCAACGCCGACATGCGGCCTTGCCGCCAGGGGAGAGGTGATGGCAGATCAGCGCTATGAGCAGGTACTGGGGCACACCACGCGCGATGTGGATGCGCGGGGGCACGAACGTGCCACGCATGCCTGGGTGTGCAGTGAGATCGCGCGTTTGCTGGGCGTACCCAATGCGGGCTTGGCAGGCGATACGCCGCCGGAACAGCGCAACGGGCCCCGCACGCTGCATGTACCCGACGATACCCTGACCACCGAGCAGGCACGCGCGCTGGGCGTGCGTGAAGTCGACGGACTGCTGGGCGGCATCGTGCCGCATGCGTTCGTGGCCACCAAGGTGATTGGCCACCCGTTGGTCAACGCAGCCGCCGCACGCGTTGCCGGTTGGGACCAGGCACTGGCCGATGCGCTGGTTCCGGCCACCTTGGCAGGCTACACGGTGTTCTCGCAGGCCGACGCGGTGCAGGCGCTGGCACACCTGCTGCCAGATGGCGGTGTCCGCCTGAAACTGCCTACCGGCGTGGGCGGCAGCGGGCAATGGCGGATCGCCGACACTGCGCAGTTGTTGCAGGTGCTGGGTACCTTGCCCGGTGCGTATCTGCAGACCCACGGTGCAGTGCTGGAGCGCAATATCCTGCAGCCGCTGACGCACAGCGTGGGCGAACTCTGCGTGGCCGGCATCCAGATCGCCTACCACGGCACCCAATGCAGCGTAAGTAACGCCGAGGGCGATGAGGTGTATGGTGGATCGTCGCTGCATGTGCATCGCGGATCGCTGGAAGCGCTGCTGTCCACGCCGCTGACACCCCTGCACCGGCGCGTGGTGGAGCAGGCATGCCGCTACGACCGCCTGGTCGCCGCCGCGTATCCTGGGCTGCACATCTCACGCCGCAACTATGATGTGGTGAGTGGTGCAGATGCGCATGCCGGGCAGGTCTGCGGTGTGCTGGAGCAATCCTGGCGGATTGGCGGTGCGACACCGGCCGAGCTGGCGGCAATTGCCAGGTTTCAGCAGCACCCTGCGCTGCACTGGGTTCACGCGTCCACGCACGAAATCTACGAAGGCCAACCGCCGGCCGATGCACAAGTGTATTACCGTGCAATGCGGCCCGGCCCCGGGCCGCGCTTCAAATATCGGAGGATAGTCGCCGACTGATGGAAGCCAAACTTTCCAGTATCGACATTGCTGTCGATCAAGACGCATTGAGTGGCACCTTGCTGACGCCGACCGGGATTCCGGCGGTATTGTTCGTGCACGGGTGGGGTGGCAGCCAACACCACAACCTGGTGCGCGCACGTGAGGCGGTCGGCCTGGGGTGTATCTGCCTCACCTTCGATCTGCGCGGCCACGAAGGCCATGCGTCGATGCGGCAGACGGTGACGCGTGCGCAGAACCTGCAGGACATCCTTGCCGCCTACGATCAATTGGCGGGTCTGCCGTACGTGGATCCGCAGTCGATCGCGGTGGTCGGCCTGAGCTATGGCGGCTACCTCTCCGCCTTGCTGACGCGCGAACGACCGGTGGAATGGCTGGCGTTGCGCTCGCCTGCGCTCTACAAGGATGCGCAATGGGACCAGCCCAAGGTGAGCCTCAATGCCGATCCGGAGTTGATGGCCTACCGACAGCGTGTGCTGACGCCTGGCGATAACATCGCCCTGGCGGCCTGCGCGGCGTACACCGGCGACGTGTTGCTGGTGGAAGCGCAGGACGATGTCATCGTGCCGCACCCGGTGTTGCGCAACTATGCCAACGCGTTTACCAACGCGCGCTCGCTGACATCGCGGGTAATCGCTGGTGCCGACCATGCACTCAGTGCCAAGGAACATCAGCAGCAGTACACCCGCGCCTTGATCGATTGGTTGACCGAGATGGTGGTGGGGCGCCGCATTGCGCTGGCCAAGGAAGTGGTGGCAGCACGCAAGCAGATGCTGCAGCAGCAGGACAAGACAACGGCCTCATCGGGACCGGATGCGCTCGCATTTCGAGGCGATATCCGCGCAGTGGAAGCATCGCCCGACTGAATCTGTAAGTGCGTATTGCGGCCTGGCCGATCTTTCGTGCAAGCCAATCTGGCTGACGACGACTCTTGAGCGATCGACCCGCACACAGGCGACGCATCCGATCGCGTTGGGGGCGGCTACGCCTACGTCGCCCTGCGTAGCGCGACGTGCCGCTGTACATGCATGGTGGTCAGGCTCTTTCACGTCCACGCTGCGCGTGCGGTGGTTTCACTTGGGTGCATCGAGGCACTGCTGATGGCAGCTGCTGCCTTCCTCTTCGCGTCGGGTCGTTGTATGCAGAGACACAAAACAACGGGCCCACCGGGCCCGTTGTTGTTGCGCCGGCCTGATGCCAGCGGTGTACGGCGCTGTCTTACACGCGCGGGTCGGTCGGATTGCGGCGCGCTGCATCATCATGACGGTCCGAATCGAACGCCTCGCGCACTGCATGCTTAGCCTTCTCCCAGCTCAGGCGCGAATTGGACTTGAAGCGGTCCCAGCCATCGCCCAGATCGCGTTCCAGATGATCGTCCCACTGGCGGCCGACATGCTGTTGGCGCGCCTGCATGCCGTAACGGTACGCCGGACGGTAGTCATCGTACGAATACTCGGGGTCGCGATAGCTGGCGCTATCGAAGCGGCCCGCATAGTGGGTGTCGCCATCGCGGTACACACTGTGCGTGCGATCGGCGCGCTCCCAGGCATCGCGTGCGGCCAGGCGGGCCTCGTCCCATTCCAGGCGCGACTGACCACGATTGCGCGGCCACTCGCCTGCCAACGTGGCTTCGGTTTCTTCCCAGGTGCTGGTGGGGCGGGTTTCGCGAGCCTGCAGGCCGAACCCGTAGACGGTGGCATAGTCGCGATCGTAATCGGTACCTTCCTTGTAGTACGGACGGTTGCGATGCTCCTGGCGCCAGTATTCGGTTTCGACGGTCGGGTCCAGGCGTTCGGCGACGCCCTTGCCCGCTGCAGCGCCAGCCACCACGCCCGCCGCAGCTCCGATCAGTGTGCCCAGGGGACCGAATACCGTGCCCGCAAGCGCGCCCGCTGCCGCGCCGCCCGCGACGCCGCCGACGCCGACACCGACGGGGTGTGCGCCGGGGGTGCCGGAAAACGGGTCACGGTTGAGGTCGTGCGCTTCTGCCTTGCGTTCCTGCTTGTCGTAACTGGTCATGTCGCCTCCGGGTTGCTCAAGGACGCGTCCTGACGGTGCAGGGCCGCGAATGTGGCGCCACCATGGCGTTGCAGGAGTGAAACGCGCGTGCGTGGACGTGAGTGACATCACCACATGACTGAACCATGCAATGCGTGTGCGGATGAGGTTGCTGTGTGGAGTTGGAACAACGAAGGGCGGCTTGCGCGGCCCCGTTCTATCCCTTGATGCACACCACCTGGCGCAGGGCACGGTCGCGCGCACCGGCTGGAATAAACTCCAGGCCGCTGAATGTCCTTTGCAGTGTTTCTGATCACCGTTCTATTCAAACGGTACTCTTGTCTGTGCATGACCACACGCTACCCGTGCCCGACACCTGGGCACAGCGCTTTCGCGCCTGGCCGCGTGCAACGTCTATGTTGTCGGGCAATCCATGCCCGGGTGCCTGGAAGGTCATCCACACGATGTGAAGCGAATGCACAACGAAAAACGCCCCCGGATGCAGCATCCGAGGGCATTCGCGTGCCTCGGAGATCGGGTGACCGATCTCCTTGTCAGGACATCAGTCGAATAGGCAGATGCGCACGTCTGCTTTCTTCGTGCGCACACACGATGCCGCGCGGTGTGCGCTGGGCAGTCGATTGAATGTGGCGGAATGGAGCAGGAGCATGAGGTCGATTCGGTGAAAGTGCAGGCGTCCCTGCTGAGGGCGCGAACATCACCTGCGTCTTTTTCATTGCGCAAGCGCTTCATGCAATCATTTTTCGGATTATCTTTCGGGTGGTCGAAAGAGGATGCAGTTGTGTATCGGCTGCAACGCGCTGATGGAATCGAATAAGGTGGTGGAATCCAGCGATGATCTGATTCAAGCACCGCAGATGAGGCATGCCGATAGCGCGTCGCGAGCAGTCGTCGGAAAGTTTGCATGGTGCGCTCGGAATCGCTGTGGAGGCGTGGTCCATGCGCCGATGCCGATGCCGATGCCCGCAGCGCGCGGACGCCGGCAAGCAGTCAACCGCCGTGCGTGCCCAGGGTGCGCGCGCCGGTCAGGATCATGCGCAGCATCTGCGAGATCTGCTCGATCAGTTCCGGGTCCTTCTCCGGCGGCAGGTCCATCGCCACCGCGCCCATCGCGAACACCAGGCGGGTGATCGCCTTGGACACCAGCGCCGGCGCGTGCAAGGTGGCATTGTCGGCGGCGGCAAGGCGGATCAGGTCCACGCGCAACTCGTCTTCGAAATAGGTGAGCTCGCGCTCCACTGCCTGCTTGAACGCGTCCGAACCCACCGCGCCTTCGCGCAGCAGCACATGCAGCAGCTTGTCGTCGGCGCGCAGTTGCTCCATGAACGTCTCGACCGAAACGCGGATGACGCTGCGGTCGGTGGAGGTGGCGCGCTGGCGGGCCTGGCCGATGATGGTGCGCAGCGAGCGCCCGGCCAGATCGATCAGCGCCACGGCGAGCTCGTCCATGTCGCGGAACTGGCGATAGAAGCTGTTCGGCGCGATGCCGGCCTCGCGTGCGACCTCGCGCAGGCTCAGCGTGGACAGGCTGCGGTGCGGGCCGATCAGCGACAGCGCCGCGGCAATCAGGTCTTCGCGTGAGATCGCCGGCTTGCGTGACGGCGGCGCGTCGTGGGACGGCAGGGCGATGGAGGTCATGGGCAACAGCCGGGCGTGGGCCTGAATCATAGCCCCTTCCTTCAATATACAAGTGTATACACGGCTGTGCATGCACGCGTATAGTGCCCTCCATGAGCCTGGCACCCACTCCCAAGTCCAAGTCCCCGCTGCCCGCACGGCTGGCGCGCCGCTTGGTGTCGCCGCAGTTGTTCGACTTCTGGGCAACCCGGATCAACCCGTTGTGGACGCTGGAGCGGCCGATGGCGCGCCTGGTCGAACGCAGCGCGGCCAGTCGCGATGCGGTGACCCTGGTCTTGCAGCCCAACGGCCACTGGCAGGGCCTGCAGGCCGGCCAGCACGTCAGCCTGGGTGTGGAGATCGATGGCCGCCGCCTGCTGCGCAGCTACAGCCCGACGGTGCTGGACAACGGCCATCTGGCGATCACGGTCAAGACGATCGAAGGCGGGCTGGTGAGCCGCTATCTGGCGCACGCCGCCGCGCTGGGCACGGTGGTGTCGCTGGACCCCGCATTTGGCGACATGCTGCTGCCGGCCACCCCCACCCCGTTGCTGTTGCTGGCCGCCGGCTCGGGCATCACCCCGATGCGGGCGTTGCTGCAGGCCGCCGCACAGGCCGGCATGCCGGTGGACGTGGACCTGCTGTACTGGGTGCGCCAGCGCGACGAAGCCTGCTTCATGGATGAGTTCGAGGCGATGGCTGCGGCACATCCGCGCCTGCGCGTGCGACTTCTCACCACTCGCCAGGGCCAGGCACCGGCTGCGCGCGTGGACAACTATCCGCTGGAGCAGATTCCCGCGCTGGACCAGCGCCATGTGATGGCCTGCGGCCCGGGCGGCTTCGTGCAGGCCGCACGTGCACGCCTGGAGGGCCGCGTGGCGGCGTTCCAGGCCGAGGCCTTCAGCGTGCCGGCGCTGGACGAGGCCGAGGCCGGGCAGGTGCAGGTCCAGCTGTCACGCAGCGGCCGTACGCTGAGCCTGTCGCGCGGCCAGTCGCTGCTGGAAGGGCTGGAAGCCCAGGGCTTGCGGCCAAAACACGGCTGCCGCATGGGCATCTGCAATAGCTGCGCCTGCGCGCGCCAGGCCGGCACCACGCGCCACCTGCTGACCGGCGAGCGCAGCAACGAACCCACCGCACAGGTCCGCCTGTGCATCAGTGCCCCGAGCACCGACCTGATCCTGGATCTGTAAGGAACCTGCATGAGCCGAGTCCATAACCGCGCCCTGTCTGCCGCCGAGCTGCAATCCTTCGGCGACGAGCTCGATGCCATCCGCGCCCGCGTGCTGAAGCAGGTAGGTGCCGACGATGCACGCTACATCCGCCGCATCGTGGCGGCCGTGCGCTGGACCGGCGTGTCCGGCCGCGCGCTGCTGTTCCTGGGCGCCTTCGTGCACAGCGTGCTGGTTCCGGCCTGGATCGCCGGCGTGCTGCTGCTGACGCTGTCCAAGATCCTGGAGAACATGGAGCTGGGCCACAACGTCATGCACGGCCAGTACGACTGGATGGGCGATCCGCAGCTCAACGGCAATACCTACGAGTGGGACATCGTTGCCACTGGCGACAACTGGCGCAAGACGCACAACTTCAAGCACCACACCTACACCAACGTGCGCGGCATGGACGACGACATCGGCTACGGCCTGTTGCGCATCTTCCCCGAGCAGCGCTGGCGCCCGTTCTACCTGATGCAGCCCTTCATTGCAGTGGTGTTCGCGCTGCTGTTCGAGTGGGGCGTGGCCATCCAGGACCTGCGCCTGGGCCGCTGGTTCGCCGGCAAGATGAAGACCGCCGAATTGCGCGCTTCGTTCCTGCCGGTCGGCCGCAAGATGGGCCGCCAGATGCTCAAGGACTACATCGTGTTCCCGGCGCTGGCCGGTCCGTTCTTCCTGACCGTGCTGCTGGGCAACCTGGCCGCCAACGTGCTGCGCAGCATCTGGACCTTCGTGATCATCTTCTGCGGTCATTTCACCGCCGACGCGGAAGTGTTTCCGAAGGAATCGATCCGCAACGAATCGCGCGGCCACTGGTATCTGCGCCAGTTGCGCGGCTCGTCGAATCTGACCGGCGGCAAGCTGATGAACGTGCTGTCGGGCAATCTGAGCCACCAGATCGAACACCACTTCTATCCGGACCTGCCGGCCAACCGGTATGCGCAGATCGCGGTCGAAGTGAAGCAGATCTGTGCGCGCTACGGCCAGCACTACAACACCGGCTCGCTGCCGCGGCAGTTCGGGCAGGTGATGTGGCGGATCGTGCGGCACGCGTTCCCGAGCCGGCCCAAGCCGGTGCGCGAGCGCAGCGCAGCGCTGCAGGGCGCGTGATCCAACGAAACAGGCCGCCACCACTGGCGGCTTTTTTCTTGGGCTGGAGCGTGTACGCACTGCTGGCGTGTGGGGCGTTTGCTGACGGCGCCGAACTGCGGTTGCCAGTACGCAGGACGCGGCATGCGCATGGTCCATGCGGCGCGCCAATCACAAATCCCCACTGACAAATCACCAGCGGCCCATGGCCAATGGCCACAAGGCCAGGCGGCAAGGTGGCAATCGCATGACTCAGCGCGCCGACCTTCGCGCCTGTGCCTGATAGGCGATGAAGCCGATGGCCGGCAGCGCGCGCGAGAACAGCCAGCCCTGCGCCAGGTCCACGCCGTGCGCGCGCAGGTAATCCAGCTGTTCCTGGCGCTCGACCCCTTCGGCGATGGTGCGCAGCTGCAGCGTCTTGGCCATTTCGATGATGTGCGCGGTGACCGAGCTGGTGGCCGAGTGCGTGCCGATGGTGTCCACGAACGATTTGTCGATCTTCAAGGCATCCAGCGGCAGGCCTTGCAGATACTGCAGGCTGGAATAGCCGGTGCCGAAGTCGTCGATGGAGACGGTGTGGCCGGCGCCACGCAGATGCGTGATGGTGGTGCGCGCGGCATCGATGTCCATCAGGCTGCGTTCGGTCGCCTCCACCCAGACCTGCCCGCTGTCCACGCCGGTACCCCGCAGCGCGTCGGCCAGCACCGACTGCACGCGGCCGCTCTTGATGTCCCCGGCCGAGACGTTGATGGCCACATGCAGCGACGGTTCGGCGGCCAGGGTGGGGCCGAGATCGCGGATGACTTCGGCCACCACCAGATCGGTGATCGGCAGGATCAGGCCGCTCTCTTCGGCCAGCGGAATGAAGGCGTCCGGCGGCACCAGCACGCCATCGGGCTGCTGCCAGCGCACCAGGGCCTCGGCGCCTACGCAGCGGCCGCTGTCCAGGGCGATGATCGGTTGGTAATGCACGACGAATTCGCCACGCTGCACCGCGATCTCCAGCCGCGCCAGCGGCGACAAGCGTCGCCGCGAGACCCACAGCACCAGGCCGACCAGCAGCACGGCCAGCGCAATGCCGACCGGCACCACCTGCAGCCGCGCGGCGGCCAGCGGCCCGCGCAGGTAAGCGGCCGGTTCGGTGACCACCGCAGCCCAGTCGCCCCGGCGTCCCCTGCCGGACAGCACCTGCGCGTGCGCCTGCCCGGGCATGCGGGTGGCATCGTCGGCCGGTGGCGCCAACAGCAACCGTTCGGCTGCGGTGCCGGTGCTGCTGAGCAGGTGCCCGTCCGGGGTGCCGATCGCCAGCTGCAGGCCGGGCGGGAGATTGATGTCGGCCAGCGTGTTCGGATTGATCAGGACGTTGTAGTTGTCCAGCTGCAGCGCCATCAGCGGATGTTGCGGATTGGCCAGCGGCAGCAGCCGCGTGGTGACTGCAATGCCGCGCTTGACCACGAAATCCGCGCGGCGCTGCGGAATGCTGGCAGGCAATAGTCCCCAAGAGGTGCAGCGCAACCGCCCTTGCCGGAAATGCCCCAGCTCGACGATGTACTGGCTGGTCAGCACCAACGCGCGCATCTGCGCCAGGTGGGCGGGCGAGCAGGGCGTCAGCCGGGAGGCGGCCATGCTCAGCAAGGCCCCATGGGCTTCGTCGAAGGCGGTTTCGGTACGCCGGATCGACAGCGCCGCCAGCTGGCTGAGCCTGCCTTCCTCACGCGACAGCGCCAGCCGCCAGGCCAGGTAGTACGACAGACCGATCGGGAGCGTTGCGCACACCGCCACCAACAGCACGGTCAAGCTGATGATGCGTTGGCGCTTCACGTCACCACCCGCATCGGCATGAGGGCCAGATCACGCGTGCGGCCCGATGCGGGGTGGACGCTGCGGCAGCATCCAGGCGTGCGCCACGGCCGCGTTGCCGCGCCAACGGGCGCGCCGCAACGACGTGATGTGGACCACAGATGGGGACGGATGAGGCTGCACGTCGCGAATGTACGACACACGCGTGTATTGCGCGCGTCCGCGTAGCGAAGTGGATGTGATTTTCTGCCGAGCGGACCCGATGCGCTGTGCGAACTGCCGCGCTGCGAGGGATTCACGCGCCTGCACGCGCGGGCGCGCTACGGTCGTTGCGTCTGCGCTCGCCCATGCGGGCCGCAGGGCCAGCCGATCCGCGGCAAGGCGCTCTCACTGGAGGACTCATCCATGACAACGCAGAAAGAACGTGTCGGCGGCACCGATGCAGTGCCGATCTTCAAGATGCAGGAAACCACGCGCGACGGCGAACTGATCAAGTACGTGGTCGGCGACACCGGCGTGGCGTTCGACAGCCTGGAAGGCGCGCAGGCCGCCGCCAAGGATCTGGGCACGCTCAACGGGTAACTGGCGCTGATGCGTGGCCGGCCGCGGGTTGCCGCTGGAAGTGCGTGCCGGTCGGCACCCCGCAGTGGTCGCCCGCGGCCATCACGCAATGGCAACGCCGCAGGGTTCAGGGCAATGGCTGTTCGGTCAGCCGCCCGGTGTGCGGGGTGTGGATCAATGGCGCCAGATCGAAGCCCTGTTCGCGTGCATGCGCCAGGTAGGCCTGGGTGATGTCTTCGTCCAGCTGTGGCAGCCGCGCCAGCAGCCACAGGTAGTTGCGATCGGGGCTGCCAACCAGGGCTGCGGTGTAGTCGGCGTCGATGCGCATCACCCAGTAGTCGCCCTTGGTGAAGGGAATCCAGCGCAGCCCTTCGGGCAGAAAGGTCACTTCCAGACGGCCGTGGGTGTCGTCGATAGGACGCGCCTGGCCGATGGCTTCCTCCAGCTCCCCTTCCACGGTCAGGCAGCGGTTCTGCATGTAATGACCCACCGGTTTCTGCACAGGTCAGGTGGTTAATGTAGCGGCATAGGCTTGGTCAGGCGTCATCATGTTCAGTGCCTGATGCGGGCGCTGCCGGTTGTAGAACCCAATCCAGTCGCTGATGACGCGCAAGGCGTGGGCCAAGCTCTCGAACCGGTGCCGATGGACGCACTGTTCCTTGAGCGTGCGTATGACGCGCTCGACCATCCCGTTCTGCTGGGGACAGTGTGGCGTGATGAACTCCTGCTTCATGCCGTAGCCAGCGACCAGGCGGGTGTAGTCGCGGCTGGTGAAGACCAGGCCATTGTCCGAGCGCAGCAGGAACGGCTCCTTGACCTTGCCCAGCGTGCCGAAGCGGGTGATCAGTGCTTGCTCCAAGGCCGCCACGGCGGTGCTGGCCCTGCCCGTGCGCGAGAGCTGCCAGCCCAGCAATTGCCGGGTATGGCAATCGATCACCAGGGCCAGGCTCAGCCAGCCGTCCTTACCGCCCCAGATCCGACACAGGTCGGTGGCCCAGCGTTGGTTCGGTGCGCTGGCCACCGAGGGCAAGGCCTCGATCCGCGGTCGCTTGCCCACGGCCCGCTTGCGCACCTGCCAGCCCTTGATCTGAAAGATCCGCTGCACCGTGTTCTTGTTCATCCGCAGTAGCCCAGCCACCGTCCGATACCCGAACGACGGCTCGGCCTCGATCATGGCCTTGATCGGTTCGGCCAGCTCTGGCTTCACCTTCGGCGCTGCCTTGCGCGGCGTGTAGTACACGCTGCGCCGTGGTACACCGAACCAGCGGCACAGCTTGACCATCGAGACGTCGAACCCGTCCTCCTTCAGGCCCTGCTGGATCGAGGCCATCAGCTCTCGTCCTTGCCCAGCAGGGCTGCCAATTTTTTTCGGGCACGCAGTTCCAGCATGGCTTCGCCGTAGGCTTCCTGCAGCTCCTTGAGCTGGCGTTCGTACTGCTCGCGCACGTCTTCGGGCTTGGCCCGCAGCGCGTTCTCCAGGCCGCGCTTACCTTCCTCGACCCAGCCTTCGATCTCATTGGGCGTCAGGTCGAACTGCCGGCTGGCCAAGGCCACCGTCGTCTTCCCCTGGATGATCTCCAGCACCAGCGCCGACTTGCGCCGGGCCGTCCAGCGCTTGATCTGTTCTTCGTCCATTACTGCACTCATCGATGTCTCCTCTGAAGGCTAACACCTGAGCAGATTTTCAGTGGGTCATTACATGCACGCGCACCGTGCCGTCGTCCTGCAGCGTGTAATGCGCCGACACGTCGGTACAGTCCGCATCCTCGAAACGGATCGGTAGCCGCGCGATCTCGTACCAGGTACCCAGATAGCGATTCAGATCCAGCGACGGCACGGTGGATAACTCGGGGAGTCGGCTCATGACAACCTCGGTGCAAAGGAGAGGCTGACGTTGTACGTGCAGTGCCATGAAGTGGATGTTGCGGCGTGGCGCTTGGCGGTGTGGTGTGGAATGGAACCGCAGGGCACGCCTCGAAGGCTTGCCTGCGATGGCGCATCGGCTGGGGCGATCATCGCAGCAGGCACGCGCGCGCGAAGCTGTCGGTGCAGAACGCGCCCCCGGGCGCGGCCACCGCGGCAGCCGGTGGTGCAATCGCCGCCGCGCTACGCCGCGCTGGCGCTGGCGGTGCCGAGTGCGCGATCCAGCTGCGGTAACCGATCGCTTCGGTGAGATGGCGGGTGGCGATATCAGTCAGGCAATCGACCCCAAAATAAGTAATTATTGCGTGGGCAAAGATCCTTGCTTCACCAGTTTTACCGAAGACTGCACGCTCTCTGGAGGATGGTTATGAATAAATCAATAATTGTCGTGTCCGCCATAATTTTCTCTTCATCAGCAAGCAGTCAAAGCGTGGCAACGCCAAATTTCCCAATTGAAAGAATGTTCAGAGTGGAACGGAGCCCCGGTTGTCGCAAGATGTGGTCGAGGAAAAACCAAGATCATCAACAGCTTATTCACGAGATGCCGCACAGCCGACAAGGGCATCTGGCACAGCACTATATTCCCAAAAAGAATTCCAGGATATTTTCTTTTCAATAAGGGATATTGCGCGCAAGGAGGGATACGAGAGCGCCTTAAAAATCCCTTCTTACAAAATTCCGGGCCTTCCCTGTACTGCGCTAGACAGCCATCCAAAGGGGGTTCGAGTTAAAGGTGGCGATCTTTTCAACGGACTATCGATATTTTACGATTGCGGATCATTTGCTATGGAGGTTGCAACAACGGACTTCACCATGGCGACCGATCAGCAGATGATGGTAAAGATCGCAGAGGAAACAAGCACTCCCATCACTGGAGGATCTATTTTCGAAGGGCTTCTCCATATCAAACAAAGAGGTCACCCGGGCAGACTATACTGCAGTTGGGAAAGATGTCTCGGTGGATGTTGTCGTAATTTCAGACAGGCCGTTGCCCAATGCGAAGTCAGTCGATGGGCTAGTGGTCAATTTTATATCCGACATTATGACAACGCCGCTTCAGAAGAATTGATGCAGAAGGATCGTCCTTCTCTGGCGGCCGGGATTATGTCGCCAGAAGTTTAATGAAAATTATTGAGACATATTTCTTTGGTGCCATCAGCTTCACGTGATGCGCTGGGCAATCCAGTGGCGTTTCATCTGAGCGCAGGCCACGCGTCGGATCTGGAAGGTGAAGGTGTCTTGTTGCCGCACGTGTCGGCCGGCGCCCTGCGTGCTGATCGTGCCTACGATGCCAGCGCACGGGTCCTCGAACCGATGCGGCGGCAGGGGACGCGGATCGTCATCCCCTCCCGCCCGACCCGCAAGGTGCAGCGCGACTACGACCGGGTGCCGTACAAGGATCGACATCTGATTGAGAACGTCTTTGCCAAACCCAAGCAGTACCGCGCCATTGCGACTCGCTACGGCAAGACCGCCTGCAACTTCCTTGGAGCGAGCTACTGGATTGCCTCGGTCATCTTGCTCAATTGATGACGCGCCCTAGTCATCCCTGCGCTACGCCGCGCTGGCGGTGCCGAGTGCGCGATCCAGCTTGCGGTAGCCGATCGCTTCGGTGAGATGGCGGGTGGCGATGTCCGCGCTGTCGTCGAGATCGGCGATGGTGCGCGCCACGCGCAGGATGCGGTGCATCGAACGTGCGGACAGCTGCAGGTGCTCGATCGCGCGTTCCAGCAGCACCTGGTCGTCGCCTTGCAGCCGGCAGTGGCGGTCGGTGTCGGGCTGATCGAGCTGTGCGTTTGGAAGAGCGCCGCGCGCGAGCTGCCGCTGCCGCGCGGCGACCACGCGGGCACGCACGCTGGCGCTGTCCTCACCGGGGGTGCCGCTACGCAGCGCCTGCGCCGGCAGCCGCGGCACTTCCACATGCAGGTCGATGCGGTCCAGCAGTGGCCCGGAAATGCGGCTGCGGTAGCGGCGGATGCTGTCGCTGCTGCAGCGGCACCGGCCGCTGCCATCGCCCGCCCAGCCGCACGGGCAGGGGTTCATGGCTGCGACCAACTGGAAGCGTGCCGGAAAATCCACGCTGCGCGCCGCACGCGAGATCGTGACCAGTCCCGATTCCAGCGGCTCGCGCAGCACTTCCAGGGTCTGCCGTTGCCACTCGGGCAGTTCGTCCAGGAACAGCACGCCGTTGTGCGCCAGCGAAATCTCGCCGGGGCGCGGGTGCGTGCCGCCGCCGACCAGGGCAACCGCACTGGCGGTGTGGTGCGGGGACCGGTAGGGCCGCTGGCGCCAGCGGGCCAGATCCAGCCCACGGCCGCTGACCGAGGTGATGGCAGCCGTTTCCAGTGCTTCGGCTTCGCTGGCGTCCGGCAGCAGGCCGGGCAGGCGCGAGGCCAGCAAGGTCTTGCCGCATCCGGGGCTGCCGACCAGCAGCAGGTGATGCCCTCCGGCGGCGGCGATCTCCAGCGCGCGGCGCGCATGCGGTTGCCCGCGCACGTCGGCCATATCCGGTAGCGCACGTGCGCCGAGCGTGGCGCCTGCCAGTTCCGCGGCAGGCGCCGGCTGGGTGCCGTTGAGGGCGGCGCAGACCTCCAGCAGGGTCCGCGCAGTGAAGGCCTGGACATGCCCGGCGATGGCCGCCTCGGCGCCATTGCTCAGCGGCACGATCAGCCGTCGCCCCGCCTGTGCGGCGGCCAGGGCGGCCGGCAGCACGCCGTCGACGCCGCGCAGCTCGCCGGTCAACGCCAGCTCGCCGAGAAACTCATACTCGGCCAATGCCTGGCGGTCGATCTGCCCGCTGGCGGCCAGGATGCCAAGCGCGATCGGCATGTCGAAACGACCGCCCTCCTTGGGCAGATCCGCAGGCGCCAGGTTGATGGTGATGCGCCGGGCCGGAAATTCGAACTGCGCGCAGAGCAACGCCGCACGTACGCGCTCGCGCGACTCGCGCACCGCCGCTTCGGGCAGGCCCACGATCTGGGTGGAGGGAAGACCGCCGGACAGATGCACCTCCACCCGAACCTCAGGCGCGTGCACCCCCACGCGGGCACGGCTGTGCACCAGCGCCAGACTCATGGGGGAAGGCTCGGGTCAGGGAGTATCGGAACCGGGGGCCGCACTGGGCGGTGTGCCGGTTGCGCGTGCTTCCAGGGCGGCCACCGCCTGCTCCAGCGCGTCGAGTTTTTCGCGCGTGCGCAGCAGCACCGCGCGCTGCACGTCGAACTCTTCGCGGGTGACCAGGTCCAGCTTGCCCAGGCCGGCCTGCAAGGCACCCTTGAAGGTGCTCTGCAGCTCTTCGCGCGATTGGCGCAGGCCCGGCGGCACCAGGTCGCTGAGGCGGCGGGCGAGGTCGTCGAGCTGGTTGAAATCGATCATGGTGGTCTCCGCAGGTCTGTAGGAAGCCTAGTGCAGGCCGCCACACGCGGGACATCGGCAAGGCAGTCGGCAGGCGGTAAGGATAGTCCCATTCGCCTGTCGTCCGCGGTGATGGTCGCCGGCATGGATGAGTGTTGCCCCCGTCCACGGTATGCTGCGCGCCCGTCATGCCCTGGGATCTGTACCAATGAAAATGATCATGGCCATCGTCAAACCGTTCAAGCTCGACGATGTGCGCGAAGCGCTCGCCGGCTGTGGGGTGGCGGGCATCACCGTGACCGAGGTCAAGGGCTTCGGCCGCCAGAAGGGCCACACCGAGCTGTATCGCGGCGCCGAGTACGTGGTCGATTTTCTGCCCAAGGTGAAGATCGAAGTGGCGGTGACCGACGACCAGGCCGAGCGTGTGGTCGAAGCCATCGTGGCGGCAGCCGGTACCGGCAAGATCGGTGACGGCAAGGTGTTCGTCTACGACCTGGGCAGCGTGGTGCGCATCCGCACCGGTGAGCTGGACAGCGACGCGTTGTAGGTCGCCAGAGCGTCCTGCGGATCCATGCGCTGGAGTGATGCAGTGCTGCCAATGGCGTGCGACGTGTGGGTCCTCGCGCCGCTGTGCTGCAGAGGCGTGCGCTGTTGACAGATCAAGACGTAGGCGGCGATGCACTGCTGACAGTGCGTTGCGCCCGTTGCGGTGCCTCCATTGCTGCGGCTGACGTGCATGCAGGCCCCCAAGGGCGTGTCCCGGGCCCGCATCGCTGAGCTCATACCATTTCAATACCGCAATAAGAATCGGTCGAGCTCGCCTTGATGGGCGGCTGCAGCCGACACGTGCATAAAAGCGCATGAAAGAAACTGGATCCGGCATGGGGTGGCAGCGCTTGTCGCCGCAGCGCGACTTGCCTACTCTAGGGCGTAATACCATTCCAATACCGGAGTTCGACATGAAGCCACGCAACAGCAGGCCCGGCGTGCGCCTGCTTTCGGTATTGGTGGGGCTGGGCATGGCCGCCCCGGCACTCGCGCAGGCGGTGATCGATCCGGTGACCCAGCCGGCGATCTATCCGACCCCTGTCTCCATCGCGCTGGATGGCGCGACGCTCACGCTGGGCCGCTCGGTGGTGCTGGTGGTCGCGCCTGGCGCGGACCCAGCCTCGGTCGCATTGGTGCGCAGCATTCTCACGACGGCGGGTGTGACCAGGATTGCGACCGCCACCCGCCTGCCGGCCACGCTGGACCGCCTGCACATCGTGCTCGGCACCGGCGATGCGGCCGTGGTGCGCGATGCGCTGGCACGCAGCAAGGCCACCCAGGACACCCATGCCGAAGGCTATACGTTGACCAGCGCGGCGCTTGGCAGCGGCTTGATCACACTGGCGGGCCACGACGACGATGGCCTGTTCCATGCCGCTCAGACGCTGCGTCAGCTGGTCGAGCGGCCGGTTATTCCGACGCTGACGATCCAGGATTACCCGGCCATGCCGATCCGCGGCACGATCGAGGGCTTTTACGGCGCGCCGTGGTCGATGAGCGACCGCAGCAAGCACATCGATTTCCTGGCGCGCACCAAGGCCAATACCTACATCTACAGCCCCAAGGACGACCCGTACGCGCGCGACCGCTGGCGCGAGCCGTACCCGAAGGCGACCTTGAAGGCGCTGGGCCAACTGGCCGCCATCGCCAAACGCAATCACGTCGATTTCGTCTATGCGATCTCGCCGGGCCCCACGGTGTGCTTCTCCGACCCGGCCGATGCCAAGGCGTTGCTGCGCAAGTTCGATGCGTTCCGCGCGCTGGGCGTGCGCAGCTTCTACGTGGCGCTGGACGATATCGAATACACCAAGTGGAACTGCGAGCGCGACAAGACCACCTTCGGTGCGTCCGGCGCGCAGGCGGCGGGCATTGCGCAGTCGCATCTGCTCAACTTGGTGCAGGCCGATCTGGTCGCCCGCCACGACGCGTCCTCGGAACTGATCATGGTGCCGACCGAATATTTCGATGCCAGGGAGAGCCCGTACAAGGAAGCGCTGCGCAAGCACCTGGACCCGAAGATCGTGGTGCAGTGGACCGGCACCGATGTGGTGCCGCCGGCCATTTCCATCCCCGATGCACGCGCGGCCACCAAGGCATTCGGCCGCAAGACGCTGCTGTGGGACAACTACCCGGTCAACGATTTCGAAACCTCGGCCGGCCGCTTGCTGATGGCGCCGTATGCGCGCCGCGAAGCGGGCCTGTCGGCCGAGTTGTCCGGCATCGTGTCCAACCCGATGAACCAGGAAGTGCCCAGCCGCGTGGCGGTGATGGGGCTGACCGCGTTTGCCTGGAACGACAAAGGCTACGACGCGCAACGCACCTGGCACGCGGCGGCGCGCGATCTGGCCGGTGGCGACGCGCGTGTCACTGCCGCATTGCTGACCTTCTTCGATACCCAGCACCTGGCGCCCACCTTCGGCAGCCAGCCGTGGCAGGAACAGGCGCCGCGCCTGAAGGCCGTGCTCGACCAGGTGCGCGAGGCCATCGCGCTGGGCGATGCCACGGCGCGCAGCCAGGCGATTGCAACGTTGGCGCGCACCGCCGATGACATCGCCGCCGCCCCGCGACTCATCCGCGACGGTGTGGCCGACGCCGGCTTTGCCGAACAATCACGCCCGTGGCTGGAGGCGATGGAGGGCTGGGGCCGCGCGCTGCAGAAGACCGCGGCCGGCCTTGAGGCCGCCAACCGTGGCAGCACCGAGGCGCCGGCATTGTTTGCCGCTGCCGCGGCAGTCGCTGCCAGGGCTGCAGCGATCCCCTCGATTCCCGGTGCCACGCGTTTCGGCGGGCCGGTCAAGATCGCCGACGGTGTGCTGGATCGCTTCATCGCCGAAGCGCCGCACCTGATCGCCTATCGCGCGCCAGCGGCGACGCCGTAGCGGCACGCTGCCTTGATGGAATGCCGGTGCGTGGCTCGAATCCGCCTTCCGACGGCTAGGCCTCGCGCTTGAGACGGCGATACAGCCGCTTCCACCCACCGCGAATCCCGCGCACCCAGCCCGGTTCGGCGCTGCGCGCGGCTTCGTCGGCGGTGGGTGCGATGCCGGCCAGGCGCTGGCGCATCTTCTGGAAATTGGCCACGTCGCTGCGCTGCAGCTGCCGGGCCAGCAGGCCGTGCCGCAGCCAACGCGGAAACCGCCACGCCGAGGTGAAATCGATCAAGACCGGGACCCCGGCACTGACCACCACGTTGGTGCCATGCAGGTCGTTATGGGTGATGCCGAAACCGTGCAGACGACGCAGCGCCTGCTGCAACTGCTGAAACACTTCCTGGCCCACCACCGCGCTGGCGCTGAGCGTGTCGCCGGGGATGAACTCCATGCCCAGCGCCAAACCGCCCAGGGTGCCGAGCAACGCGGGCGCATGCCGCCACCCGTGCAGCCGGCGCAGCATGCCGGCTTCGTGGCGCACCATCAGCCGCGCGATCGGCGCCAGCAGGGTGCGGCGATAACGCGTGTAGTCCTTGACCACCGCCAGTTGCCCATCCAGGTGGGTGCGGTAGACGTCCGGTTCGAGCAGCCGCGTGCCCTGTTTGAGCAGCACGGGGGTCACGAGGTGCAGGCTGGAAACGTCCAGCGGCTGGTGATGCATGGCAGTTCTCCGGACGCTGGCGGCGCGGAGGTGTCACGCGTTACGCAGGTCCACGGTGATCGCTTGGGATCGGGAGTGCGCAATTTTAAAACTTGTCGGTATTGGAATTACAGTTATTTAACACATGAAGCATTCCGGATGTGGAACGGCGTTCTTAATCAACATCTTGGAAGCGGCGTGAGCTGCCGGGCGTATTGCGCATCATGGGGTGGCTTGCAGGAGCCCGGCGGCAGATGCAGCACGGTGTCGTGGCAGGCGATGCAACGGGATGCGTGCCGCGCACCTCACGCCTGAGTACGGAGGTCTCACCTCTTCTTGACAGGCGCTGAGACTCCAGACACTGTGCGCGCTGCGGTCAGGGGGCTGCATCACGTGCGATGGCATCGGTCTGCCCAGGCCAGCCTGCGCCAGTGTCATCGGCGACACCGCGTGCTGCGGGGAAGCCCCCCACGAGACGACGGCAACTGCACCACTTCCCGACGCCCGTCAGGTCCGCCTGTGTGCGCAAGGATGCGGAACGATGGACGACCACTGAGGGGGAACGTGATGAAAAGGACCGCAATACTGCTGTTGGCCTGCACGGCGCTTGGCGTCACGGCACAGGCCTCGGCGCAATCGCTCTCGCGCGGTTGGGATAGCTACCGCCAGCAGCAAAAGCAGCAACAGGCCGGCCCGCAGGGTCGTGCAGCGCCGACGGCTCCGGTATCGGCCACCACGACTGCCACGGCACCGGCCGGCAGCGACGGGAGCGCATCTGGCCAGAGCGGCGGATTCACTACGGTGACGGCGCAAGCACCCGCAGTGGCATCGCCACCTGCGCCTGCGTCTGTGGCGGCCGCCCCGCGCGAAGCGTCCCGCATCGACAGCGGTGCCTTCATCAGCGTGCAACGCGGTAGAGCGGAGGTGTTCGATGGCTATAGGCAGGACATGCTCGGTCTGAGCGCCGGTTATCGCTGGCGCGCAGGCTCGGTGACCCTCATCGGTCTTGAAGCATCGATCGGTCGCCTGGATCGCGGCGAGAGCACGGACGACATCTTTATCCCATCCGTGAAGTTCGGCGGCCTTGGTGGCACGGCGCGCTTCAACTTCGGTGATAGCCCATTGTTTGCGATGGTGCGCCTGGGCTCGTGGTACGCCGATGTCGCAGAGACGAGCGAGGAAATTTACGGCGCCTACGCAGGCCTCGGCTTGGGCGTGGACCTGGGCAAATATGCCAGCGTGAGTGTGATGTACACCAACTATGTGTACGCCAACGATTACTACGACTACGGCGAAGACGTCACCATCAACCGTGCCGAAGTGTTGAACGTGGGCGCCGAAGTCCGTTTCTGATTGGCATCGCAGCACGGCAGAGACGGCAACGGGGCGGATGGCAACATCCGCCCCGTTGTAGTTTGGGCGCTACTGGCGCTCTGTAGCGCCGGGGTGCGCTTACTCGCCCAGCGCCTTGGCCACGAACGGCGGCGCAACCAGCACGCCGGTGTGCAGATGCGCGGTGTAGTACAGCGTCTCGAAGCCCTTGGCCTGCGCGGCGTCCTGACGAAAGGCGAAATCGGCCTTGGCCTGCTTGCTGGCCATGGTCACGCTCCACCAGCCGGTGGGATAGCACGGCTGCGGGAACGGCAGGGTCTTGAACGACTGGAAGCCGGCCTTGCCCATCTCGGTGCGCATTTCGTTGATCAGGTCCAGCAGCGCCAGCGGCGATTCGGACTGCTGCACCAGGATGCCGTCGTCCTTCAGCGCCTCGAAGCAGCTCTCGTAGAACGCCTTGTTGAACAGGCCTTCGGCCGGGCCGACCGGGTCGGTGGAATCGACGATCACGATATCCACGCTGCCGGCCGGGCAATTGGCCATGTAGGCCACGCCGTCGTCGAACAGCAGCTCGGCACGTGCATCGTGGTTGGAATCGCACAGCTCGGGGAAATGCTTCTCCGACATGCGCGTGACCTGCTCGTCGATATCGCACTGGGTGGCGCTTTCCACGCCCGGGTGCTTGAGCACCTCGCGCAGCGTGCCGCAGTCGCCGCCGCCGATGATCACCACGCGCTTGGGCGCCGGGTGAGTGAACAGCGCCGGGTGGCTGATCATCTCGTGGTAGAAGAAATTGTCGCGGCTGGTCAGCATCACCGCGCCGTCGATGAGCATCAGCTTCCCCCAATCGGTGGTCTGGTAGATCTCGATCTTCTGGAACGGGGACTGCACCTCGTCCAGCTTGCCGCTGATGCGGAAGCCGATGGCCGACCCGGTGGGCTGGAAGTGTTCGATGTACCAGTTGTCGTTGGTGCTCATGCGGACGTCCTAATCGAAAAGAAGCGGGCAATTCCTTCTCCCACAGGGAGAAGGTGGCGCAAAGCGCCGGATGAGGGCGGGCGCAGCCGCGTGCAGCCAGACTGCGCAGCGGCCGACCCTTGCTCGGCCCCGATCCGACCAGGAGCGGGGCGTGAAGTCGGCGCGGATTGTAACGGACCCTGCGCGTGCCAGGCGTTACACTTCACGCCCTTTTTGCCCCAGCCGAGACAACGAAATGAGCGATTGGTCCCTCGACCAAGCCCGCAAGACCTACTCGATCCCGCATTGGGCCGATGGGTATTTCGATGTGAACGCCGCCGGCCACGTGGTGGTCATCCCCACCGTCGACGGCCCGTCGGTGTCGCTGCCCGAGGTGGTGGATGCCGCGCGCGCGGCCGGCGCCAAGCTGCCGCTGCTGGTGCGCTTCCCGGACATCCTGGGCCAGCGCCTGGGCAAGCTGCAGGCGGCCTTTGCGCAGGCGCAATCGGACTGGGACTACGCCGGCGGCTACACCGCGGTGTACCCGATCAAGGTCAACCAGCACCGTGGCGTGGCCGGCACCCTGGCCAGCCACCACGGCGAGGGCTTCGGCCTGGAGGCGGGCAGCAAGCCGGAGTTGATGGCGGTGCTGGCGCTGTCGCGTCCGGGCGGGCTGATCGTCTGCAATGGCTACAAGGACCGCGAATACATCCGCCTGGCGCTGATCGGCCGCAAGCTCGGGCTGCAGACCTTCATCGTCATCGAAAAGCCGTCCGAGCTGACCCTGGTGCTGGAAGAGGCACGCGCGCTGGACGTCAAGCCGGGCCTGGGCGTGCGCATGCGCCTGGCCTCGCTGGGCGCCGGCAAGTGGCAGAACAGCGGCGGCGACAAGGCCAAGTTCGGGTTGTCGCCGCGTCAGGTGCTGGACCTGTGGAAGTCGCTGCGCGACACCGAGTACGCCGACAGCCTGAACCTGCTGCATTTCCACATGGGCTCGCAGATCTCCAACGTGCGCGACATCGCCAATGGCATGCGCGAAGCCACGCGCTATTTCGTGGAACTCTCGCGCCTGGGCGCAAAGATCAGCCATGTGGACGTGGGCGGCGGCCTGGGCATCGACTACGAAGGCACGCGCTCGCGCAGCTATTGCTCGATCAACTACGGCCTGCATTCGTATGCCAGCAATATCGTGCAGCCGCTGGCCAGCGCCTGCGAAGAACACGGCCTGACCCCGCCGCGCATCGTCACCGAATGCGGCCGCGCGATGACCGCCCACCACGCGGTGCTGATCGCCAACGTCTCCGAAGTGGAGCAGGCCCCAGAAGGCCGCGTGCCCGACGCGCACGACGATGAGCCGGCGGCGATCCGCCACCTGCGCGAGATCCACGACGAACTGGACGTGCGCCCGGCGGTGGAACTGTTCCAGGAGGCCCAGCATTTTCACGCCGAAGGGCTGAGCGCCTACGCGCTGGGCCAGATCGACCTGACCCATCGCGCACGCATCGACGACCTGTTCTATGCCATCGCCCACGGCGTGCGGGCGCGCCTGAGCTTCGACGAGAAGAGCCACCGCCCGGTGCTGGACGAGCTCAACGAGCGGCTGGTGGACAAGTATTTCGTCAACTTCAGTGTGTTCGAGTCCATCCCGGATGTCTGGGCGATCGACCAGGTGTTCCCGATCGTGCCGATCGAGCGCCTGAACGAGGCGCCGCAGCGCCGCGGCATCATCGCCGACATGACCTGCGATTCGGACGGCATGGTCAAGACCTATGTCGAGAACGAAAGCCTGGACAGCTCGCTGCCGCTGCACACCTTGAACGCGGGTGAGAGCTATCGCATCGGTTTCTTCCTGGTCGGTGCCTACCAGGAAATCCTGGGCGATATCCATAACCTGTTCGGCGATACCGATGCGGTGGAAGTGGCCGTGGACGGCGATGGCTATCGCATCGTGCAGCAGCGTCGCGGCGATACCACCGATGTGATGCTCGATTACGTCGGCTATCACCTGGACACCTTGCGCGCGAGCTATGCCGAGCGCATCGCCGCCGCGCAGTTGCCACCGGAGCGCGCGCAGGAACTGAGCGACGCGCTGGAAGCCGGGCTGACCGGCTACACCTATCTGTCCGACGAGCCGCTCGGCTGATCCTCGGCGCGCTGTGGCTCCTGCTGCAGTGCGCCGCACTGCCATCGCGCCAGCTCACCGTGGCGCACGCTTGCGGCCATGGCGGGTGAGTCCCGCCCTGCGCGTGCCTTGGAACGCCAGTGCCTGATCGGCAGGCCCACGCCTTATTGCCTGCGATGGCGTCCCGGCAGGCCCCCCGTGCTGCGGGCTACGCGCGCCACCGGCGCTACTGTTCGCTTTCATAAGCTGTGCAATACGTCAATCGCTTGACGGCATTCGCCTGGCCGCCCGCCACGTTGCGATCGCGCCGGCGATCACCGTCGATTGCATCAAGTGATTCCTTGCAGATCCATTTGTACCAATGACGTTGGTCGAAATGGTCTTATCGATGACCTGCGCTGGCGCGCCGCGATCGTGCAAAAGCGCCTTGAAAACAGCTGTTTCGTGCGTGCCTGCGATCTGGCTGCACCACATCGTGTGTCAGTTGCATGCGCGACGCGACCCGCGCGCATGCGTGGATGTAGAACATCTGTAGAAATCACATTTCGGAACAAAATAATTATGGAAGACCCGCATTTCGTGATTTTTGCACGGTTCATTAAGTTTGCGAGTTGTTAGTGTTTGCTTAACTTGTCGGGACACAAGTTGCTTCAACCATGACATCCGCACATCGGGGTTTCGATGTGCATGTCGCCTCTGTTATTGCGTTTCCATTGTGCGGTTCCATCACGTATTGCCGGCGTTGCCCGGCAGTCGCTGGTGCTCTCTATCTTGCGTTTCATTACCGGGTGCTGATCCGACGTTTCTTTGACTGCGCTGCGGTCAAGGCGCCGGGCGACTGCGCGCCACACAGAAGGATGCATGCAATGCACGCTGATGCCGCCCCACTGTTTCCACTGACCAGGGCACAACGTGGCCTGTGGGTGGCCAACAAGTTGCATACCGACAACACCTTGATGTTGTCCGAAGCGTTGGAGATGTTCGGCCCACTGGATCCTGCGCTGCTGATCCGCGCCACGCTGCAGCTGGCGCGCGAGTTCGACACGCTGCGCCTGTGCATCCACGAGCACGAGGGCGTGCCGCACCAGGTCGTCCTGCCCGAGTACACCGCGCCAGTGCCGTTCTTCGATGTCAGCGACGACCCGGCGCCGCGCAATGCCGCCGAGCATTGGGTGGCCGAGGAAGTCCGCAAGCCGGAGGACCTGCACAACGGGCCGTTGTGGCATTGCGCGGTATTCCGCCTCGGCGAAGATCACCACATGTGGGTGCAATGCGTCAGCCATCTGGTGATGGATGGCTATTGCGCCTCGATCATGATGCAGCGGATGGCGGTGCTCTATAACGCCTACGCGGCGAACGTGGAGCCCGAGCCTGCCGAGTACGGCAGCGCGTTGTCGCTGATCGAGATGGAACAGCAGTACCGCGACTCCGATCGCTTTCAGCGCGACCGCAGTTACTGGATGCAGCAACTGGCCGATCTCCCACCGCCGGTCACTTTGGCGCGGCCGGGCAATCATCTGTCCACCGGCCTGCTGCGTGGGATCGGGCAGTTTTCGCCGCAGCAGGTGGTACGCCTGCGTGCGCTGGGCAAGGAGTACGGCGCCAGCCTGCCGCAGATGCTGATTTCGCTGATTGCGGCCTACTACTACCGCTGCACGGGCGCCGAAGACCTGGTGCTGGCCATGCCGGTGACCGGCCGGATCAACGCGCGCTACCGGCACACCGCCGGCCTGGTCGCCAACGTGATCTCGCTGCGGCTGAAGATGGACCCGCAGCAGCCGGTGCACAGCTTGTTCGCGCAGGTGGCGTCGGTGGTCAGGAGTGCGCTGCGCCACCAGCAATACCGCTTCGAGGACGTGCGCCGCGACCTTGGCATGTTCGGCATCGAGCAGAAGTTTGCCCGCCTGGCGGTGAACATCGAAGCCTTCGATTACGCGCTACGCTTCGGCCAGGCGTATGCGATGCCGCACAACCTCTCCAACGGACCGGCCGACGACCTGACCATCTTCTGCTACGAACGTGGCGATGGCGCGGCACTGCGCTTCGACCTGGATGCCAACCCTGCGTTGTACGACAGCCACGAGCTGGCCGAGCATTGCCGGCGCCTGACCCAGCTGGCCGATGCCGTGCTCGACAACCCCAGCTGTGCGCTGGGCGAGATCGACGTACTGGGCGAGCAGGAACGTCAGCGCCTGCTGCACACCTGGAACCGCACCGACGCGCCGCTGCCGGCCGATGCCACGCTCCTGCACGGGATGCTGCAGCGTGCCGACCTGATGCCTGCCGCCGTGGTCGTGCAGTACGACAACCTCACGCTAGATTACGCGACCTTGTGCGAGCTGGCCTCGCGGATTGCTGCGCAGTGGGTTGCCGATGGCGTGCGCCCCGGCGATGTGGTGGCGGTGGCCTTGCCGCGCAGCGAGCACCTGCTGGTGGCGCTGCTGGCGATCATGTGGAGCGGTGCGGCATACCTGCCGCTGGATCCGGAGAGCCCGGCCGCGCGCAACCGCCAGATGCTCAACGATTCCGGCGCCATCGCACTGGTGTGCGAGCCTGCGCTGTGCGAGCGCTACCTGATCGGCGGCATGGTCTGGCTGGATCCACGCCCTGCGGTCTTGCCGGCAGCGATTGCGCCGCTGGCCACGCCCGACGGCACGGCCTATGTGTTGTACACCTCCGGTTCGACCGGCGCGCCCAAGGGCGTGGAGATCAGCCATCGCAATCTGTTCAATTTTTTGCATGCGATGGAGCACGAGTTGGCGCTGCGCCCGCGCGACCGCGTGCTGGCGGTCACCACCATCACTTTCGATATTGCCGGGCTGGAGTTGTACCTGCCGTTGCTGGTGGGCGCACGCGTGGTCATCGCACCGGCCGGGATCAGCCACGATCCGCGCGGCCTGGCGCGCTTGATCACCCACGAGCAGATCAGCCTGGTGCAGGCCACGCCCTCGCTGTGGCGCATCCTGCTGGCAAACCATGATCTTGCGCTGGATCGGATCCATGCGCTGGTGGGTGGCGAGGCGCTGGTGCCGGAACTGGCCAGCCAGTTGCTGGGCCGGGTGGGGCGCCTGACCCAGCTGTACGGGCCCACCGAGACCACCATCTGGTCGACCATCATGCCGTTGCAGTTGAGCGATGCCGCGGCGCCGCCGATCGGCAGGCCGCTGCTCAATACGCGTGTCTACGTGCTCGATGCGCAGCGGCAGCCCCTGCCGACCGGTGCGATCGGCGAGTTGTACATCGGCGGTGCCGGCGTCGCCAAGGGCTACCGCGGCAAGCGCCAGTTGACCAGCGAGCGGTTCCTGCGCGACCCATTCGCTGCAGACGGCAGCCGCATGTACCGCACGGGCGATCGCGTGCGTCAGCGTGACGACGGCCTGCTGGAATTCATCGGCCGCGCCGATGCGCAATTGAAGATCCGCGGCCACCGTGTGGAGCCGGCCGAGATCGAGAATGCATTGCTGCTGCATGCCCAGGTGGCGCAGGTCGCCGTGGTGGCGCACCAGGACGGCGATACGGCGGTGCAGTTGCTGGCCTACGTGGTGGGCAGGCACGGCACGGCGCCGTCGACCGAGACGCTGCGCGCGCATCTGCAGCAGCGCTTGCCGGCGGCAATGATCCCAAGTCTGTGGGTCATGCTTGCGGCCTTGCCGCTGACGGCCAACGGCAAGCTGGACCGCCGTGCATTGCCCGCGCCGGGTGTCGTGCCGGTGCGTGCGCAGGTGGCGCCGCGCGATGCGCTGGAAATGCAGCTGGCAGACCTGCTGCGTGAGGTGCTGGGTATCCAGGCGGTGGGCGTGGACGACAACTTCTTCGAGCTGGGCGGCGATTCGCTGCGCGCGGCGGAAATGGCGGCGCGCTTTCCGCAGCTGTTCGGTGTCGAACTGCCGCTGGGCACGTTGTTCCATGCCCCGACGATCGCCGGCCTGGCCGAGGTGATCAGGCGCAGCGCGCAGCCGGCGAACGATCCCCTGGGCGTGTTGCTGCCCTTGCGTGCAGGCAGCGCAGGCACCACGCCGTTGTTCTGCATCCATCCGGTGATCGGGCTGGGCTGGTCGTACCTCACCCTGCTCGGGCAGCTGGATCCGCAATGGCCGGTGTACGCATTGCAGGCGCCGGCATTGAGCGACCCGCAGCATCGCCCGGACAGCATCGATGCGATTGCGCGCGACTATCTGGCGCGGTTGCGCAGCGTGCAGCCGCAGGGGCCGTACCGGTTGATCGGCTGGTCGCTGGGCGGGCTGATCGCCCATGCCATTGCGGCCGAACTGCACGACCTGGGCGAGGAGGTCGAACTGCTGGCGATGCTGGACAGCTACCCGCATCTGGAACAGGCCGCCGCGTTGCCGGAAGCGGAGAACGTGCGCGCCTCGGTGCATGCGCTGGGCCTGACCCTGGCCGCACACCAGCCGATGCCGACCACCGTGGCCGAGCTGGCCAGCCTGCTGTGCGACCACTACGGGCTGACCACCTTGCCGGCCGTGCGCCAATTGCTCGAACAGCGCCCCACCCTGCTGGACGACCTGGGCGATGTGACCCAGCACCACCTGCACCTGGCGCGCCGTCACCGGCCGCGGGCATTGAACCAGGACGTGCTGTTCGTCGAGGCCAAGGTCCGCATGAGCTCCGGTGGCGACGATGCCCGTTGGGTGGACTACCGGCCACAGGCCTGGCGTCCTTACGTGCGCACGCTGCACCTGCATGGGTTGGACAGCGACCATCATTCGATGCTGTCGGCCACGCACTCGGCCAGACTCTGTGGCTTGCTGCACGCCGCCACCGCGCCTGCATCCCAGCGCGACGGCAGCATCGCCACCGCCAGCGACGGGGTGGCCGAATATGCCTGAGATTCCGGCAAGCGCTGCAGCGCATCGGCCGATCGTCATCGCCACCCTGGGCACCCACGGCGATGTGCGCCCGATCATCGCGCTGGGGCGGGGCCTGCGTGAGCGCGGATATCCCGTGCGGGTGCTGACCAGCCGCAATTTCGAAGCGCTGATCCGCGCCAACGGGCTGGACTTCTTCCCGCTCAGCGGCGACCACCAGCAACTGCTGCAGGGCAACCCGGGCGTGGCCGAGATGCGTGGCGGCTGGCGCGGCATCTGGGGCACCTTGCGCGCGCAGCTGCTGAGCTGGGCACGCGACTGGGCCGAGCAGGGCCGCGCGGCGTGTGCCGATGCCGGGCTGATCCTGGGCGTGGGCAGCGCCAGCTTCCTGGCCCACAGCCTGGGGCAGGCCTACGGGCTGCCGGTGGTGTTCGCGCAACTGCAGCCGCTGACCGCCTCGCGGCATCTGCCGTTGATGGTGATGCCCGGCATGCGCCTGCCCGGGCGGGTGAGCGTGGCGCTGCATCACCTGGTGCGCTTTGCCGGCTGGCAGCTGATGCGCCCGGCGCTCAACGACATCGTCCGCCCGGCGCTGGGCCTGCCCGCCTATCCGTGGCGCGGCCCGGACCGCAGCGCGCTCAAGGTGATCTACGGCTATAGCGCGCAGCTGTGCCCACGCCCACCGGACTGGCCGTCCAGCGCGCAGGTCTGCGGGTTCTGGCAACTGCCGCAGCCGCAGTGGCAACCACCGGCAGCGTTGCAGGCATTCCTGCAGGCCGGGCCACCGCCGCTGTATATCGGCTTCGGCAGCATGACCAGCACCGACGCGGCGCAGCTCACCGCCACGGTCAAGGCGGCGGTGCGTCTGACCGGCCGGCGTGCCCTGCTGGCCAGCGGTTGGGGCGGGCTGACCGATGGCCAGGAGGCCGCCGCTGACGATGCCGAACGTTTCTTCCATCTGGAGCACGCACCACACGACTGGTTGTTTCCGCGCGTGGCCGTGGCGGTGCATCACGGCGGCGCGGGCACCACCGGTGCGGCGTTGACGGCGGGCATTCCCTCGGTGGTGTTGCCGTTCGGGTACGACCAGCCGTTCTGGGCGCATTGCCTGGCCCAGCGCGGCGTGGCGCCGCCGGCGCTTGCCCGCGTCGGGCTGCAGCCGCAGCGGCTGGCCGACGCACTGCGTCAGGCCAGTACGCCGGCCATGCGTGCGGCCGCACGTGCGCTGGGGCAGCGCATCGGCGAGGAAGACGGCGTACGCACCGCCGTGGATCAACTGCAGGCCTGGGGACTGCTGGAGGCGGCCAGGCCGCACGCACGGGTGGCGCAGGCAGCGGTGGCCTGACGAAGAGGCAGGTGGGCCGCGAGGACGAGCGCGCGGCCCACCTGGATGTGTTGCACGGTGCGCCGATGCGTCATCGCATGGGCCTGCCGCTGGCGGCATGTGTTAGAGCGGTTACCCAAACGTAGCGGGCGCCCGCCTGGCGGCCGCGCAACAGTGTTGGCGCTGCTCTCAATCGCGCTGCGTCGGCAGACAGGCACTCTGGCGTGCGGCACAATCGGGCGTCCCTGGTTCCCCACTTCCCACATGCGCTATCCCGCGTTGGATCTGCTGCGTGGCATCGCCATCGTCTGGGTGATGCTGTTCCATTCCTTCGTGGTCGGCGGGCTGGGGCCGGACTGGGCGTGGCTGTCGCGCTACGGCTGGATGGGGGTGGACCTGTTCTTCGTGCTGAGCGGGTTTCTGATCGGCAGCCAGGTGCTCATGCCGCTGGCGCGTGGGCAGCGGCTGGATTTCAAGGGCTTCTACCTGCGGCGTGCCTTCCGCATCTTGCCGGCGTTTGCGGCGGTGCTGATCGTCTACATGCTGTGGCCAGGGTTTCGCGAAGCGCCCGGGCTGGCGCCGTGGTGGATGTTCGCCAGTTTCACCCTGAACCTGTTCGTCGATTACGGCCAGCAGGCTGCCTTCTCGCACGCCTGGTCGCTGTGCGTGGAAGAGCATTTCTATCTGGTGTTTCCGCTGCTGGCCACGCGATTGCTGCGACGCCCGTCGGCGCCCCGCTTCATCGCCCTGTGCGTGGCGGTGGTGGTGGCCGGCATCGCCTTGCGCAGCAGCGTGTGGCTGCACAACACCGCACTGGACCGGATCGGCGGCGGGCAACAGCGCACCTGGTTTGTCGAAGACATCTACTACCCCACCTGGAACCGTCTCGACGGCCTGCTGGCCGGCGTGGTGCTCGCGGTGCTGAAGGTGTTTCGCCCGCAGACCTGGCAACGGCTGCAGCAGCGTGGAGGCACCTGGTTGCTGGCCGGCATCGCAGTGCTGGCCTTGGCGATGTGGCTGTTTCGCGAGCGCACCGGCCTGATCGGCAATGCCGTGGGCTGGCCGGTGCTTTCGCTGGGCTTGGCATTGCTTGTGCTGGCCGGCACTGCCACCGGTAGCGCCTTCGGCCGGCTGCGGGTGCCGGGCGCGGCCTGGCTGGCGGCGATCTCCTACAGCCTGTACCTGACCCACAAGGCGATGTTTCATGTGACTCAACAATGGGTTGGCGCCACGCTGGAAGGCCGGGGCCTCCTGGCATTTGTGGTGTATGGCGTGGTGGCGCTGGCGGCAGGCGCGTTGCTGCATTACGCGGTGGAACTTCCGTTCCTGCAGCTGCGCGGCGCGCTGCTCCGGCGGCGTGCGGCAATGCGCAGTGGTGCCGAGCTGGTGTAATGCGCTGTGTGGTTCATCGGTCGAAGGGGTACAAGTAAAAAAAGCCGCGCAATGCGCGGCTTTCCGATGAATCGGTTCGATGCGCCATAGGCCTTGCGCGGCGCACCGCGCAACGTATCCCGCACGCTGCGCGCTCAGCGTTTCCAGCCACCTTTCAGCCGCACTGCCTACTGCGCGTCGCGCGCCACCTGGAACCCGGCGAACGACTGCGTCACCGGCATGATTTCCAGCCGATTGATGTTCAAGTGCGCCGGCAGGCTGGCCACGTAGAAGATCTGCTCGGCGATGTCGTCGGCCGTCATCGGGGTGGCGCCGCGGTAGAGCGTGTCGGACGCGGCCTGGTTGCCGCCGGTGCGCACCAGGGTGAATTCGGTTTCCGCCATGCCCGGTTCGATCGAGGTCACGCGCACGCCGGTGCCGTGCAGGTCCGCGCGCAGCCCCAGCGAGAACTGCTGCACGAAGGCCTTGGTGCCGCCATAGACGTTGCCACCGGTGTACGGGTAGGTGGCCGCGACCGAGGCGATGTTGATGATGGCGCCGCGGCGTGCGATCAAGGCCGGCAGCAGCCGGTGGGTGAGGGTGACCAGGGCGGTGACATTGGTGTCGATCATCTGCTGCCACTGCTGCAGGTCGGCCTGCTGCGCCGGCGCAGTGCCCAGCGCCAGCCCGGCGTTGTTGACCAGTACGTCGATGTCGGCGAACGTCGGCGGCAGCGCATCGATGGCAGCCGACAGGGCCTGCGCATCGCGCATGTCGAACGCGGCGGTGTGCACCTGGCCGGCGGGCAGTTCCGCGACCAATGCATCCAGGCGCTCGGCACGCCGGCCGGTGGCGATGACCTTCCAGCCGGCGGCGGCAAAGCGGCGCACCGCGGCGCTGCCGAATCCGGAGGTGGCGCCGGTGATCAGGACGGTCTTGGACATGCGGAACTCCAGGGGGGACGGGGGATTCAGGATTCACTGCAAGGCAGTTTCAGAGCGCAGGGGGCGGACTTGCCAGTGCGGCACGCCGCGCACGCAGCATCTCTTCGGTCAAGCTCTCGCGCCAGACGACATGACCACGGCGCAGCCGCAGCACCACGTAGGCGCTCGCTGCGTGCGTGGCAGGCGTCGCGGCGGACGGCAGTGCGACGATCACTTCGCCATCCACCCACACGGCCGGCACTGGCGCCGGCTGGCCGGGGAACAGGACGTCCAACGGCAAGGTCGGTGGCGCATCGGCGCAGGCGCCCAGCACGACGCGATCGAGCACCAGCTGCTGCGCGTCCAGACGCCAGTCCGCGCGATAGCCGCGCCAGTTGGCGGTGCAGCTGCCCATCGCACGGCGTGCGTGCGCCACGAAGCGCGCCCAGGTGGCTGGGTCGTCCAGGGGCCCGGACAACGGCTCGGCGAGCAAGCTCGCCTGCTGGCCGTCGATCTGGATGCGGTCGCGGATCTGATCGGTGGCCTGGGCCGTGCCGGTCAGTGCCAGCGTTACCAGCAACAGCCCGGCGCAGCGACGCAGCATGCGCGCTTACTGCGCCTTGATCGCAATGGCCGGCAGGCCGCTGCCGGTGAGTTTTTGCTTGGCCTCGGCCAGTTCGCCGGCGCTGCCGTAGGGCCCCATGCGCACGCGATAGACGGTTTTCCCGCTGATTTCGGCCGATTCCACGCGTGCGGCCAGGCCCATCATCGCCAGCTTGGCCTTGGTGGATTCGGCATCGCCGGAGGCGCCGAACGAGCCGGCCTGCAGGATGTAGCGGGTGCTGTCGGTCACCGCCGCTGCAGCGGGCGAGGGCGCTGCAGCGGCAGGCGTTGTCGCAGGCTTCGGCGCCGTGGCCGCGGGCGTGGTGATGGCCGCAGTGCCGGCCGGCGCCGGCGTGGCTGCCGGCCGTGCCGGAGCGGTTTCCGGCAGCGGCTTGGGCACGCGGGCGGCCGATTCGTTCAAGGGCGCCGGCACGCTGGCGGCTGGCGTGGCAGCGGCCACGCTTGCGGCCGCACCGGGTGCTGGCGGCACCGGCTTGCCTTCCAGTGCCGCGCGCGCGCGCGCAGCTTCCTCGGCACGTGCGCTGGCGGCCAGTTCCGCATCGGACATCTGCACTTCCTTGCCGGGCAGCAAGGTGTAGAAGTCGTACTGGGTCTGCGCATCGCCGGGCTTGGCCTGCGGCTTGGACGGCTGCGTGCTGGGCTTGGGCAGCTCGGCCGGGGTATCGGTGTCGGCATCGGCCACCGGTTCGGGCTGCGCATCGGGGTTGGCCCGCGGGCCCACGCGCAGGAAGCCATCGCCGTCCTTCTTGAACAGGTTGGGCGCGGCCAGGAAGATCACCGCCGCAATCGCGGCGCCCGCCACCAACCACACCCAACCGGGCGTGCCATTGCTGGTGTTGCGTCGTGCCTGGCTCTTACCGCGTCGTGCTGCCATCTACCACTTCTCCGAATCGTGTCGTTGCGGGCCGTTGCCCGACGTGCTGCGGCGATCGCTGTTGCTGCGCCTGCTGCGGGCGCGGCGCGGGCGATGAATGGGTGGCCCGAACGGACCTTGCCTGCGGCGCAGCCAGGGGGATGTCCCCCGGCTGCGGCATCCCGGTGGCGTGCTTACATCTTTTCCGGAGCGCTGACGCCGAGCAGCTCCAGGCCGTTGGCGAGCACTTGCTGGGTGGCCACTGCCAGGGTGAGCTTGGCATCGCGCTCGGCGGCATCGTCCACCAGCACCTTGCTGTTGTGATACCACGTGTGGAAGGCATGCGCCAATTCACGCAGGTATTGCGCAATCTGGTACGGCTCCAGCGTCTGGCCGGCGATTTCCACCACTTCCGGGTAACGCGACAGCTCCAGCATCACCGCAAGCGAATGCTCGTCGTCCAGCCGGGCCAGCTCGGCCAGGCCGTTGGCCTGTTCGTACTTGAGGCCCTTTTCCTGTGCCTGGCGCAGCACGCTGCACACACGCGCATGCGCGTACTGCACGTAGAACACCGGGTTGTCGTTGCTCTGCGCACGTGCCAGGTCGATGTCGAAGGTGAGCTGCGAATCGGGCTTGCGCGCGATCAGGAACCAGCGCACTGCGTCGGCGCTGGTTTCTTCAATGAGGTCGCGCAGGGTGACGTAGCTGCCGGCACGCTTGGACAGCTTCACTTCCTCGCCGCCGCGCATCACCGTGACCATCTGGTGCAGCACGTATTCCGGCCATCCCTGCGGGATGCCCAGTTCCAGCGCCTGCAGGCCGGCGCGCACGCGCGTCAGCGAGCCGTGGTGGTCGGCGCCCAGTTCGGTGATGGCGCGTTCGTAACCGCGCTGCCACTTGGTCAGGTGGTAGGCGACGTCCGGCACGAAGTAGGTGTAGGTGCCGTCGGACTTGCGCATGACGCGGTCCTTGTCGTCGCCGAAGTCGGTGGACTTCAGCCACAGCGCGCCGCCTTCCTCGTAGGTGTGGCCGGAGGCGATCAGCTTCTGCACCGCTTCTTCGACCTTGCCGTCCTTGTACAGCGAGCTTTCCAGGAAATAGATATCGAAGTCGACGCGGAACGCGGCCAGGTCGTGATTCTGCTCGTTACGCAGATACGCCACCGCGAAGCGGCGGATCGATTCGAGATCGGCCGGATCCTTGGTGCCGGTGACCAGGTGGCCCTCCAGGTCGACGGTGTCGCCGGCCAGGTAGGCGTTGGCCACATCGGCGATGTAGTCGCCGCGGTAGCCGTTTTCCGGCCAGCCGTCGCTGTCGGGGGTGAGCCCCTGCGCACGCGCCTGCACCGACAGCGCCAGGTTCTCGATCTGCACGCCGGCATCGTTGTAGTAGAACTCGCGCTTGACGTTCCACCCATTGGCATCGAGCACGCGTGCCAGGCTGTCGCCGATCGCCGCGGCGCGGCCGTGGCCAACGTGCAGCGGGCCGGTGGGGTTGGCCGAGACGTATTCCACGCCCACCGAGCGGCCGTTGCCGGCCAGGCCGCGGCCGTAGTCGTGGCCCTGCTTGATCACATGCGCCACTTCGCGCTGGTAGGCGGTGGGGGCCAGATGGAAATTGATGAAGCCGGGGCCGGCGATCTCCACCGTGGTCACATCGTCGCTGGCCGGCAGGGCGGCAACCAGCGCCTGCGCCAGTGCGCGCGGATTGCTGCGCGCGGCCTTGGCCAGCAGCATCGCCGCATTGGTGGCGAAGTCGCCATGCTCGCGTGTCTTGGGTCGCTCGACCACAAAATCCGGCGGCAGGGTGTCGGCAGGCAGGGTGCCGTTGGCGCGCAAGGCTTCGATGCCTTGGCCGATCAGTGCGCGGAGTTGGGCTTTCACGTGGGATCTGCTTGGAACCAAACCAGCGATTTTACCCGACCGCGCGGCGCAGGGTCCGGCCGATGGTTCAGGTCGGGGCGCCGGCGTGACGGGATCCACCCGGGTGCCGCGCGAGGGCCAGGCGGGCGCGGCCTGTGATTGCCGCCGGCAGATGCCCTCGTGTGCTGTGGCTCGCCCCTGGCACAGGCTGCTTCCGTACGGATTGGTCGGTCATCTCAGCTAGTACGGGACACGCAGCTGCCCCGGCGCTGCCCCCCGCTGACCACCGCGGCTGCCCGGATGGCATCGCGTCCGGCAGGGCATCAGGCGCGCCATTCCAGCCAGCCGCGCTCGGCCAGCGACACCGGCCGGCCATCGCCGATCACGAAGTGGTCCAGCAGGCGGATATCCACCAGGTCCAGCCCTTGCAGCAGGCGTTGGGTGACGGCGCGGTCGGCCTCGGACGGCTCCGGATTGCCGGACGGGTGGTTGTGCCCCACGATCACCGCTGCGGCATTGTGCAGCAGCGCCTTGCGCACCACTTCGCGCGGATGGATGTCGGCGCCGTCGATGGTGCCGGTGAACATTTCCTCGAAGGCGATCGCGCGGTGGCGGTTGTCCAGGAACAGCACCGCGAACACCTCGTAGGCGCGTGCGCGCAGCCGCTGCGAGAAGTAGCGGCCCACGCTGGGCGGGTCGCTGAGCGCCTCGCCGCGCTCCAGCCCGCTCATCAGGTGCCGATGCGCCAGCTCCAGCGCCGCGTTCAGTTTGCACGCCGAGGCCGGGCCCAGGCCAGGCAGGCGCGCCAGGGCCGAGGCCGGGCGGTCCAGCAGCACCCGCAGCGGCCCGTGCCGGTGCAGCAGCTCGCGCGCGGTCTTGACCGCATCCTGGCCGCGCAGGCCCGAGCCGACGAAGATCGCCAGCAGCTCGGCGTCGGAGAGGGCAGGCGCGCCGCGCGCCAGGAGTTTTTCGCGCGGGCGTTCGGTGCTGGGCCAGTCGTGTATGTGCATATGGCGAGAGTGCCGGTGCTTATCGCCCACGCCCATCAGGCCAGGCAGGGCCATCGGCTAATCTAGTTGTCCTTGTAACCGTAGGACGACTCCGACGTGATCGGCTCCACTCAGGCCCGCCCCCTGGACGGACAGCGTTTGCTGCTGTGCGTCGGCGGAGGCATTGCCGCTTACAAATCGCTCGAACTGGTCCGTCGCCTGCGCGACGCCGGCGCGCAGGTGCAGGTCGCCATGACCAGCGGCGCGCAACAGTTCGTCACCCCGCTGAGCTTCCAGGCGCTGTCCGGGCAACCGACCCGCACTACGCTGTGGGACAGCGCCGCCGAGCAGGCGATGGGGCATATCGAACTGGCCCGTTGGGCCGACCGGGTGATCGTGGCGCCGGCCACCGCCGACCTGCTGGCGCGGCTGGCGCACGGGCTGGCCGACGACCTGGTCACCACGCTATGCCTGGCCACGACCGCGCCGCTGACCGTGGCCCCGGCGATGAACCACCGCATGTGGCTGCATGCGGCCACCCAGGCCAATATCGCCACCCTGCGCGCGCGCGGCGTGGCAGTGGTCGGCCCCGAGGACGGCCCGCTGGCCGAAGGCGAATCCGGTCCCGGCCGGCTGGCCGAGCCGGCGGCGATCATCGCTGCACTGGCAGGCGCCCAGACCGCCGCCACCGCGCCTGCCGCCACCCTGGCCGCCACCGGGCCGGTGTTCATTCCCAGCAGCGCGCAGCTGGAAGGCCTGCGCATCGTGATCAGCGCCGGGCCCACATTCGAGGACCTGGACCCGGTGCGCTACGTCGGCAACCGCAGCAGCGGCAAGATGGGCTACGCCCTGGCCGCCGCCGCTGCCCGCCAGGGCGCCGACGTCGTGCTGGTCAGCGGACCGGTGCACCAGACCACCCCGCCCGGGGTGCAGCGCATCGACGTGCGCTCGGCCGCGCAGATGCGCGACGCGGTGCTGGGCGCGTTTCCGGCCGACATCTACATCGGCGCGGCCGCGGTGGCCGACTACACGCCCAAACGGGTGGTGTCGCAGAAGATCAAGAAGACCGGTGAAACCCTCACCCTGGAACTGGTGCGCACCCCGGACATCCTGTCCGAGGTCGCCGCGCAGACCGGCGCGCTCAAACTGGTGGTCGGTTTTGCCGCCGAAACGCACGACGTGGAGCATTACGCGCGTGGCAAGCTGGCGGCCAAGCGGCTGGACCTGATCATCGCCAACCAGGTGGGGATCGAGGGCGGCGGGTTCGAAAGCGACAACAACGCCGCCACCGCCTACTGGCAGGGCGGCGAGCGTGTGTTCCCAAGCAGCAGCAAGACCCAGCTGGCCGACCAACTGCTGGCCCTGATCGCGGAGAGATTGCAGGCATGAGCGAGCCAACCCACTCCTTGCAGCTGAAGTTGCTCGATCCGCGCTTCGGCGACGTGTGGCCGTTGCCGGCCTACGCCACCGAGGCCAGTGCAGGCATGGACCTGCGCGCCGCACTGGAAGCGCCGATGACGCTGGAACCCGGCGATGCGGCCCTGATTCCCAGCGGCATCGCCATCCATCTGGCCGACCCGCAGCTGTGCGCGGTGGTCCTGCCGCGTTCGGGCCTGGGCCATCGTCACGGCATCGTGCTCGGCAACGGCACCGGGCTCATCGATGCCGATTACCAGGGGCCGCTGCTGATCAGCACCTGGAATCGTGGGCGCGAGGCCTTCACCATCGAGCCGGGCGACCGCATCGCACAGCTGGTGATCCTGCCGATCGTGCGCGTGGGCCTGCAAGTGGTGGATACTTTCGTCGACAGCGCGCGGGGAGCGGGTGGATTCGGCCACACCGGGGTGCGCTGACGGGGGAGTCGCATGAGCAAGGCGAACGAGCGCAGGCAGTCGATGTCCAGCGTGCGTACGAGTGGTCCGGTATTGGGGGGCGTGTTGCTGCTGCTGGCCGCGTGGTTCGGCTGGAACAGCTATGCGCAGTGGCACGAAGAGTCGATTGCGCAGACCCTGGAGCAGGCCCGCGACCGTGCGGTGCAGGAGGTCGGCCAGGCGATGGCCGCGCAGGCCAGCCAGCTCGACGCCGTGCTCAAGCAACCAGCGGTCGTGACCGCGCTGGGCAACGGCGACGCATTGGCCGCCGCCTCGATCATTCGTGAGCGTTTCAAGGGCGCCGAGGACGTGCAGGTGCTGCCTGGCGACCTGGCCGCGGCCTACGCCAATCCCAAGGAGTTCGGTTACGCGCGCCTTAGCCTGCTCGAATCGGCGCAGGTGGCCGACCATGCGCAGGTGCGCGTGGTGCGCGACGCCAGGCAGGTGCGCCTGGGCGTGGCGGCCGCGGTGCGCCTGGGCGGGCAGCCGGCAGTGGCATATGCACGCTTGCCGCTGCTGCGCCTGACCGGCCCGCTGAATGCGATCGCGGTGCCCGGCAGCGCCTACCTGGCGCTGCGTCAGGGCGGTTACAACGTGACCCAACAAGGTGATGCGGCACTGGCCGATGCCGCCGAAACGCTGGCCAGGCCGCTGGGCAGCAGCGGCCTGCGCATGGCCGCCGCGGTGCCGCAGCGCGATGCCGGCCCGCTGGGCCTGGGCGCGATTGGCTGCGCCATCGTGGCGGGCTTGCTGGGCGTGATTGCCGTGTTGCTGGTGCTGGCCAGCCGTGGCCGGGTGGCCTTGCCGCGTCGCCGCGTCGCCGGCGCCACGACGGCCGACGAACCCACTTTCAGTCAAAGCCTGCAACACGACGCCAGCCTTGCCAGCGAGGCGGCTGCGCCGGATGAGGCAGCGCCGCCCGCCCCCCCAGCGCTGGTACCAGCGGTGCAGGTCGCCACCGAGATGTTCCGCGCCTACGACATCCGCGGCGTGGTCGGAAAAGAGCTCAATCCCGGCGTGGCGGCGCTGATCGGCCAGGCCATCGGCAGCGTGATGCAGGCACAGGGCCTGCGCGATGTGGTGGTGGGCCGCGACGGGCGCCTGTCCGGCCCGGAACTGACCAACGGGTTGATCGAAGGCCTGCGGCGTGCCGGCTGCAACGTCACCGACATCGGCCTGGCACCGACGCCGATGGTGTATTTCGGTGCATATGAGTTGCGTGCCGGCAGCTGCGTGGCGGTGACCGGCAGCCACAACCCACCGGACTACAACGGCTTCAAGATCGTCATTGGTGGCGAGACGCTGTCCGGCACGGCCATCGCCGAACTGCACCAGCGCATCAACGAAGGCCGCCTGCATACCGCCGCCGCGCCCGGCGAGCTGGAACAGCGCGATCTCAGCGATGCCTACATCCAGCGCATCGCCGATGACGTGCAGCTCGACCGCCCGATCAAGGTCGTCGTGGACGCCGGCAATGGCGCGGCCGGCGAGATCGCACCACGCCTGCTGGAGGCGATCAGTGCCGAAGTGATTCCGCTGTATTGCGACATCGACGGCACCTTCCCCAACCACCACCCCGACCCGAGCGAGCCGCACAATCTCGACGATCTGGTGACGATGGTGCAGCGTTTCGACGCGGATATCGGCGTGGCCTTCGACGGCGACGCCGATCGCCTGGGCGTGGTGACCAAGGAGGGCACGGTGGTGTTCCCCGACCGCCTGCTGATGCTGTTCGCCGCCGATGTGCTGCAGCGCAATCCCGGCGCGTTGGTCATCTACGACGTGAAGTGCACCGGCAAGCTGTCCGATTACGTGCTGCGCAATGGCGGCAGCCCGCTGATGTGGAAGACCGGGCATTCGCTGATCAAGTCGAAGATGCGCGAAACCGATGCCGAGCTGGCCGGCGAGATGAGCGGGCATTTCTTCTTCAAGGAGCGCTGGTACGGCTTCGACGACGGCATCTACGCCGCGGCGCGCCTGCTGGAAATCCTGGCCCAGCGCGAGCAAACCCCGTCCGAAGTGCTGGATGCCCTGCCCGAGAGCGTCTCCACGCCGGAGATCAAGGTGCCGGTGGAAGGCGATGCGCATGCGCTGGTGGCGCGCTTTGTCGCGCGTGCGCAGGCGGGCGAAGAATCGCCGTTCGAGTCGGCACGCCTGTCCACCATCGACGGCCTGCGGGCGGACTTCGCGGACGGCTGGGGCCTGGTGCGGGCCTCCAACACCACGCCGATCCTGGTGTTGCGGTTCGAAGCCGACAGCGAGGCGGCCCTGGAGCGCATCCGCGCGCTGTTCCGCAGCCAATTGCAGGCACTGTTGCCCGAGCATCCGCTGGCGTTCTGAGCCCGGGGGCGTCGCCGCCAGCGGCGTCGCTCCTCCAACGGAAGCGCCGTTGGTCGCGGCGCCGTAGAACGGCGGCGAAGGCGAAGCGGGCGCGCCACATCGGCAAGCACGGAAGCAGGAGTGCCGCAGCAGCAGGCTCAGCATTCGCTGCCGCTGCTGCCGGCATTGCCGGCCACCGCATGCAGGTGCAGGCCGTTGGCCACAACCGCCGGTTCGATGGCTTGAGAGCCGTCGCGCTGCAGCCACACCGCATCCCAATACGGATACGCGCCGATCCGGTCGACCAACCCGGCGCGCAACGGCGAGGCCACCAGGCTGCGCGCGAACTGGCGGTGATCGATATCCGCGGGAAGCGCCGCCGCCTGCATCTCCGGTTGCCAGATGGTGCCGCCGCGCCCGCGTGCGCGATTGACCGCTTCGCCGGCTGCCAGCCGTGCGGCGCCCGCCAGTTGCAGCAAGCCCGCCTTGCCTGGCGCCTGCAGCAAGCCGCACCAGTGCTGTGGCAGCAGCACCCAGCACAGCAGCTGCGCACCGTGCCAGTGGCGCGGCATCGCCAAGGTGGCCGCGGCCGCACGCGCGCAGCGCCAGTCCGCGAACAACGGTACGCCTTGATGGGTGGGCAGGCACAGATGCCAATACGCCGCAGTGGGCGCTGGCACGAAAACCGAACAAGGGACGGATGCGCTGGACATGTCCACAGCCTGCCCGCGCCGTCAGGGCATCACCATCATCCAGCCGCGCATCACCGCGTCGGCCACCTGCGCAACGCCGCGTAAGAATCAGGCGCCAGCTACAGCCCTTACTCGCAACGCGGCCAGCCACAAAGACAACTTGGCGCCGTCTGGAGCGATCTATCCACCAACACGGCTTGTACGCGCCGACTACCGACTACCGACCAATCCCCAATCCCCAATCCCCAATCCCCAATCCCAGCCCCTCAATGCCCAGCCCCTCAATGCCCAGCCCGATCGCGCTTCCAGCCGCGATGCTTCACATCCAGGTACAGGCTGTAAACCGCAGTGAACGCCGGAAACAGGTTCTGCAGCACGCCCACCGAATCCTGCTTGGCCGAGAACACGAAGTAGCTCAGCGTCATCAGGCTGCCGACCACGCTCATGTACCAGAACAGCCGCGGGATCACCGGTTTGCCGGCGCGCTTGGAGGCAACGAACTGCACTAGCCAGCGGCCGCCGAACATCAGCGCGCCCACATAGCCGATCAGCTTCCAGCCGGTGACATGGATGCCGGTCCAGTACAGCCAGGTCAGCTGTTGATCGAGAAACGACGGTTCCATCAACGTTCCACCACCACGGTGCGCTTGCTGCGGGTGATCAGCCACGCCACCCCGCGCAGGTCGCGGACGCCCACCAGTGCGCGATTGAGATTGTTGTACTTGGACACGCCGGCGGTGCGATGGCGGTGGTTCACCGGCACGCTCACCGTGCGCCAGCCGGCGCGTTGCATCAGGGCCGGCAGGTAACGGTGCATATGGTCGAAATAGGGCAGGTCCAGGAACGCTTCGCGCTCGAACAGCTTGATGCCGCATCCGGTATCGGGCGTGTTGTCCTGCAGCATGCGCGAGCGGATCGCGTTGGCCCACTTGCTGGCCCAGCGCTTGGACCCCGAATCCTGGCGGTTGACCCGCCAGCCGGCAAACAGCTTGACCTGCGGCTGCGCCTGGCTGCGCGCGATGAGCAGCTTGGGGATGTCGGCCGGGTCGTTCTGGCCGTCGCCATCCAGGGTGGCGATCCAGCTGGCGCGCGCGGCCTTGACTCCGCTGCGTACCGCCGTGCTTTGCCCGCTCTGGGTCGCGTGATGCAGCACGCGCAGTTCCGGCGTGGTGGCCTTCAGACCTTGCAGCACGGCCAGGGTGTCATCGCGCGAGTGGTCGTCGACATAGACGATTTCAAAGGCCACCAGGCCGCGCAGTGCTGCGACGATTTCGCCGACCAGGGCCGCGACGTTGTCGCGTTCGTTGAACACCGGGACGACGACGGAAAGCTGAGGTTGGCTCATGGATTCGTGGTGGCCGGAGGAGGGCAGAGCAAAAAAGATCGCGCATTGTGCCCTGAGCGTCTGAGTCAGGCATGAAGCCTGTGCGCATTAACCGACCTGTCATGCGCACAAGCGGCCGGGAGCGTGTAGGGCCGGCTTGCCTTGGCACGCAGACGGCATGCTCTCCGCTGCAGTGTACGGGGTGCGGCGGCGGCCGAGCGCTCCCTGGCCTGCGGCGTCACCCGCGCTGCAACACGCTCAGGCGCGGTCGCCGAAGTAGTTCCGGCACCAGTCCACCACCTGCGGCAGCCCGCGTTCGACCGGCGTGGCCGGATCGAAGCCGAAGGCCGCCTGCGCGCGCCGGGTGTCGGCCATGGTGCGGAGCATGTCGCCCGGTTGCATCGGCTTGTAGACCTTCTCGGCCGGGCGACCGGCGGCCTGGGCGATCACCTCGATGAAGGTCTCCAGCTCCACCGGCGTGTGGTTGCCCAGGTTGAACACCCGGTGCGGCACCGGCGCGTCGCTGGGCGTGTCCAGCGCGCCGAGCACGCCGGCCACGATGTCGTCCACGAAGGTGAAGTCGCGCTGCATCCTGCCGTGGTTGAACACCTCGATCGGGCGCCCGGCCAGCACCGCGCGGCTGAAGATCAGCGGCGCCATGTCCGGCCGGCCCCATGGACCGTACACGGTGAAAAAGCGCAGCCCGGTCGCGCGCAGGCCGTACAACTGCGCATAGGTGTAGCCCATCAGTTCGTTGGCGGCCTTGGTCGCGGCATACAACGAGCGCGGCTGGTCCACGCGCTGGTCTTCGGAGAACGGCGGGGTGGCCGAGTCGCCGTAGACCGAGCTGCTGGAGGCATACACCAGATGCTGCACGCCGCGGTGCCGACACAGCTCGAGCATGTTGACGAAGCCGGCCAGGTTGCTGTCGACATAGGCATGCGGGTTTTCCAGCGAGTAGCGCACGCCGGCCTGCGCGGCCAGGTGCACCACGCGGGTGGGCTGGATCTGATCGAACAATGCGGCCAGGCCGTCGCGGTCGGTCAGGTCCAGCGTGCGGATGTCGATGCCGGGGCACAGCGCCACCACCCTGTCGCGCTTGAGCTGCGGGTCGTAGTAACTGTTGTAGTTGTCCAGGCCCACCACCGTCTCACCGCGTGCAGCCAGCGCGCGGCAGGTGTAGGCACCGATGAAACCGGCGGCGCCGGTGACGAGAATGGTCATGGCAGTAGTCCTGAAGACATCAAGTACGAAGGGCGGAATCGCCAGATGGCGGCTCCGCCGTCAGCGCGGGTCGGCTCGCCAGGATCGCCTTGCGCTCGGCGCTGAATTCCCACCAGTGGCGTGGCGCCTCGCCCTGCATGAAGCGCACGATCGACAGAAACACATCGATCACGCACGGGTCCTGCCGCACCCCGCTGCGCTGGCAGAGTTGGGCATGCATCTCGAACGCATCGCGGCCACGCAGCTGCGCCGGCTCGTGGATGCCGAGAAGATGCAGATCCTGTACGCAGGCCGGACCGACATTGGGCAGGTCGGTCAGGCGCCGCAGCTGCGCGCGGTCGACCTTGGCAGGATGCATCGGTGCTCCTCGTGCGCGGGCCGCGGCCTTAACCCTTGTGCAGGCGCAGCCGTTCCAGCACGCCTTCCAGCGTGTCCAGGTCGGTGTAGTGGATCACCAGCTTGCCCTTGCCGCCGCGGCCGTGATTGAACACTACCTTGGTGCCCAGCGATTCGGACAGTTCGGTTTCCAGCGAGGCGATGTCGGCCTGCGGCGCAACCGGCGTCGGCTTGCCACGGCGCAGCCCGCCCGGCACCTTGCCGGCGGCAAACTGCTGTGCGCGGTGTTCGACCTCGCGTACCGACCAGCCCTGGTCGGCCGCTTCCTGGGCCAGCTTGCTGGCCAGTTCCGGCGCCAGGGTCAGCAGCGCACGCGCATGGCCCATTTCCAGGCGGCGGGTTTCCAGCAGCACCCGGATCGCCACCGGCAGTTCCAGCAGCCGCAGCAGGTTGGACACCGACGCACGCGAGCGGCCCACCGCTTCGGCGGCCTCGGCATGGGTCAGCGAAAATTCGTCGATCAGCCGCTGCAGCGCCTGCGCTTCTTCCAGCGGGTTGAGGTCTTCGCGCTGGATGTTCTCGATCAGCGCCATCGCGATGACGGTGCGGTCGTCCAGCTCGCGCACCACCACCGGCACGTCGGTCAGCCCGGCCAGCTGCGAGGCGCGCCAGCGGCGTTCGCCGGCCACGATCTCGAACTGTCCCGGCGCCAGCTCGCGCGCCACGATCGGCTGGATCACGCCCTGCGCCTTGATCGACTCCGCCAGCTCGGCCAGCTTGACCTCGTCCATCTCCCGGCGCGGCTGGTACTTGCCCGGCTGCAGCTGGGTCACCGCCAAGGTGCGCAGGGTGTCGCCGGGCTGCAAGGCCTGTTCGTCGGCACCGGCCGGTGCTGCGGCGGCGGCCGCACCCTTGGGCCCCAGCAGCGCTTCCAGGCCGCGGCCCAGGCCACGCTTCTTTGCCAGCGGCGGCTTGCTCATCAGACGGTCTCCACGGGCCGGACGGCCTTGTTGCGGTCGTTCTGGCGGCGCACGATCTCGCCGGCCAGGCCCAGGTAGGCCACCCCGCCACGCGAGGTGCGGTCGTAGCCCACGATGCTCTGTCCATGGCTGGGTGCCTCGGCCAGGCGCACGTTGCGCGGCACGATGGTGCGGAACACCTTGTCGCCGAAATGCTCGGTCAGCTCGGCCGACACCGCATTGGCCAGGTTGTTGCGGATGTCGAACATGGTGCGCAGCACGCCTTCGATTTCCAGCGCCGGGTTGAGGTTGGCGCGCAGCGCTTCGATGGTTTCCAGCAGCGCGGTCAACCCTTCCAGCGCGTAGTACTCGCACTGCATCGGCACGATGATCGAATCGGCCGCGGTCAGCGCGTTGAGCGTCAGCAGCGACAGCGCCGGCGGGCAGTCGATCAGGATGAAGTCGTACTCGTCGCGGATCGGCGCCAGTGCGCGCTTGAGCCGCTGCTCGCGCTCGCCCTGGTCCATCAGCTGGATCTCGGCGGCGGTCAGGTCGATGTTGCCCGGCAGCAGGTCGAAGCCTTCCGGCGCGGTGACCCGGATCTGCGCAGCGCTGTTCTCGCCCAGCAGCAGGTCGCAGGTGGAGGCAGCCACATCGCGCTTGTCGATGCCGCTGCCCATGGTGGCGTTGCCCTGCGAGTCCAGATCCACCAGCAACACGCGCTTGGGCGCGCGCGCCAGGCCGGCCGCCAGATTGACTGCCGTCGTGGTCTTGCCGACGCCGCCTTTCTGGTTGGCAATGGCGATGATCCGGGCCATGCGGGAGAGCCTCGTGGGCAAGGAGTAAGACCAGCCATTATGCGGGCAGGGCGTCGGATCGGGAAATGCCGCCCGTGGCGGCGGTGCCCACGCGCGGGAATGACCGCCGCGGCTCAGCCGGCGGGCGCGGCGCTGCCGGAGGGCGCCTGCATGGCGCGGTAGCGCTGCAGGATGTCGGCGATCTCGCCGTCCAGCGCCACCCGTTGCTGCTCGAAGCTGGTCTGCAGGCGCAATTGCGCCATCAATTCGCGATGGCGTTGCTGGATGTCGCCGGCCAGCTTGTTCGCCACCGCCTGGCCGGCCAGCTCACGGTCGCCGGCGGCGCGCAGCAGGGTGGCCAATCCCTCGCGCAGGCTGGTCACGTTGAAGCGTGCGGTGTGGATGTTGTTGTCGACGATGGCGATGCGCTCGTTGAACACGCGGCGCAGGTCGTCCTCGCTCTGATACGACATCAGCATCGCCTGGTCGGTGCGCTTGCGCATCTGCTCTGCGGCCAGATCGGCCTGGCGCTGCTGCTCGCTGGCCGCGGCGGCGGCGCGCTCGTCGCTGTTCATGGCCCGCTGCACCTCGGCGCTGCGCAGCCCGCTCTTGGCGTTGAACTCGTCGCGCGCCTGGTTCACCGCCTCCGGCGGCAGCGTATCGCTGCACACCCGGGTGCCGTTCTGGTTCCAGCAATACAGTTTCTTTGCCGCCGTCTTGTCCTGCGCGATGGCAGGCGCGGCGGCGAGGGCCGCCATGACGGCGGCGCATAATGCCAAACGTGTGTATTTCGGCATCATCGCAGCCCCCTGTCGCCTGCCGTCAGCCTGTGGTGTCGGTTCCGTAGCGGCCACGATAGGCCAGCAGCGGTTCCCGGTAGCCGACAAGGTCGGCGTTTCCTTGCGCAAAAGCAAGCAGGTCGGCGAGGTTGGCCACCGCGATCACTGCAATGCCGGCCTCGGCCGCCACCGCCTGCGCCGCCGAACGGCGGTCCTGCTCGGAGGCGATCTCCTGCCGGTCCAGCGCCACCACGATGCCGGCCGGGGTGCCGCCGGCTGCGCGGATGATGCCCAGCGCCTCACGGATGGCGGTACCGGCGGTGATCACGTCGTCCACGATCAGCACCTTGCGGCCGGCCAGCGGCGCCCCGATCAGGGTGCCGCCTTCGCCATGGTCCTTGGCCTCCTTGCGATTGAACGCCAGCGGCAGGTCGCGGCCGCGTCCGGCGTAGGCGCAGGCCAGCGCCGTCGCCAACGGGATGCCCTTGTAGGCCGGCCCGAACACCAGATCGAACTCCACCCCGGCCGCGTCGATCGCATCGGCATAGCACTGCGCCAGCTGCGCCGTCTTGGCCCCGGAATCGAAGCGCCCGGCGTTGAAGAAATACGGACTGAGCCGCCCGGACTTGAGCGTGAACTCGCCAAAGCGCAGGGCATCGGCGTCCAGGGCCAGCTGCAGGAATCGGGTGCGGTGGTCGGTCATGGGGGGAATGGGGATTGGGGAATCGGGAATGGTAAACGCATCGTGCGCCAGCAGCCTTCCAGACGGCAGTGGGGTACGCTTTACGATTCCCCATTTCCGATTCCCCATTCCCGCCCATGCGCATCATCAGCTTCAACGCCAATGGCCTGCGATCGGCCGCCAGCAAGGGGTTTTTCGACTGGTTCGTCGCCCAGGACGCGGATGTGCTGTGCATCCAGGAGACCAAGGCCCAGGAGCACCAGCTGGCCGGGCCGGAATTCCTGCCGGCCGGCTATCAGGCCTGGTTTCGCGATGCCAGTACCAAGAAGGGCTATAGCGGGGTGGCGATCTACGCCCGGCGCGAACCCGACGAGGTACGCACCGCGCTGGGCTGGCCCGAGTTCGACGAAGAAGGGCGCTACATCGAAGCGCGTTTCGGCAACCTCAGCGTGGTGTCCTTCTATATCCCGTCCGGCTCGTCGGGCCAATTGCGCCAGGACTACAAGTTCCAGGTGATGCAGTGGCTGCGGCCGATCCTGGACCAGTGGCTGGCCAGCGGCCGCCAGTACGTGCTATGCGGCGACTGGAACATCGTGCGCACCGCGCTGGACATCAAGAACTGGAAGTCCAACCAGAAGAATTCCGGCTGCCTGCCGCCCGAGCGCGACTGGCTCAACGGCCTGTGCGCCGATGCGGCAAGCGAGGCCAGCGCCGCCGACGGCCGCGGCTGGGTCGACAGTTACCGCGTGCTGCATCCGCAGGGCCAGGACTACACCTGGTGGAGCAACCGCGGCGCCGCGCGCGCCAACAACGTGGGGTGGCGCATCGACTATCAATTGGTCACCCCCGGCCTGCGCGAGGCACTGCGGGCCTGCGCGATCTACCGCGAGCAGCGCTTCTCCGACCATGCGCCGTATGTCGTGGATTACGCGCTGTGAGTGAGGCCGCACAGTGGGTCGGCGCTGGACTGGGCAGGAGTGCCGCTACCCAGGATTGGCGTACGCCCAGTGGCCTGGCGCAGGCGGGCATCACGCGCATGCGGGCGGCAGCCCACCGCAGCGCAATGGCTGCAGATCCTTCAGGGAGCCGATTGTGCGTTTGCGGCAGCCCGGCCGGCGCCGCGGTCGGTAACACTGCCCGCACTGCATCGACCAGCATCCGATCCCACCGGCCGCACGCATGAGCAAGCCCGCACCCAAGTACAAAGGCCTGCGCGGCATCCGGCACGCCTTCGCCACGCCATCGGCGGCGACCATGGCATTGTTGGGTTTTGGCAGCGGCCTGCCGTTCCTGTTGATCGCCTCGCAGACCCTGTCCACCCGGCTGCGCGACGTCGGGCTGGATCTGGGCAGCATCGGCCTGATCAGCCTGGCCAGCTTCTTCTACCTGCTCAAGTTCCTGTGGGCGCCACTGATCGACCGCTACGCGTTTCCGCTCACGGCCTTCCTCGGCCGCCGCCGCTCCTGGCTGCTGGTCGCGCAACTCGGCGTCACCATTGGCTTGGTTGCGCTGGCATTCTCGCGCCCGGACCTGAGCGTGACGGGGCTGGTGAGCTGGGTGCTGTTCGCCTCGTTCTGGGGCGCCACCCAGGATTCGGTGGTGGATGCCTACCGCATCGAGATCGCACCGGAAACCGCGCAGGCAGCGCTGGCCGCGACCTACACCCTGGGGTACCGCATCGGCCTGATCCTGGGCGGCGCCGGTGCGCTGTACATGGCCGAATACCTCGACTGGACCTGGGCATACCTGGGCATGTCGGCGCTGATGCTGCTGCCGATCATCACCACGCTGGTGTGCCGCGAGCCCGACCGACCCGAAGCCACGGTGGTCCGCCGCGTGGATGTGGCAGGAGCGTTCTGGCAACCCATCTCCAGCTTCTTTTCCGGCAACGGCGTGGCGTTGGGGGTCGTGCTGCTGCTGTTCGTGGGCTTGTACAAGTTCCCGGACCAGGTAATCGGCGTGATGGCCGGGCCGTTCTATCTGGATTCCGGCTACACCAAGGCCGATATCGCCACCGTCTCCAAGCTGTTCGGCGTGTGGATCGGGATTGTGGGTGCCTTTGCCGGCGGCGCAGCAGTGGCGGCATTCGGCTTCCGTCGCATGTTGCTGGTGGCTGCGCTGGGGGTGGCGTTGTCCAACCTGGCCTTCCTGCTGATGGCGCACAACCCGGGCAAGCTGTGGGCGTTCTACGCCGCGCTCAGCGCAGACAACCTTTTCCAGGGCTTCGCAGCCACCGTGCTGGTGGCCTTCATGTCGTCGCTGACCGACCGCAACTTCACCGCCACGCAATACGCATTGCTGGTATCGCTGGCCAATCTGCCGGGCAAGTTCGCTGGCGGCGTGTCCGGGTTTCTGGTCCAGGCCACGTCCTACAGCACCTTCTTCATCCTCAGCGCCCTGACGGTGATCCCGACCCTGATGCTATTGGCCTGGCTCTGGCCGCGCCTGTTGGCACACGACAGGCAGCCGGATTGAAACCGCCGTCAAGGTTGTCGATGATGCCGACGGGGCACTGCATCGCACGAGGAAGGGCATGACCGATCTGGTGTTGCGTGACATCGATCCGCTGCTGGTGGACCGCATCCGCCGCATTTCCGTCGCACGGGGCTGGACCCAGCACCAGACCGTCATGCATCTGCTCGAACAAGGCCTGTTCGCCAGCGAATACGAAGTCACCGGCGGCCTGCAGCATCCAGAAGTCGATGCCCTGGCCGAAGCGATTGCCGCGCTCAAAGCGCTGCCGGCCGGGAACAATCCCTAGCGGCAGGCGAACTGCGGCGGCTGCCAGGCAGGGTTGGAAAGGGCCGATCCGCAACACGCGCAGCGGTGGAGCATCCTGACCCTCAACCAGCGGGCCACCTGATCGGCGCCAGGCAAGCCCGTTCCAAGCCCGGATGGCAGCCGGCCCCAGCCCACGTTCGCCCCAACCGTCTAATCCTCTTGCGCCGGCTGCTGGCAATGGCCTGGAAAGACCCTCAGGCCGGATGGATCGCCCCCAGCAACCGCGGCCCCGTCGCGCCGGTGACCAACGGCAGGTTCGCCGGGCGTCCGGCCAGGAGTTCGGCCGCCAGCCAGGCAAACCCCATCGCTTCCAGATAATCCGGATCCAGCCCATGCCGCGCGCTGGATTCCACCACCACCCCCGGCAGCCGCGCCGCCAGGCGTGCCATCAGCACCGGATTGCGCACGCCGCCGCCACAGACCAGCACCCGGCGGGTCTGCGGCTGCAGCCGCAGCAAGGCGTCGGCCACGATGGCCGCGGTGAGTTCCAGCAAGGTCGCCTGCACATCGGCCGGGCGCAGGCGCGCATCGCCCATCGCCTGCATCACCCAGGCCAGGTGGAACTGCTCGCGCCCGGTGCTCTTGGGCGGCGCCAGCGCAAACCATGGGTCGGCCAGCAACGCCTGCAGCAGGCGCGCGTCCACCTGGCCACTGGCCGCGAACGCACCGTCGGCATCGAACGCGGTGCCGTGATGCTGCTGGCACCAGCTGTCCAGCAGCGCGTTGGCCGGCCCGGTATCGAAGCCCAGTACCGTGCCGTCGCGCGGGATCAGCGTCAGGTTGCCGATGCCACCCAGGTTGAGCACCGCGCGGTCTTCATCGCCCGTACCCAGCATCGCCAGATGAAACGCCGGCATCAGCGGCGCGCCCTGTCCACCGGCAGCGACATCGCGGCGGCGGAAGTCGGCCACCGTGGTCAGGCCGGTATGCTCGGCGATCCGGCTGGCATCGCCGATCTGCCAGGTAAAGGCCGGATCCCCGTTCGGCCGGTGGCGGATGGTCTGCCCATGCGAGCCGATCGCGCGAATACCTGCGCGCGCCACCCCGGCCTCGTCGATGAGCTGGTTGGCCGCGTCGGCAAACGCCAGCCCCACCTGTGCATCCAGCCGTCCAAGCGCATCGATGGCGACCGTCTCCGCGCCCTGGCCCAGCGCAACCAGCAGCTTGCGCAACGCCGGCGCCCACGGCACCGTGATGCCCGCCACCAACGCGCAGCGGCGATGGCTGTCGTCGGCAAAGCGCACCAACGCCGCGTCGATGCCGTCGGCGCTGGTGCCCGACATCAGGCCCAGGTAAAGCGGGGAGTCAACGTGTTCCAAAGCAGGCATGCCGGAGTCAGAGATGCGTGGCCGTCCAGCTTGTGCAGCCGGAGCAGGGTCGTCAACTGCTCCCGCGGTCGAAAGCAGTGGTCATCGGCTGCGTCCAGCTCTGCCGGCACGCCTGGCACCGGCGACGGGGCATTGCTGTCGTAGCGAGATGGCATGGGAAGCAACCAACCGGTGTCGCCTGTTATGCAATCCCAGCCGATGGCCGCTCCACTGCAGGCGCTGAGCCGCCGGTCTGCCGGCGGCAATTGCAGCGCTAGGTCGCGCTCAGCCGCGCGACTTGCCCTTGGCCGGCTTGCCGGCATCGGCGTAGATCAGCTTTTCCATTCCTTCGATGCGCGCCATCGCAGGTGCGGTCTGCGCGCGGAAGGCGGCCAGTTCGGCGCCCTGCAACGGTTCCGGCGGCGGCATGGTCACCGACATCGGGTTGCGCTGCTGCCCGGCCACGCGGAATTCGTAATGCAGGTGCGGGCCGGTCGCCAGGCCAGTCATGCCGACATAGCCGATCACCGTGCCCTGGTTGATGCGCTGGCCGGCCTTGATCTTGCCAAAGCGCGACATATGGCCGTACAGCGTGCTGTAGTTCTTGCCGTGGTCCAGGATCACCACATTGCCGTAGCCGCGCTGGGTGCCGACGAACACCACCCGCGCATCGCCGGCGGCCATGATCGGGGTGCCCGAAGCGGCCGCGTAATCCACACCCTTATGCATGCGCATCGTGCCCAGCACCGGGTGCCGGCGTGCGCCGAAGGTGGAGCTGATGCGGCTATACGCCACCGGCATGCGGATGAAGCTTTTCTTCAGCGGGCGGCCGGTGATGTCGTAGTACTCGGCCGGCTTGCCGGCGCGCTCGAAGCGGAAGCCGGTGTAGGTCTTGCCGCCGGTGGTGAAGGTTGCCGCCAGGATGTCGCCGGTACTGATGCGCTCGCCCTCGCGCCAGGTTTCGTCCATCACCACGCTGAAACGGTCGCCGGGCTGCAGGTCCTTGTCGAAGTCGATGTCGTACTTGAAGATCTCGTCGGTCATGATCGCCACCGCTGCCGGCGACAACCCGGACTTGTCCGCCGAGGCGTACAACGAGCTGGTGATCTCGCCACTGGCCACCACCGTACGCGTGGTCGTCGCCCGTTCGGTCACGTTCTCGCGCACGCTGTCGCCCAGCAGGCGCAGTTCCACCCGGTGGCTGTCGTCGCGATCAAAGCGCAGGGCCCGCAACTGGCCGGGCGTGGGCATGTCGAACGCGATTTCCGCGCCCGGGCGCAGCTTGGTCAGCGCCTCCTTGGTGCCGGGATGCGACAGCACCTGGTACATCACCGTGGTCGGAATTCCCAATTCGCCGAACAAGGTGCTCAGCGTCTGGCCCGGCTTGACCTGCAGGATCTCCCACTCGGTACTCGGCGCCAGCTGCTTGCGGCTGGGCACCAGCGGCGGCAAGGGCAATGCCAGCGTGGAGTGGCTGGACAGCGGGGTGTCGATCGCATTGGAGAAACCGGGCACGATGGTCGCCACCATCGCGCCGATGGTGGCGAACAGGCTGGCGTGGATCCAGTGGCGGCGCGTCCAACGGTCGTTGAAGGCGGCCGGCAGGTGCGCCTTGAGCTTGCGATGCAGTGCAGTGTCGTGAAGAACGTGGAGGCGTTCGTGGAAGCGCCGCTTGCGTGCACGGCCCTGCTCGGAGTTCTGCATCGTTCAATGTCCTCGATGGCTCGAAGTGCGAGCCCAATCGCCGGTACCATAGACAGGCTGTAACAGCGCGTCAAACCATTGAGCCTGTTCATTATTTTCACTTGGCGCGGAATTAACCCGCGTTTAACATCATTCACGTTGTTGACGGCAAACGCCGCTGGAGTCCGTGGTTGGCCACTCTCGAAGAATCCCTCGCACTCATCGGCCGTGGCGCCGACGAGATTCTCAAGCTCGATCAGCTCGAAGTGCGCCTGAAATCCGGCGTCCCGCTGCGGGTGAAGGCCGGCTTCGATCCCACCGCGCCGGACCTGCATCTGGGCCATACCGTGCTGCT